>JAQBXK010000064.1 GCA_027625145.1 Pseudomonadota bacterium
GTAATTTACGGTTTGCCCAGTTGCTTTTTGGTCAAGTGCAATTGAATATATTGATTGAGCAAGCTCTAAGCCAATATAATGATACGGTCTCCATATGGCTGAATAGCTACCTGATGCATCTGTAACCATTCCATAATCTTTAAAACAATTTTTGACATATTGATTTTGAGCTTTGATCACAATATAGACACCCCATCTAAGATCATTTGGAATATCTTTTTGGTTTAAATCGATACTTGAAATAACTTCTACTTGACCTTCATAATCAATCAATCCTCCTTTATCTTTTGGAATTAATTTCTTAGCAATGTCATATACTCCAACTGGTGGGAAAGTTAATCCATTACTTGGACATTTTAAGTTTGATGCATTACTCACTGCACACATTTCAATTGCTGATTTATCACCACATAAAAAGCTATTAAACATCTTGGGGTTCATACCAGATTCTATTTCAGCGCGTTCTTTGCTTAAACCATAATAACCCCATACGGTATCTGGCGTTGAGTATTCAAAATCTGGATGGTACTTGGTACCTTTCCCAGCGCAGACAACAGAAAAACCATTTAATTCTGCCCATTCAATTTGCTCCATAATTAAAGAAGGTTGATCCCCATAAGCCATTGAACAAATAACATTATTTTCTTTTGCAAGATCAGCAAGGTATTTACCGCAAGTAACATCTGCTTCAACATTTACTAGTATAATATGTTTCTTATTTTTTATAATTTTTACCGCATGAATTGTTCCAATAATTGGATTTCCAGTCGCTTCTATAAAAATTTCAATATCTCTGTCTATTGCCTCATCTAAAGAAGTAACAAAGTTAATTTTATCAATTGTCTCATTAGTTAGTCCACTTTTAAGGCAATTTTTTTTTGCATTATCAATATTGATATCAACAATAGTATCAATAGTAATTTTTTGTAGTTGATTATATTGAGCAAGGAACATGCTAACAAATTTTCCACAACCGATGAAGGCAACTTTTATATGTTTTTCTCTACTTTGTAGTTTTGTATTTAAAAACATATCTTATTTTAATTAATTAACTTGATTAAATCTATTTTATTAAAGTTTAACAATTTTAGTACTCTCAATTTTATTTTCAAAAAAATCTATAATGTTTTGAGCTGTTTCAACAGCCATACTCTCCAACCCTTCTTTAGTAAAAGTTGCTGCATGTGGACTTAACACTACTTTTTGATTAGTTAACAATGGATTTGTTAGTTCGGGTGGCTCTTTTTCGAAAACATCTATTCCAGCAAAAGCTATAATATTATTATTAAGTGCATTGTTTAAATCTACTTCATTAACAACCCCACCTCTTGCTGCATTAATTATGACTGAACTCTTTTTCATAAGTTTCATTTCTCTTAATGTAATAAAATTTTTTGTTTCACTATTTAGAGGTAAACTTAATGACAAAATATCAGCTACTTTTAAAGCATCTTCAAGGTTTGAAACTTTTTTTCCACCAAAAGATGCAATAACCTTATCATCAACATAAGGGTCAAAAACTATAACTTTCATATCAAAACCAAGACATTTTTTAATTAGTTTTTTTCCAATCCTACCGAAGCCGGCAATAAGAACTGTTTTATCAAATAGTTCAAAATTTTGTTCGATATTCAAATGTATTGCTTTAACAAAATCTCCATTTCTAACCATGGTGTCAAACATGCTAACACCTTTGTAAATATTCATAATCATAAACATTATATGTTCAGCTGGTGAAGTAGATGTTGAGTTATGTGCTACCAGTAAGGTAATTCCTTTTTCTTTTAAAGATACCGTGTCAACGCTATCGTAGCCAACACCATGTCTTGCAATAACTTTAAGTTTGTCGCATTTATTTAAAATTTCTCTATCAATTTTACCTCTTCTAAGAGCAATCCCATCAAACTCAGGTAACTTTAATAAAAGATTTTCTCTAGATAGGTCCGTTACTAATTCACAATCAAAACCTTTGTAACTTTTTAAAAGTTCAATGCCTTTGTCTTTCATGGTATCGATGATGCCAATTTTATACATGTTTCCTTATAATTTAAGTTCTAAACCAGAGACCTTCTGGAAGCGGTACTAATAATAAATTTTTAAATCCAAAGTATAAAAGTAGAATGAATAAACTACCTAAAAACATATAAAATATTATCTTCTTTAGAGGAATACTTTGACCTGCATTGATTAAGATAAGTAAATTAAATGAAATTAAACTTGTTAAAATAAATCCAGCTCTCTCTAAGAGATATATCCAAGTAAAAAATGTTATGATTAATAAAGGAATTTTAATCAATGAAACTTTTTCATTAATAACTTTAATTTCTAACTTGAAAGAACGAAATATTAAAATTACAGATAAGATCAGCAGCACAGTTGTTATTGCATAAGGAAAGACTGAACCAAAGGGGCTTAAGGTGCTCGCTTCATAGAAAAGAAGTAGTGACAATAAAATAAGACAAATACCTGAAATAAACGATGTTTTATCCTTAACAAATTTAAGCATTTTTTCTCCTATTATAAATTCTTTTTAAAGTTGGTAGAAACAAGCCCATTAAAATAAAGAGCACCAATGCAATCGATATAGGTCTTGCAAAATAATTTGCTAAAATATTATCTTGAGCATTACCTATTATATAAGCTTGAACAAATCCTTGTTCAGCAATTTGTCCTAATACTAACCCTAAGACAATTGGTGAAGCTTTAAATCCTGCTCTGTTAAGTATCCATCCAATTAAACCAAAAAAGAACATAAAATAAACGTTTAGAATATTATTTTGAATTGAATAACTACCAATGATTGTTAAAAAAATAATGATTGGAATTAGTATTTCTCTTGGTACTTTAATTATAGATTTATATGCATACCTCCCCATTAATAATCCTAATGGTAACATCATAATTGTTGCTAAAAGCAAACCAAATATAAAGGTGTAAACAATTGAAGATTGTTCAGTGAATAAAGTATCTCCCGTTCTTATTCCTTGAACTAATAATGCTCCTAAAATTACAGCATCAGGTGGAGTACCGGGTATACCAAGGCATAGTGTTGGAATAAATCCACCACCAACTGTCGCGTTATTTGCAGTCTCTGATGCAATTAATCCTTCTGGTTCACCTTTACCAAAATTATCTTTATTTTTTGAACTTCTTTTTGCTTCACCATACGAAACTATACTTGCTATACTTCCTCCAGCACCTGGGAGAATACCAATAAAGGTTCCAATTAATGCACCTCTCAAGGTTTCAAATTTTTTACGATATATTATTAAAAAAGATTCTTTTAATCTTAAACTTTTAGGGGTCACATTTTCACTTAAATGTTTTCCCTTCATGCTAGTTAGGTCTAAAATAACGGGTATGCAAAAAAGTCCAATCATTGCACTAACAATTTCTATTCCACTATTTAAAAAACTAATGTTCCAAGTCATTCTCATGTCTCCACCGATAACCGCAACACCAATCATGGACATTAATAAACCAAGACAAGCCCCAATTAATGATTTTATATTATCTCCTTCAGCTAAAGTAGAGATTAATGTTAAACCTAAAATTGCTAACCAAAAATATTCAGTAGGCCCAAACTTTAATGAAATGCTTGCTAAAGGAGGTGCAAATAAAGCAAGACATATCACCCCTACTATACCGCCCACAAATGATGACATACAGCTTATAGACATAGCTAAATCGCCATTACCACTTTTAGCCATTGGGTAACCATCGAATGTAGTTGCAACAGCTGATGGTGTTCCTGGTGTATTAATTAAAATTGCAGACCATGAGCCACCAAAAATAGCTCCTGTATAAATTGCTCCTAAAACGATCAGTCCAGAAGAAGGTTCAAGTGAAAATGTAAAAGGTACTAAAATTGCAACCGCCATGGTTGCTGAAAGTCCTGGCAAGGCACCAATAATGATGCCCGCCACAACTCCTGAAAAAGCTAAGCCTAAGTTAAGTAAGCTTAACGATGACAAAAAATCTGCGAAAATATTTGTCATTCAAAACTAGCTTACTTAATTAAACCAAGCTCTTTTGCGATTTTTTCGTTTTCTTTAATTTGCTCTTTCATAAACTTTTTCATTTCTTTATGACCAATGTTAACTACTACGAAAGCATTATCTTCCATTTGTTTAATGAACGCTGGATCAGCATTAATTTTCATAATACGATCAGACCATTCTTTAACAGTTGCCTTTGAAGCAGATTTCGGAAGTGCATATCCTCTATAGGCTCCTGAAACTATTTTGTAACCTAACTCTTTAAAAGTAGGAACATCAGGAAAAGCAGGTAGTCTTTCTTCTGAAGCAACAGCTAACATTCTAACTTTAGAACCTTGTGCAGCAGCAACAGTTGAGTAGCCAGCTGAAGCTACAACTTGTTTACCAAGTAAAGCTTGAACGGCAGCTCCAGTACCTTTGAAAGGCACATAAGTTGTTGTAACTTTTGCTTTTTGATTTAGAGAAATAGTTAAAAGATGGTTTGCTGAATAAGTTCCAGAACCACTAAAAGTTAAGTTCCCTGGATTTTTCTTAGCAAAGTCTAATAACTCTTCTAAAGTATTGTAAGGACTTGATGCTTCAACTAAAATTGCATCTGGAGTGTAATGAAAAAATGAAAAAACATTTATATCATCTGTTTTGTAACCAGCAGCATCACCTTTTGCGATAGGTTGCATAATGATGTGCGGAAGGTTTACACCCATAATAACACTACCATCATCTTTTTCAGAATTTAAAGAAGCCCAACCAACTCCTCCACCGCCACCTGGTTTATATTGAACAACAATATCGTCATTATAAATATTTTTATAATAAGATTGTTGCATTCTAGCAGTAACATCAGATTCTCCACCCGGTCCGAATGGAATTATGTTTGTAACTACTGCATTCGCAGCACTTAAACTAATAGTCATAAGTGAAAGAACAGCAAAAAATTTACTAATATATGATTTTAATTTCATTATTAAGTTTCCTTTGTTAGTTAATAAAGCAAGAACATAATGATATTTATTAACCCCTGTCAACTAGTCATAAAGCTAGGTTTGATAAATAATGATCTTAATTCGTTTTAAACTCATTCAACTTGAAATTAAATCTATTTAAATCTAATAAGATTAAAAAAAATATTTTTAAAATGAAAATTATTGAAATTCAGGAAAAAACATTCTCCATTAGTTCGGAAATAAAAAATGCCTATATTAGTTTTGCTAAAATGGACTGTAGTGTTGTTGCATTAAAATCAGATGTTAAGATTAATGGTGAACATATAGTTGGGTATGGTTTTCACTCAAATGGAAGATATGCAGTTAGTGAATTATTAAAAAAAAGATTTATTCCAAGATTAAATGAGGCAGAAGAAAAAGATTTAATCAATGATGAAGGAACAAACTTTAGCCCAGAAAAAATTTGGAAAGTTTTAATGCAAAATGAAAAACCTGGTGGGCACGGCGAAAGAAGTACTGCCGTTGGAACAATTGATATGGCAGTATGGGATCTTGTCTCAAAAATAGAACAAGTTCCACTTTATGAGCATTTAGCTAAAAAATATGGCAATGGAAAACATACTAACAAAATTTTTGTCTATGCCGCAGGTGGCTATTATTATCCAGGTAAAGATATTCCAATGCTTTTAGATGAGATGAAAAGTTATTTAGATTTAGGATTTACAACTGTTAAAATGAAAATTGGTGGAGTGCCATTAAAAGAAGATTTAAAGAGAATTGAAGGTGTTTTAAAATTAGTTGGTGATGGTAATAACTTATGTGTAGATGCCAATGGTAGGTTTGATCTTGCAACTGCTATTGAGTACGGCAAAGCAATGGAACCTTACAATCTTAAATGGTACGAAGAGGCGGGAGATCCACTGGATTATGAATTAAACTCTGAATTGTCTAAATCGTATAAAAATCCATTAGCGACAGGTGAAAATTTATTTTCAGTTCAAGATTCTAGAAACTTAATTCGTTACGGTGGCATGAGAAAAGAAATTGATTGGTTGCAATTTGATTGCTCTTTAAGTTATGGACTTGTTGAGTATTTAAAAACTTTAAAAGTGATGAAAGATTATAATTGGAGTTCTACAAGAGTTATACCCCATGGTGGACACCAACTTTCTTGTAATATAGCTGCGGGGTTAGATTTGGGTGGTAATGAAATTTATCCAAGTTTATTTCAACCTTTTGGTGGCTTCCCAGATTCATCCAATGTTGAAAATAGTTATGTAACATTTCCAGAATTTATTGGTATGGGTTATGAAAAAAAAGTAAAGTTAAACGATTTACTTAAAAAATTATTTAATTAATTATTATGATGGATAAAAAAAGATTAACTGCAAAAGATTTTGATCAAAAAATTTTAGAACTCTATGACTATTATGCACATGGAAAGATAACTAAAAGAGAATTTTTAAAAAATATAGGAAAATATACAGCAGTTGGTGTAACGGCTATGAGTGTTTTTGATAGTTTATCTCCAAATTATGCATTTGCAGAACAGGTAAGTTTTAACGATCCT
>JAQBXK010000019.1 GCA_027625145.1 Pseudomonadota bacterium
TGTATGGAAATAACTCTCATGGAACTTGTGTAGCAGGAGCAATTGCAGCAGACAGGGGAGATGGAGGAGTAGTTGGCGTCGCGCCTGACGTTTCCCTTCATATAACCAGCATGTATAACCACACAGGTTTTACTGACATGTGGAACCACTTTGCTCTTGCTGCAGATGACGCATCAACTGCAGTTGCACAAAATAATAGTTGGGGTTATCCAACTCTTCCAACTGATGTTTTTGAATCAGGTAAAGAAAGCAGTGGAAGAACATATGCTCAACATATGGCTGCGGTCTCTTTGGGGTCATTAGATACAACGACTGTCGAGCAATACATTACCGCATTAAACAACTTCCAAAGTCATGGTGTAATTGTATTTGCGAATGGCAATGATGAGACTCAATCCAATACTTCTTTCACTTCAGCGTTACCAAGATACTTTTCTCAACTTTCAGAAGCTTGGATAACCGTTGCAAACGTTGATGTTACCGAAAGCGGAGGAACTAAAAGCTATACAAACAAAGGTAATCCATGTGGAGTTGCAGGTCCATTTTGCATGGCAGCAGATGGCTGGAGAATAACACTTCCATCAGTAGTTGTGGGTGGTACTTCTTATCATTCAAACACATACGGAACATCATTTTCAGCTCCAACTGTGTCTGGCGCAGTTGCTATTCTTTCAGATCATTTTCCAAATCAAACACCTGAACAATGGACAAACAGGCTCTTTGCTTCTGCAAATAATAACATTGGTTTTACTCAAGTTGGCACCATTTCATATGGCAATGGTGTTGAACATGGATATAGCTCTGAGGCAGGACATGGAATGTTGGATTTGTGGGCAGCGCTTCAACCAATAGTTACAACTTCATACGCCTCCTCAATCTATGCGGGCGCTGCAAATTTAGATAGTTCAAACCGTTATCAACTCAGTAAGTCTGCTTTACAGACATCATCATCATTTGGAGATGGTATTAAACTAAACCTTAAAACATTAGATAACTATTTCTTTGACGCGCTTGGTGGTGGCTTCAAATACGACATGTCAAATCATTTATCAACTGTCGCTGAAACAGCTAAAACCATTGATATGGATAAAGAACTGAATCTATTAAACGATCCAATCAAAGATAAATTTGGAGTCGAAAGAAAAATCAGTTTTGATGGTTCAGCGACAGATAGCTTAGATAAATATAACAGTCAACGCTTCATTACAACAGTTGATGGGGCAGCACCAGCCATTCAGTCATTTTTTGATTTTGGTTCAACAACCTTATCTTCATATATAGACTATAATATGCCTTACCTAGCAATTAAAGAAGGTGGTGTCGGATTAACATATGCTCAAAATATTGGGGATACACGTTTCCTTTTCAGCTTTAATACACCTGTTGAAGTTGGTGCTGGTGAACAAACCAAAGGTAAGCAAACTGTTAATGTAATGTCATCTGATACTATGTTAACGCCAACAACACACCTTGGATTCATGGCTGGAAATGCTGTTGAAAAAGATCAATTTCTTGGTCTTCAGGGTACGGAGGCATTTAACCTCAATAACTCTGAGAGCAACACATCATTCATCGGGGTTAAATCTGGTCACATGATCGACAATAATTTAAAAATTAACGCGATGGCAAAAAGTGGCAGAAGCACTATGGACAGAAAAGGTGATGGATTAATAACAGGCGCATCAAATGTAGTATCAAGCTCTTACGCCCTTTCATTAGAAAAGGCTAACATCTTTAGCAATGATAACCTTGCAATATCAATAACGCAGCCAAATCGTGTAGAACAAGGTCAACTAAATGTGATTACAAGCAACCTCCCTGATAGTGATGGCAACATTACATACAATAACCATAACCTATCAATCGCTCCATCGGGAAGACAGAAGGACCTAGCAGTTAGCTATTCAAATATTGTTAATAGCAATGTGACGATTTCCGCTAAGTTGGTTGCTACTAAAGAACATAATCACGTGAAATCTGCCAAAGATGTGTATTCAGGTTTTCTTGGATTTAAATCAGGTAACGTTAAAATCGGAACATCCGTTGGATCTCATCGTGAAGGCTTTGATGCACAATTTATCTATTCTAAGAAGTTCTAAATACCAGATATATAGATTGGCACTGGTAAAGATAGTGAAAGCTTAGAGTTTTTAAATTCATTAACTTTTAATATTTAAACTTACATCTTTGTAAGTAATTGAATGAAATTCAAAATTAAGATATTTTTAAAAATGGGGGTTTTTATAATGATAATTAAAACAACATATAAAATGGCTACAAGCCTAATTATAATTTCAAGTCTTATGGCTTTGCCAAATATTTCATATTCAAAAGAGGTTAAAAACGAAGATTTTTTAGCTAAGCTATTATCTTCATTTACTTCTAAAAATGAAACTCCTAAGACAACTCAAATTTTTGAAGCTGATATCAAATCAATTAAATTAACATCCATTGATGATTTTGAGTTTTCAATTAAAGACGTCTTAAAAAATTACTTTGATATAAAAACAGTAAATAAGATAATAAATAATATATCAAGTGAGGATGATAAAACTATTCAAGCCAAAAATATTGAAGAGTTTTTAAAATTACTCCCTAAATCCCCTTCTGATAAAGTTAACGGAGCTGCTTTAATTAGACTAGCTAATCAATTAAGCACCGACTTAAAAACAATCTATGAAATCAAAAAAGAGATCTTATTTCAAATTTCTAAGATCAACGGGATAAGTCTTGCTTTAACAACAAAAATTTTAAATAATACAGAAACCATAGTTAACAAAGAAGATAGTCTAGATACTAAAGAAGCTTCTTCATCAACAATGTCATGGATTGCTGGCTTAGCTGGCTTAGGACTTGCTGGAGGTGGAGGCGGTGGAGGCAGTAGTAGTAGTGGATCTACTTGGCCAACGAACCCTGTAAGTTATGAAACTACAGAATATAACGCACAATATGGCTTAGGTAACATTAATGCATCTACAGCTTATGGAAGAGGTTATACTGGTTCAGGAGTAACAGTTTCAGTTTTAGACTCACCCTTTGATACAGATCATCCTGATTTAGTAGGCGTTTTTGAAACTGGATATGATGCATCTACTGGAGGAATTGATGTAACATGTTCTGGCACTTGTACAACTTCTCACGGGACACATGTTTCAGGTATTATTGCAGCAAATAAAAATAGCACAGGCATGCATGGTGTTGCTTATAATGCAAAAATTAAACCTATAAGTATTTTTGATAGTAGTGGAACAGACGACACTTCAACCTCTCAATTAGTTAACGCTATAAATGCTGGAAGCGGAAGTTCATATGCAGCGATGAATAATAGCTGGGGCACATCAGATGTATCCCAGATCAATTTTGGAGGAAGTGTTGGAACAAAATGGGCATGGATACCATCTCAAAGTTCAGTAGCCTCTTCTGTTCAAAATGCATTAGATACTGCTGCTAACAATACAGTTATTGTTTTTGCTAACGGCAATCAAGGATGGAACTCTTCTACAGGACAAGTTGGGTATTATAGCACTCAAAACGATGCCACAAATCAAACTAATCTCGTAGGATATTCATCTGTTTCAGTAAATACTGCAGCTACGTATGGACAATTGCCTTCGTCTAAAACTAGTCTTCAGGGTAAGTACTTAACTGTTATTGCTTTGGATAGCTCTAATAATATTGCATGGTATAGCAATGGCTGCGGTTCTATTGCCAAAGCATGGTGTATAGCAGCTCCAGGATCTTCAATTTATTCAACTGTAGATCTTGATGATACAACTGAGTCTGGAAGTTATGCTACTTATAATGGCACTTCAATGGCAGCGCCCCATGTAACTGGAGCTATAGCTATATTAAAACAACAATTTCCTAACTTAACTTCCACTCAACTTGTGTCACTTTTAATTAGTACAGCAACTGATCTTGGAGCTAGCGGTGTTGATGAAGTTTATGGAGTTGGGATGTTAAACTTAAGCTCTGCAACTGTTCCAAGCGGCGTATCTTATATTGCCACAAATAATGCAAACACTCTTCAATCCACTACAAATAATACGTATATCATATCCTCTTCAGCTTTTGGAAATGCATTCAATGATTCAAAGTTAACGGTTGGCGTGTTAGATGCTTATGATAGAGCTTATATATGGAACCCAACTATTGAAAGTGTATCTCTTACAAACGTAAATGCTGATGATTATCTAAATCAATTTATGAACTCAAACACATCAACAACTGACATTGGAACAAATGCCCAGATTACTTTTAAATCAATAGATAAAAATATAGCTAACTACAATAATCTCCAATTTTCTTATCAAGGAGATGACATAACGTTTTCTTCAAAAATGCTAAAAGACAAAAAAATATATTATCTACTAAATACAGATAAAGAAAATTTGCCATCCTTTACAAATATTTTTTCTAATTTTAATTCTATAAATCAGCATACTAGCGAATGGCAATTATCTGATAATATTAAATTATTTTCAATGATATCATCTGGCAAGACCGATACCAGTAATAAGGTAAAAGAGTTTTCAGTAAACACCGAATATAACTCTGGACCTTTTGTCAGCAAGTTAAGTTTTGGAAATATTTTTGAAAAAAATAGTTTTTTAGGAGCAAGTTTTTCTGGTGGATATGAATTGTCAGACGAAACTAAATCAACTTTTTTTAATTTTAGTTCACAAAATAAATTATCAAAAAATATACTGTTTTCTACAAACTATTTAAAAATGATAAGTAACGCTGATTTTAAAAATTCTAATTTTGTAAATTTTTCTACTGTTAAATCTGATTCTATGGAATTGGGATTATCTGCATCAAGCTTTTTTGAAACTAAAGACGAAATAAGTCTAAATTACAAAATACCTTTAGCCGTATATAAAGGATCAATGGATCAATCAACAGTTAAAGGCTATACATCTGATGGAGATTATAATTCAGTTAATGAAAACTATTCTCTAATTAATAGAAATAGACAAAAAACAATTTCATTGAATTATAAATCAAATTTTGAAGAAAATACAAATTTCTTCTCTACAATACACATGACTGATAATTGGAATAATCAAAATGATAATACCGATTATGGTGTATTAGCTGGTTTTAAAATGAAATTTTAAATTAGAGTTTATTAACTACTTAACGTCTAATTGCGCTGAGCGAGTTTCGTCTGCAAATTTAATATTCACTAGTGCTTTATTAGATGCTTGTGAGCTAAGTTTAATTGGATTTCCTTCGCTATCCATAACAAGAGAAAAGCCTCGATCAAGAACTCTTTTAAAACTTGCCGCTTCTAGAAGCTTACCTGATGAAATAAACCTTGTTTGTTTTTTATCAATTAGATTTTCTATAAGATTTCTAAATCTTGTATCTAATAATTGTTTCTTTGCGTCTAAATTATTAATCAATACTTTTGGCGGTAAAAGTCTTTGAGCAAATTGAGAGATTTTATTTTTCTGATCTACAAAAATATTTTGGAATAAGTTTTCTAAATCTTTAAAAGTATAATCTAATTTCTGATTTTTATTATCTAATATCTGATCAGGCTTTCCAAGTAGTCTAACTAAGTTTCTTAAGTGATCCTTATTGTTATTAACCTTACTTAAAAAAGAAGAATGAATTCTTAAGCCAAGCTCCCCTACTCTGGCTTTTAATTCATCTCTAACAGGAACAGATTTTTCTGCGGCTCCTGTTGGTGTTGGAGCTCTTAAATCAGAAACAAAATCAATTAATGTTGTATCTGTTTCATGTCCAACCGCTGATATAATGGGAATGGTGCTATTAAAGACTGATCTAACAACTATCTCTTCATTAAAAGACCATAAGTCTTCTAGGCTGCCACCGCCTCTTGCTACAATGATAAGATCTGGTCTTTTAACATTTGTTTCTTTTGATAATTGATTTAACTGATCAATAGCATTCGAAACTTGTTTAGCTGATCCCTCTCCTTGAACAGCTACTGGCCAAATATAAACATGCGATGGGAACCTGTCAGATAATCTATGTAAAATATCTTTAATAACGGCTCCTGAAGGACTTGTAATAACAGCAATAATTTCAGGAAGATAAGGGATAGGTTTCTTATGTTCTGGATTAAAAAGACCTTCTGCTAGAAGTTTCTTTCTTCTGTCTTCAAGCATTTTAAGTAAAGCACCTTCTCCAGCAACTTCCATATTATCAACTATAATCTGATACTTAGACTGCCCTGCAAAAGTGGTTATTTTACCCGTACAAATTACCTCCATGCCTTCTTCAGGTTTAACAGATAATCTAGGAATAGTATATTTCCATATTATGGCAGCGATAGTTCCATCAGCATCCTTAAGAGTAAAATAAACATGTCCCGAGCCAGGAAAAGACGGACGAGAAATTTCTCCTCTTATTCTGACATAACTAAAATTTGTCTCTACTAGCTTTTTAATAACATGTGAAAACTCCCCTACTGAATATACAGGGTTATTTGAAACACTATTTGTCTGAGAATCTTCAAAATTACTATTGGTCATAACTTCATACTATGGCATATTGCAAAAAATCTAAAGTATTTTGGAGTAAAAAATTTATGAATATTCTAGTTGTAGGTGGAGGTGGAAGAGAACACGCCATAGCTTTATCATTATTTAATTCTCCTCAAACAAAACAGCTAATTGTTGCACCTGGAAACCCTGGTATTTCAAAGTTTGCTGAATGCAGGTCCATAGCCGCTGACGATATAGATGGACAATGTAATCTAGCAAAAGAAATAAAGGCAGACATCGTATTTATTGGACCAGAAACACCTTTGGTTTTAGGTTTAAAGGATAGGTTAACTGAGCTTGGTATAAAGGCTTTTGGACCAACAGCTAAAGCGGCTCAGTTAGAAGGTTCGAAAAGTTTTTCAAGAAATTTTTGTGATAGGCATAATATTCCTCAGCCTAAATTTAAATATTGTTATGATTTAGAAACAGCAAAAAAAGAAATTAAATCTTTAAATGGTTACTGTGTTGTAAAAGCTGATGGTCTTGCTGCAGGAAAAGGCGTTGTCGTTTGTGATCAAATTGATGAGGCCATACAAGCATCGAAAGAAATGCTTGAAGATAATAAATTTGGTGAAGCTGGTAAATCTATTTTAATAGAGGAAAGAATAACTGGGGTTGAGGCCAGCGTATTTGCTGTATCAGATGGTGAAAATGCTATTTTAATTGGCACAGCACAAGACCATAAAAGAGCTTATGATAACGATCAAGGACCTAATACAGGTGGCATGGGGGCTATATCTCCAGCGCCAGCTCTAGATGAAGTCTTAACTGAAACAGTAATGAAAAATATTGTTATACCTACCATTAATGGTATGAAGTCTGAAGGCATGGAATATGAAGGTATTTTATACGCAGGCATAATGTTAACTGACGATGGACCAAAAGTAATTGAGTTTAACTGTAGATTTGGAGATCCAGAAACTCAAGTTATTCTTCCTCGTTTAAAAACTGATTTAGTTGATATTGTAAAAAAATCTGTAGAAAAAAATCTTAATAATTTTAAAATAGAACTTGTTTCCCAAAAAGCAATTACAGTTGTTATAGCAAGCAAAGGATATCCAGGATCATTCAAAAAAGAACTAGTGTTACCATCACTGGATAAAGTTGAGAAATTAAATGAGGTAACAATTTATCATTCAGGAACTTCTTTAAATAAAGATAATGATCTTATTTCTAATGGAGGAAGGGTTTTTTCTATTTCCGCGCTTGGGAAAGATGTAAAAGAATGCAGAGAGAAAGCTTATGACGCTGTTGAAACAATAAACTGGGATCAAGGTTTTTATAGAAAAGATATCGGAAAATTATAAAATAATTATCTTAACTTTTGAAAAAAATCCTTCAGTAACTGTTCACTTTTTGTTGAGGATATTCCTCCGTAAACTTCTATAGATCTCTGTGCTTTATTATTTGAAAAAACTCGAACTCCATTATCTACGGCGCCTCCTTTTTTATCCTCAGCACCATAATATAATCTTCTTATTCTAGTTTGTTTTATTAAGCCTGCACACATAACACATGGCTCTAAAGTTACCCATATATCGCAATCATCTAAAAAACGACTGCCTATAACCTTTAATGCCTTTTCAATAACTAATTTCTCAGCATGACATGTGGAATTATTATTTGTTTCAACTAAGTTATGGGCTTTAGCAATTATTTCACCGTTCTTATTTACTATTATAGCGCCAATTGGTACCTCGTTTTTTTTGTCAGCTTTAATTGCCTCAATAAGAGCTAATTCCATATAGTCAATGTGATCAATCACTAATTTTGTCCTTATAGCTTAGAAATATTGCTTATATTTATTAAAAGCTATAATACAAAACAATGAAAAATTCATTTATAAAAAATAATTCTGATTTATCAGATAAAGAAATCAATATCAAAAGTGATATAAATTCCAACAGTAATTCTGAAAGAATTGCCAAACGGATCGCAAGATCAGGACTTTGTTCAAGAAGAGAAGCTGAACGCTGGATTCTTAACGGTCAAGTTAAACTAAATAATAAAACTTTAACCGAATGTGGGATTAATGTAACCAAGGATGATATCATTGAAGTCAATGGAGAGCTTCTTCCAGAAAAAGTTAATACTAAACTTTGGATATATCATAAAGAAAGAGGATATTTAGTAACTAACAATGATCCTGAAGGTAGGCCAACTATTTTTGATGAATTAAAATCTAAAATTAATATTAGATTAATATCTGTTGGAAGATTAGATATGGATTCTGAGGGATTAATTTTACTAACAAATGATGGCGATTTAGCAAGAAAACTTGAATTACCTGCAACGGGTTGGTTAAGAAAATATAGAGTAAGGGTTCATGGCTATGTTATGCCACAAGATCTTGAACCTCTTAAGAATGGCGTTACTGTTGACGGTATTAAATATGGTAGAATAGATGCTACTTTAGATAGACAACAAGGAAGTAACGCATGGCTAACGTTAAGTTTTCGTGAAGGAAAAAATAGAGAAGTACGAAAAGTAATGAACCATTTAGGTTATTCGGTAAATCGCTTAATTAGAATATCATTTGGTCCATTTAACCTTAAAAGTCTTCCCGCTGGTGAATTAGAAGAAATAAAACAAAGAGTTTTAAATGATCAATTAGGAATATCTAAACCTAAGAGACCAAGCTTTGATGAAAGTCCTAAAATAAAACAAGATTAGTAAAATATATGAGAATAATCAGTGGAAAATTCAAAGGTCTAAACCTTCACTCTCCAAAAGATAATGAAATAAGACCTACTTCAGATAGATTAAGGGAATCTTTATTTTCAATAATTGGCTCTGAGAAATATAATACCAACATATTAAATGCGAATGTAATTGATATTTGCACTGGGACTGGAGCTCTTGGAATTGAAGCTTTATCAAGAGGAGCAAGTAATTTATTTTTAATAGATATGGCTCAAGACGCAATTGAAATTGTAAAAAAGAATATTTCAAAAATTAAACCTCAAAATATAGAAAATACTTTAATTCGTATAATTAAAGCAGATGCCAGAAAGCCATTCAAAAATATAAATATAGTTTTTGATATAGTATTTATAGATCCACCATATAACTCAAATATAATTCAAGAATGTTTAATTAACCTAAAAGAACATAATCTTATTAATGCAGATAGTGTTATTTTTGCTGAAACAAGTAAAAATGAAATATTAGATTTGCCTGATTTTGAAATATTAGAAACAAAAACATATGGTAAATCTAAATTAACTATAATTAAATTATTGGAATTAAGTTCTATTAAATAATTTCTCAATATCTTTTAAAGAAAGGCTTATGGATGTAGGTCTTCCATGATTACACTGGCCAGAATTTGGCGTGTTTTCCATTTCTCTTAATAACACGTTCATCTCATCATGATTTAATGCTCTTCCTGATCTAACTGATCTATGACATGCAATTGTTCCAAGTATTAAATCTATTTTAGCTTGATAAGATGAAGGCAAACCTGTGGATGACAAGTCATCTCCCAAGTCAGTAATTAATTGTTTTATGTCAGCATTTCCTATTATAGATGGCACCTCACGAACTATGATCATACCTTCTCCAAAGGGTTCTATTACAAACCCTATTTCATTTAATAATAAAATATTTTCTTTGATAAAGGCTAAGGAAATCGGCTCAAGACTAATTACTTCTGGAAGAAGTAACATTTGTTTTTCAATTTTTTTATTTTCTCGAGCAGCTTTCATCTTTTCTAAAACTAATCTTTCGTGAGCTGCATGTTGATCTATTATTACAATACCATTTGAGTTTCTTGAAATAATATAATTTTTATTAAATTGAGCTAATGCAACTCCTAATGGATAATCTTTAGACTGATTAATATCTATATTTGCATCATTTCTTATTAAAGCTGAAACATCATCTTGTGATGATCTAACTGGCTTAATTGATGGGCTTATATTTATGTTTTTTAACAATGACTGGGATAATAAATTGTCTTTATTATTTGATACAAATTGATTGTCAAAACGATTTATTGCTTCTTTAGAAAGTTCCTGACTAGTTTGAGTAAAGTTAAAACTTAACTCTCTACTAATTGATCCAACAATTAAACTTCTAATAAGAGCGTTATCTTGAAATCTAACTTCTGTTTTTCCAGGATGAACATTGACGTCTATAAAATCAGAAGGAACCTCAATAAATAAGCAAAATACAGGAAACCTTCCTTTTGGCAATGTATCTCTATAAGCGGCTCTAATTGCACCAGACAAGTTTCTATCTTGTATAGTTCTTCCATTAACAAACAAGTGGTTTTGACTATAGTTTGATTTATTTAAAGTTGGCAAACCTATAAAACCATGTAACTTTGCATGTTTTCGATCATTAATGATTTTAGTGTTATTGATATTAATTGACTCATTTACAAAATCTACGCCCATTATAGATGCAATTCTATTTGCAGTTGCATTCTCTGGATTTGTCTCAGCTCTAATGTTCAGTAATTCCTTACCATTTGCTTGTAATCTAAAGCCTATTAATGGATTAACTAAGGCTTGCTTCAAAATTATTTGGTGACAATAGCTATTTTCTACTTGAGAGGATTTTAAAAACTTTAGCCTAGCAGGTGTTGCATAAAATAATTTTCTTATTGTTATTATAGTACCTGATTGCCTTGAAGATGGATAAACCTCATTAACTTGACCGGCAATAACATCAATCGACCAAGCGTCTTTTGAGTTTTTAGCCCTTGTCTGAATATTTAATTCGCTAACCGCTGCAATCGATGGCAAAGCCTCTCCTCTAAAACCAAGATGTTCTATAATAACAAGATCATCACTAGGCAGTTTAGAAGTTGCATGCCTCTCTATAGCCAGAGGTAATTCATGTTTATTAATTCCTATTCCATTATCGGAAACAGAAATTAAATGCTTACCTCCATCATCAATAATAATATCTATCTGAGAAGCTTGTGCATCAATTGAGTTTTCAACTAGCTCTTTTAAAGCTGAAGCAGGTCTTTCTACAACTTCTCCTGCTGCGATTTGATTTATAAGGTTTTCTGGAAGTCGTCTGATTTCCATTTTAAATCCTTGTTACTTTATGAGCATGGATTTACCAGAACTTTTTTCAATAGCAGGAGAAGCTTCTTCATTTATCGGCTTACCTGAAAGTTTATTATTTCTTATCCTTAAAGCTTCTTTTTTAGTATCAAGGACAACTCCAATCTCTGGGATTGTACCAAATAATTGTTGTATACCAGTTTGTTCACTAATCGCTATTCCGATATTTTCTTCTTCAACTATTTTTCGTATATCTTTTGGCACATCTTCAGATTCAAATAATTTTATAAAACTATTAGGAGAATTCTTATTTTTTTGGTCCTTAATATTAAATGTTTTATTAAGAGAAATATTTTGATCTATATTATTTTTTTCATTACTTATTATCATTTCTGGATCTATTCCATACCCAGGAGGGACAACAAGTGAAGGCGTCATACCAATAGAAAATTCATCCGGGACTGATTTTTCCTTTCCTAGAGCTACTCTTAGATCTGTGCAACTAGACACAGATAGAACTGTAGGAAGTAATATAATAAAAATCTTAGCTAACTTATTTTTCATAGTATGAACCTTCGATAGAAAAAAATTGATTAAAAAGAAACAACGATGCACCTATAAATATTATTGTATCAGCAAGGTTAAATGCTGGCCAGTGGAAATCATTTATATGAAAATCAATAAAATCTACTACCTTTCCATATATTATCCTGTCAATAGCGTTTCCTATAGCACCACTTGATATTAACATAAAACCGAAAGATGAGTATCTTGGTAACTTAAAAGAAGACCATATTAGCCATGCACCCATAATAAAGGCAAACGCAGTAAATCCATAGCGACCTAATTCTCCTGAATCTTGAAAAAATCCAAATGAAATTCCTTTATTCCAAACTGGAGTCATAGATAAAAAAGATGATATTTCTATTGATTTAAATTCAATAAATAGATTTTCTATCGCCCATTGTTTAGTTAATTGATCAAGAACAATAAATACAATAAAAATTAAAATAAGATTGAATATACCAATATTTTTTTTCATTTAATTAACTTTTAATAACGCTTTTACATCTGTTACATATCTCAGCATTATCATTCACTTCTTGAACAACTTTCCAACACCTTAAACATTTTCCACCTGATGCAAGCTCAACCTTTACATCAAATATATCTTTCTTGGTTTTATTTGATTGCATATCAACATCTGAACAAATAAATAAATCAGGTAAGTTTAAATTTATTAGTTCATTAAAAGTATTCTCGTCTGTATGAATAATAACCTTTGCTTGTAAACTTGAACCAAGTAATCCTTCTTTTCGCTTTCCTTCAATAGCGGTTGTAACAATTGATCTAAGTTCTCTAATATTAGTCCATCTTTTTCCAATTAATTGATTAAACCAACTTTTCTCTGGCTTATAGTAAGTCTGAAGATGAACTGAATTTTCTGGATCATTATACCTGCTTTGCCAAGCCTCTTCAGAAGTAAAACATAAAATTGGAGCTAGCCAAGTTGTTAATGAATTGAATAGAATATCCATTACAGTTCTACATGCTCTTCTTTCTTTACCATCTAATTCTTCACAATATAAAGTGTCTTTTCTAATATCAAAATAAAATGCAGATAAATCAACTGCACAAAAATTATGAATATCTGTATAAATATCATGTAAATTAAATTTCTTTGTATTTTCCTCTATCTTGATACTTAATTCAGCAACTCTATGCAAAACCCATTGTTCTAATTCTGGCATTTGATTAAATTCAATCTTTTCTTTTTCTTCAAATCCATTTAGCCCGCCTAAGAGATACCTAAGAGTATTCCTTAATCTCCTATAGTGATCTGAATGCCTTACAAGAATTTCTTTTCCTATTCTCAAATCATCATAATAGTCAGATCCAACAACCCACAAACGAAGAACATCTGCACCAAATTCATTTATAACTGATTGTGGTGCGGTGATATTACCAAGAGATTTTGACATTTTACGACCTTGTTGATCAAGAACAAAACCATGAGTTAAAACTGCATCATATGGAGCTCTTCCTCTAGTTCCACAACTTTCAAGTAACGAAGAATGAAACCAACCTCTATGTTGATCTGTCCCTTCTAAATATAA
This sequence comes from Pseudomonadota bacterium, assembly GCA_027625145.1. Classification (GTDB taxonomy): domain Bacteria; phylum Pseudomonadota; class Alphaproteobacteria; order Puniceispirillales; family Marisalimonadaceae; genus CAJJBL01. Next base: position 13,657 of record JAQBXK010000019.1, read on the forward strand.
TGAGGCAGGCCAAAATAAATCCTCTCTCTCCTCTAATACAAAGGCGTGAGTAGAACCTGAATCAAACCATACATCAGCTATATCCATTACTGCTTCATATTCATCAGGGTTATATTTTGATCCAAGAAAAAATGAAGCTGGCTTTTGAAACCAAGCGTCAGCTCCTTCAATTCTAAAGGCTTCTACGACCCTATCTATAACCTCTTGATCTCTAAGTGGTTCTTGTGTTTTTTTATTAACAAAAATACCTAATGGAACACCCCATGCTCTTTGACGAGAAATACACCAGTCAGGTCTGTCTTCAATCATTTTTGTTATACGGTTTGCCCCTTGTGGAGGGAAAAAAGTAGTTTCTTTAAGCGATTTAAGAGCAGTATTTCTTAAATTATTAGTTTCCATTGAAATAAACCATTGGGGAGTTGTTCTAAAAACTAGTGGCGCCTTTGATCTCCAACTATGTGGATAGGAATGATTTAAAGAACCTCTTCCTATTAATCCACCATGTTCAGACATTATATCTGCAATTTTCTCATTATCCTTTAGTACTCTAAGTCCACCTAAAAGTGGTAAATCCGGGTCTAAAATTCCGTTATCAGAAACTGTTTCAGGTATAGGCAAGTTATTCTTTTTACCAAGTTCAAAATCATCTGCCCCATGCCCAGGAGCAATGTGAACAAATCCAGTTCCTTGATCTGTTGTTACAAAATCGGCTTCTAGTAAAACAACATCATAATCATATCCAAATCCTCTAAGTGGGTGAGCTAATATAATACCTTCCAGCTCTTCACCTTTCAAATCGCCAACAACTTCAAATTCTTCAACTAACAATTCTTTAACCACCGTATCTAGTAACTTAGAAGCTACAACAATCTGGTCTCCAATTTTTGCTAATGAGAGATCTTGAACTTTTTTAATTTTAACTAATGAATAATCAATATCTTTACCATAAGCTACAGCCCTATTTCCAGGCATTGTCCATGGAGTTGTTGTCCATATTATAACTTCATAACCTTTTAAAGCTTCTAATTTAGTTTGAATAATTGAAAATCTGGCAAATATAGTAGTACTTGTATGATCATGATATTCTATTTCGGCCTCAGCAAGAGCTGTTTTTTCAACGGGTGACCACATAACTGGCTTTACGCCCCGATATAAGCTTCCATCCATCAGAAATTTCCCAATCTCAGACATAATAATTGCCTCAGATTCATATTTCATAGTAGCATATGGGTTTTCCCAATCACCATATATACCTAATCTTTGAAATTCTTCAGATTGAATGTCCATCCAATTTTGAGCAAAATCTCTACACTCTTTTCTGAATTCAACAACTGGGATATCGTCTTTATTTTTTTTCTTTTTTCTATAATTTTCTTCTATCTTCCATTCGATTGGCAATCCATGACAATCCCATCCAGGGACGTAATTGGCATTTTTTCCTAGCATCGATTGCGAGCGGTTAATTACATCCTTTAAAATTTTATTAAGCGCATGTCCTATATGTAAATTCCCATTAGCATAAGGCGGTCCATCATGAAGAATAAAAGGTTCAGAATCTTTTCTTTGCTCTCTTAATTTTTTATATAATTCTGTTTCTTTCCATAACTTTAATATTTGAGGCTCTTTAACGGGCAAGCCAGCTCTCATAGAAAAATCTGTTTTTGGCAAATATACAGTATCTTTATAATTAGTCATTAATTCTTCTCTTTGTTATCAAATAATCATTATCAAGCTTATTAGGGAAGCTTTATTAAATAAATTATTTTAATTTATGGAATTCACATGCCTTATTAGTATCAATTGCTATCTGTTCTTTTAATTCATTTAAAGAGTTAAATTTCTTTTCTGCTCTTATAAAACTCAATAATTCAACTTTTACTCTTTTACCATAAAGATTTGTATCAGTATTGTTATTTTTAAAATCTATAATGTGAGTTTCTATATTTATAGAATCACCTGATACCGTTGGTCTTGTTCCAATGTTTGAAATAGATGGTAGCCATTCTATTTCATTATCAATGTTAGTATCTGTTATGACTTTCAGTCTTGTAACATAAACACCTAAAGGTGGCTTTAAAAAGTATTCCATATCAACATTTGCCGTTGGAAATCCTAAATCTCTTCCTTTTTGTTTACCAAGAATAACTTTTCCAGTAACACACCAATTTCTTCCTAAAAGTTTTTTTACTTCATTTAACTCTCCAGCTTTAATTAAGCTTCTAATTACTTGGGAGCTGATAATTTCATCTTGTACATCATTACTATTTTTAATTTTTTTGACTTGAACTAAGTCAATTCCAAAAACCTCTAATCCGATTTTCTTACCAAGGTCTTTTCCAATATCTATATTGCCTTCTCTGTTTTTACCAAACTTAAAATTTACACCTGCAAACATTTTTTTAACACGAAAAGCTTTTGATAAAACATTCAATAAAAATTCATTTGGATTTAAGTTTTTTAATTGCTCGTTAAATTCTATTATTATTAAATAATCAACGCCAAGCTTAGATAATTGATATTTTTTTTCTTGATCATCTAACAGTTTAAACGAAGAGTTTTTAGAACTAAAAAATTCTCTTGGATGTGGTGAAAATGTAACAACACCAAAAGATAAATTATTTTCTTTGGCTTTTATTTTTGCTGCTTCTAAAAGTCTTGCATGCCCTAGATGAACTCCATCAAAATTTCCAATAGCTATAATAATATCTTCATTAATTTGAGAGATATTATCACCATATTTCCAATTTATAGTTTTCATAAAAACCTTATACCCTCTTTAGGAATTTAAACTCAAGTTCATATGTGATTAATTTAATCAAAATAGTACAATTTAAAAAAATAATCATATTTTTGTATTAAGAAAATATAAAAATGTATAAAATAAGAACTATAAATTATAAAAACTATTTTTTATTGCGTAATCGGAGCTTCAGTTAATGAATGAAAAAATGAATATAGACTTTGAGATTGTTTCAAACTTAATAGATAGCACAATTCATATTTTTGTTACATATGCAGGTCAAGTTCTGGGCGCAACAATTATTCTAATATTGGGCTTCTATTTCGCCGGAAAACTTAGTGGAATTGCAAGAAAAAACTTAAGCTTATTTAACAAAATTGATCCTTTAATAGTCCCAATTATTGGCAATGTAATAAGATACGGCATTATTATAATTACATTAATAGCTGTATTAGGCCAATTTGGCGTTCAAACTACTTCTATAATTGCAATCTTAGGTGCAGCTGGCTTAGCGATTGGTTTAGCTCTTCAAGGAACTTTATCAAATGTAGCGGCTGGAGTTATGTTATTACTACTAAGACCTTTTACAACTGGTGATTGGGTAGAAACTGGAGGTGTTTCTGGAACTATCAAAGAAGTAGGTCTATTCACAACAATTATTAATACATTTGATAACGTATATGTCTCTATTCCTAATTCTAGTATTTGGAATAGTACTATTACTAATCACTCCCATTATAAAACTAGGCGTATCGATGTGGATATAGGTATACATTATGACACAGATTTAGAATTAGCTTCTAAAGTTTTATTACAACTTGGAGAAGATGAAAGAGTTTTAAATGATCCAAACGCTCCACAGTTCCTTGTTATAAAATATGATGACAGCTCAATTGTGGTTAGACTTAGGTTATATGCTCATACTAAAGATTGGTTTGCATTATATTCTGACTTAATGAAAAGATTAAAACCTGCATTAGATAAAGCAGGCATTGAAATACCATACCCACATAGAGTTATTACTTCAAAAAGCGATTGATAATGTCTACTACAAAAAAAATTAATGATGGTTTGATTAAACTTACAAGAGAAAATATATCTCAGGGACATCTTGGAGAAACCATTAGAAATATTCCAGGAAGTGATAAAGTTCTATCAGATGAAGATTTGGTTAGAGAAAGAAGAAGAATTATCCCCGATAATGGAATTGGTGAAGATATATACATATTTGCATATGGATCGTTATTGTGGAATCCAACTGTAGAGTATGAAAAGCAATGTATTGCTAAAATATTTGGTTTCCATAGAAGTTTTTGTATGAAAACTAAGTTAGGTAGGGGCTCATTTGAAAATCCAGGATTAATGTTGGGTTTAGATAAAGGTGGTTCATGTAAGGGATCAGCATTTAAATTAAAAAAAAAAACAGCTATTATAAACATAGATATTTTATTTAGAAGAGAAATGGTAACAGGAGCTTATAGACCTAAACTTTTAAAAACCAAGCTTGAAAGCGGAGAAACTGTTTTATCTTTAGCTTTTACCGTTGATAAAAAACATAAAAATTATTTCCCTAAAAACACACCTAAAATTAAAGCTAATTTAATTTCTAAAGCTCATGGTTTTTTAGGAAGTTGTGAAGAATATTTAAATAATACTCTAGAAAGCTTATCAGAATTAAATATCACAGATAATGAAATGAATAGTATTTCTTATTTTTTAAAAAAAAATAAATAGTAAATTACATGTCTTTTTTTATTAAATCTGAAGCTTTTTCAGCAATCATCATAGTAGCAGCATTTGTGTTTCCAGATGGCATAGTTGGCATAATTGAAGCATCAGCAACTCTTAAATTTTGAATACCATTAACTTTTAGTTTTGAATTTACAACTGCGCTTTCATCTATTCCCATTCTACAACTTCCAATTGCATGATATACCGTGCCACCATTATTTCTTATATAATCTAAAATCTCTTTATCAGTTTTAATATCTTTTCCAGGAAGATTTTCTCTTAAAGATATTTCATTAATATTTGATGTTTTTAAAAGCGCTCTACACCTTTTAACACCTTCTATCATAAGATCTTGATCAATTTGTTCTTTAAGATAGTTAGGTTGAATTAAAGGAGGAGCATTAATATCATTTGATATAGCTTTTACATACCCTCTACTATGAGGCCTAGATTGCCAAACACCGCAAGTAATGCCTGGTGTATTTTGTAGCTTTCCTATCATACCTTCAGTATAGGAAGCGGGTGTAAATACAAACTGTAAATCAGGCAAATCTATCTTAGGAGAAGATTTTAAAAATGCCCCTACATGAGCTGGGCTATAAGAAATTAATCCTTTTTTGAAAATAAACCATTTCATTATTTCTAATGCTAATTTATAACCACGAGCTCTTTCATTTAAAGAAACTGGTTTGTTAATACTATTTGAAACTCTGACCGCATAGTGATCTTGTAGCCCTTCACCAATATTTTTGCTTTCATGTACAAGTGATACCCCAATATTTTGTAAATGCTCTGGATTACCAACTCCTGACACTTGAAGCAGATGAGGAGTTCCAATTGCCCCTGCACATAAGATAATTTCTTTCTCTGCAAAAATTTTAAATGTCTTATTATTCTTTTTACAAACTAAGCCTATAGCTTTTTTATTTTCAAAAATAATATTTAAAACCATAGTATTACTGTGAATTTCTACATTTTTTCTTTTCAAGGCTGGTTTTAAAAAAGCATCTGATGCACTAAACCTCATACCATTTTTAATAGTGCGTTGATAATAAAAAATACCCTCTTGATTGCCTGAATTATAGTCTTGTTGAAGAGCTATTCCTAACTCTTTTGAGCCATTAATAAATTCTTCGCATATAGGATGTTTTTCAACAATGTCAGTAACAAATAAAGGCCCATCTTTACCTCTATACTCATCATTTCCATCAGCTCTATATTCTGATTTTTTAAAGTATGGAAGTATATCATCATACCCCCATCCTAGATTACCAAGTTGTGCCCATTGATTATAATCATCTGGCTGCCCTCTGACGTACAAATGACCATTAATAGAACTTGAGCCTCCAAAACCTTTTCCTCTTGGGAAAAAAATTTCTCTGTTATTTACCCCTTGGCTAGCTTCTGTTTTAAAACACCAATTAAATCTTTTATCATTTATTGTTTTTATAAAACCTGCCGGCATTTTTATAAATGGATGCTGGTTACTTCCTCCAGCTTCAAGGACGCAAATATTAATATTATTAATTTCAGATAATCTGTTTGCTATAACAGATCCAGAAGATCCAGATCCAACTATTATATAATCAAATTTTTCCATATTAACATCTCAAGTCTTATTAATGATTTAAAGTTGAAGTCTCTCCAGCGATAGTTGTTCTTACCATTAATCTTTTTTCTATTTTTCCTTTAATCGGAGTTGCTCTATGTAATACCGATCTATTATCCCACATTATTAAATCATATGGTTTCCAGACATGAGAATAAACAAAACTTTTATTATCAACAAATTCATAAATTTCTTTCAAAAGATTCTGACTTTCATTTTCTGTCATACCGTCTATTTTACTACAATGGGCACCTAGATAAAGAGATTTTCCATATTTTTTATTATTTAATACTAATTTTTGTTTAACAGGAGGTAATGCTTTTTTTTCTTCAAATGTTACTAAATTAGGATCTATTTTTAATCTTCCATGAGAATAATCATGCCAGCAAACTTTATCTTCAATATTTAATTTTAAATTTTCAGGCAAAGAATTATATGCTGCTCTCATTGACAAAAATTCAGTATCACCTCCGTTAGAAGGTATCATTTTGGCAGATAGAATTGATAATTTTGAAGGAATTTTTTTAAACGAACTATCACTATGCCATTCTTTATTAGCTAAATTATTTAATCTTTGTCTATCAGTAGGAGGCACAATGTTTCCATCTTCATCAAAATTACGTAGTATTATTAATTTAGACCCTGAGCCATCAGTTCCTACCTTAGTTTGCTCTAAATTTCCAAAAAACTCACTAAATTTTATATGTTGATCATTAGTTATGTTTTGATCTCTAATAACTACTACTGAAAATTCAGATAACAACTCTGAAATTTCGTTAATAATTCCAATATCTAAAATTTTTGTAATATCTAGATCATTAATTTCAACACCAATAAACTTCTTGAGTTTATTTATAATCATATTTTCAACTCCTAGATAATAAACTATGAACTTATTGATTATAAAAATCTAAAATTATTTATCAATATCAACTGACTTAACACTATTTTGTTTGTTTTTTTTCAAATACTTATAAAGTGTTAACATGCTTATCCATTCATTTCGTTCATCACTATTCATTATGTTTATTCTCGCATAAACATAATCTTTCCAAGAATCATAAAGTATCTTAGATGATTGAAACTCTACTCGATTGGGCTTTCTCTTAATGTTTAACCATCCTTCATTTTCACATTCATCAACCATTGTAGCTATAGCCTGCCGGGTACTTCTTAACTCTTTAGCAACATAAGTTATTGTGTAAAATTGGTTAACAGTAAAAGCATAGTTACAAATTCTTGCAAAAACATTTCTTAAAGGTGTTGAATTAAAATACCTCTGCATTCTTGTATTTACTCGATCAACTCTTGCTTGATAAATTTTAATTTCATGTGAACTCAAAATTTTAACCATTTCTCGATAAACAATTTCTTCGTTTAAAGATTTAGAAAATTCATTATTAATATTATCAAATTTTTTAATCATTATTTGCCTAAATAAGTTTACAATTTTGTTCAGTTAAATATTATTTAATTTTAATTAAAAATTTCAATTTAAGTTTATATTATTATTTAAGTTGAATTATTATAAAGTAAATTATTAAATAATGGAACAACACCTAAATATTAATGATGAAATAAAAACTTTAAAATTAAAAATTTTAAAAGAAAATCTTAAACAAAACTGGAACCTGGATAGTGATATCTGGAATGAAGAGTTTCCACATGATTATAGATTTGAAGACACATATCTGCAATTGAGTTTTATTCTAGTAGATTTTAGTATGGATGAATTAAAGCATTTATCCTCAATAACAAATGTATTTAACGTTAAAAAATTTAACCACACTATTTCTTCTTTAATTAATAATTACATCAAAAGCTGTGTGGATTATTTAAACCATGAAATAGATGGTAAAACAGAAGAATATTTTAAAAAGTTTAATAAACATAATAACTGCTTTGCGTATGAAAAAAAAATTAAAAACGAGCTAAATAAAATCAACTGAGAAGAAAAAATAAAGCGTGCTTCCAATCATATAATTTTTATATATCTAAACTTAATAACAATATGATGAAATTTATTTTATAATATAAAAATTCATATGAATTTGGTATTCATTATCTATTTTTTAACTTTTGCACCTGTTCCCATGCAGCGTTTATAGACCTCATTTTATTTTTGCTTTCATCAATAACCTCAACAGGAACACCTTTACTCATCAACAAATCTGGATGATTATCTTTAGATAACTTGATATATCTTTTTCTTATTGTTTGAAGATCATCTGATGGATTGCTTTCTAAAACTATATAAGGATTTAATTTATCTGAAGACTTTCTGCTTTCTTCAATGCTTTCAAACTGAGCTTGGCTTAGGCCAAAAATAAAGGCAATTTTTGCAATCATATCTTTTTCTTCTTTGCTAACTTCGCCATCAGCTTCAGCGATATAAAACAAGATATTTATGACTTCTTCAAGTACACCTATATTTCCAGAATAAATTTCAGCAATTTGCTTTGCATATGGTTCATAACCTGTACTTTCATCTTTTGCTTTATTAAAAATCTTGGCAACTTCATCTATGTCTTTATCAGGAATTTTTAATTTGTCTTTTACAGCAATTAATTCTTCTTTTGTTACTACTCCGTCGGCTTTACTTAGCTTGGCAGATAACACAATTAAAGATAAAGCAAAAATTTGTTGGTTCTGCTCAATAGAACTTGAGTTCCTTGATTTACCTCCTATTGAAACCTTTCCACCAAGGAAAGAACCCAATAATGCGCCAAAAGGACCTCCAAAAGAGAATCCTATCATTCCACCTATTAAACTTCCCCAAATAGACATTTTATTCCTTTAAATTTTTTAAAATTATTAAATTGATTTACGTTCTATATATAATCTTTTTTTTAATATATCTATTTAATATAATTAAAGAGAATTAACCTTAGTACCTACTCTCGTTGAAGTGTGATTAAATATATAAGTTTTTTTTTGTATAATTAACTAGCTACTTAATTATTTCAAACTAAATGTAAATTGATTTAATACCATTTTCAAATTTTTAATGGATATAATAAAATTATTATTATTATTATTATTATTATTATAAATAATAAAAAATGGGAGCAATTATGCAAGATCATCAAATTTTAAAAGACAAAACTATTATAGTAACTGGTGCAGCAACAGGGATTGGTCAAGCTTTTTCAATTGCAGCATCTTCTTATGGCGCAAAAATTGTAGTTGCAGATATGAATCCAGGTGACAAGACGGTTCAACTTATTAAATCTTCTGGTGGAGAAGCCATATACACTAAAGTTGATGTAAGTGATGAAGAATCTACAAAATCTATGGCTAAAGCAGCTATTGATTGGACTGGACGTATAGATGGATTAATTAATAATGCAGCCTATTTTCGTGAAGTCAAACTTACTCCTTTTGAAGAAATCAAAATGGAAACTTGGGATAGAATTTTTGATGTAAACGTCAAAGGCATATGGCAATGCTGCAAATCCGTAATACCTTCTATGAGAGAAATTGGAGGAGGTAGTATAATTAATATATCTTCTGTTGTAGCAGTTGCAGGACAACCAGGGTATCTTCATTATGTAGCTACAAAAGGTGCAGTTCTTGCAATGACAAAAGGTCTTGCAAAGGAATGTGGAGTAGACAACGTTCGTGTTAATACAATTGCTCCTGGATTTGTAATTACAGATGCAACCAAGAATAGACCAATAGAGTGGCAACAAAATTTTCTTAAGGCTCGAGCTATGTCAAGAGAGCAAAGACCTGAAGACTTAGTCGGCACTGCGGTTTATCTTTTATCAGATCTTTCAGCTTTTGTATCAGGCCAAACACATGTTGTAGATGGTGGACATATTATGTATTAATTTATATCATTTCTAATAATACAACTTATAAGAAAATATTTAATTTTTACAATTATTCGCTACCGTGGTTTTAAAATTTGGTAGGGATACCCGGAATCGAACTGGGAAGCATTGCGGCACTGGTTTTTGAGCTAAGTGATGACACCGTATAATTAACAGAATCAAGTAAACTTAAGGATTGCACGCGCGTCTCTCCAGGACTTCTTATGTATTGTAAACATGATCAAGCCAATATAGTCTATTTTGGTACAATTTTTCGTACCACAAAATATTAAACAAATTTAAAAACTATTCTAATCTTTCATTTTAATATCTCAGTTAATCGGTAGAGTGATTTTTCTATATAATCTGCTTTATTTTCACTTTTATGTTTTAAGCCAATTCGATTATGCCAATAAACATCCATTCCCATTGCCTTTGCACCTTCAACATCAAACGGTGATCCTGCTACAAATAATGTTTTTTGTGGAGAAGCTCTCAGTTTTTTAAGAATACCCTCGTACATTTTTGGATGTGGTTTATAAAAACCAATCTCTTCAGCAGTAACTGAACAATCAAAGGTTATGTCAATCAATTTAATTGCTTCATTTCCTTCTTTAATAGAACAGTTAGTGGCTACTCCAAGTAAATAACTCTTACTAAGAACTTTTAATACCTCGTCGACTTCTGGCCAAGGCCTTAGAGAAGACCATTGTTGAATAAGGTTTTGTGCTATTTTAGAATTCAAGCCTACATCTTCAGCTGCTGATAATACTAAATCTTCATATTTCTTGTAATTAAACGTGCTATATGTGATTTCAAGATATCGTGCTCTCCATTTACGCCCCATCAACTCTGATCCAGCTATTTCATTCCATAAAGACCAAGAGTCTATTAAGCCTGTGAGCAAATCAAAAACCACAGCATCATATTTACATTTATTCATTATAATCTCCAAATTTAATAGGTCGTAATTTCCTACCAACCATTAGTTCTAGACCATGTGTCTGTAATCATATTATTTTCTAATATATTATAATTTGTAAATCCAGCACAGGTCAAACAAGAGTGATTAGGCAAAATTCTAACTAAACTTCCTATTGGTAATTTATCAAACCAATCAAGATTATAAATATTTATTGAGCCATGCTCTTGATGAATTTCAGATACATTAAGTCCTAACAAAGGTATTCCTGTGTCTTGATTACAAATCAAACCAAATCCAGCTTCAGGCATGAATTTATTTGCACTAGTATCTTTTGATAACGCTAATGCACCTGCATCAATGATTATTTTTTTCTTTTCATGATTATGTCCTATTACACTCGCTAGGATAGTTATTGCTATGTCTTCAATTTTACAAATACCTCTAGAAGCTTGTGCTAAATCCCAAAACATATATATACCTGCTCTAACCTCAGTTATATCATTAAGATGTGAAGCAAATAACATAGTTGGAGTTGAACCTATGCTTATTATTGGCGGGGTTTGATTAAAATTAACCATGTTTTTAACAGAAGCTAGTGCATCTTCACGTTCTTTATTCGCGATTGATAAAATTTCTTTTTTATCATTGGTAGAATAACTATGACCTGCATGTGTTAAAATACCAATCAAATTAGTATTTTTACAATTACTAAATATTTTAGATATTTCTAATATTTTTTGATCTTCAAAACCTAAACCACTTCTTCCTTCACCACAATCTATCTCAATAAAAATTTCAAATTTCGTGTTATTCAAATTACTAAAGTTTACAATTGCTTTAGCTACAAAAATTGAATCTAAAACTAAACGAACCAAACAATTATATTTTTGCTGAATAAAATTTAATCTAGTTAATTTTCTTGGTATAATACAAACTGCATACAATATGTCTTTAAAACCAGCAGAAGCAAAATATTCAGCTTCTTGAAGTGTCGATACTGTTATAGGTCCTATTTCTTGATCGAGAGCTATTTTTGCAATTTCAATACTTTTTGATGTTTTAACATGAGGTCTAAGTATAGTGTTTAATTGAATACATCTTTGCCTGGCCCTAAGGCAATTTTTTTCTAAGATGTTTTTGTCTAAAATCAAACAAGGTGTCTCGAGTTCTTCTAAATTATTTATTTTCATATTCTTTGACTCCATAATCTATACAGAAAGTTAAAGATTTATTTTTGTTCATCAAGGTTTTTATTCTTTAAATTTAGGATTTATTTTTAAGAAAGTATTTGTATGGACAGCCTGAAAAATGCTTTTTTGTACCACATTTAAAGTAAAAATTTAATCAATATATATATTGAATTAAAAGATTTGGTAGGGATACCCGGAATCGAACCGGGAAGCCTTGCGGCACTGGTTTTTGAGACCAGCGTGTTTACCTATTTCACCATATCCCCATACTTGTAAAAAGTAATAAGTACCACATATATATATCAATAGAAATAAATTGGAAATTTATTATTAAGTATATTTGACTTAAATAAATTGATATTCACTAGGAAGAATTATGGAAAATATTTCTTACAAAAATAAGATAAATAATCTTATAGAAAAAGCTAAAGTTAAAGCAAATCAACCTATTGCTGACAAAGCCTTAGGCTTTATTTCTGCAATTGAATCAATTTTCTTTCCAATACCAGTTGATCCATTTTTAGGAGCACTAACACTTGCTGCACCTCATAAATTTATTAGATTTGCTGTTATCTGCACAGTTTTCTCAGTAATAGGAGGATTAATTGGATGGCTTATAGGTTATTTAATAGGCCCCTCAATTGAGAGCTTTTTAGTAAATATTCCTTGGTTTTCAGAAGAAAAATTTACCGAAGTTAAATACGCTTATAAAGATAATGGAATGTTAATTATTTTTCTTGGTGCTTTTACACCACTGCCCTACAAAATAATTACATTAACGAGTGGAATGGCAGAAGTTAATATTTTTGCTTTTATTGTAATGTCAATATTAGGAAGAGGTATTCGTTTTTTTATAGTTGCATTTCTAGTAAAATATTTTGGGAAATCAGGTTTACTTTTTTTAAAGAATAATATTTTTATCTCTACTGCTATTTTAGGAATAGCAATTATTGCCGTTTGCTTTTATATTTTTTAAATGTCTAAAAATTTTACTAAAAACATTTTAAAATTAAGCTTTTATCAGAAAACAATTCTATTTTTAAAGTTATCTTTTTGTATATCTACAACTATGCTTCTTTCTGCATTTTATCTTCAATATTTTAAAAATTTACCACCTTGTGACCTGTGTATTACTCAAAGGTGGTTTCACGTCTTTATTCTTTTATACAGCTTAACTATTTATATAATTATAAAAACTAAAAACTTACCCCTTACATTAGTGATATTGGGATTAGCATTGGTATGGATCTCTAGTGGCTTAGCAGGTATGTATCATTTTGGTATTGAGCTTAAATTATGGACTGGCCCAGAGGCATGTTCTTCAAATCTAATTTTTTCAAAAGATTTATTAAAAGATTTATTAAACAAATCTCCTATAAAATGCGATGAAATTATGTTTAGTATTTTAGGAATTTCTCTTGCGGGTTGGAATGCAATTATTTCTTCTATAATTTTTTTATTTTTAAGTTTAATTTTAATTACAAAAGGTATCTTAAAACCATGAAAGACAAAGTAACTAAAGATGCCATTGATTCAATGCTTAGAGTCGATCATGCAGGAGAAACTGCGGCTGCAAAAATATATGATGGTCAATTAGCAATACTCGGTAATAGCTCAGTAGGATCAACCATTCAACATATGAAAGACCAAGAACAAGAACATTTAGATACTTTTAACAAACTTCTAATTGAAAATGATACCAGGCCTACCGCCCTCCTTCCTATTTGGAATATTATGGGTTTTGGACTAGGTATGGCTAGTGCTATTATGGGCAAAAAAGCGGCAATGGCTTGCACAATCGCTGTTGAGGAAGTTATTGGAGAGCATTATTCAAAACAGGTTGAAGCTTTAGGAACAGAAAGACCAGAATTAAAAAAAACATTAATGAAATTTCGCGATGAAGAATTAGATCACCTTAACATTGGAGTTGATCATGAAGGAAGAGATGCTAATGGATACCAAATCATGAAAACAATAGTTCAATTTGGTTGCAGAACTGCAATAAAAATTTCAGAAAAAATCTAATTGATTAATAATAATTTTTAATTATTGTTTTCTAACTCTGTATCCCAATATAGAAAATCACCCCAAGATTCATGTAAAAAGTTAGGTGGGAAATATCTTCCATTTCTCTTTAATATACTCGTACTAGGTGGAGTAGGCTTCATCAATGGATACATATTAATTTCACTTGGTCTTTTGCTTCCTTTTTTAAAATTACAAGGAGCACATGCTGCAACTACATTACTCCAATTCGTCTTTCCACCAAGAAATCTAGGAATAACATGATCAAAAGTTAATTCGTGGGATTGTTTTGTCAGCCCACAATATTGACATGAAAATCTATCTCGTAAAAAAACATTGAACCTAGTAAAAACAGGAGATCTTTGAGCTTTAACATATTGCTTTAGTGAGATAACACTTGGAACTTTCATCCTAAAGCCAGGAGATCTTACTACCTCATCATATTCAGAAACTATGTTTACTCTCTCAAGAAACACTGCCTTTATTGTTTCTTGCCAAGACCATAAAGACAATGGGAAATAGCTTAAAGGTTGATAATCAGCATTTAAAACCAATGTTGGAGAAAAAGAACCAAATGACATGCCATGTTCCTAAATTTAATAATAATCTAGATTAGATTAATAATATTAAAGTTTTATTAAATTAGAAACAGATATTATAAATTAATTAATTGTTTTCAAAAGCTCCATTCCAGCACTAATGCCCTCTGGATCAATACCATGACCAAGATTAGGTCTAGATAGAGTTTGAACGTTAAATCCAATATTATTTAATAGCTTTTTAGAGTTAATTAATGATTGAAAAGGAACAACTTCATCTTTTTCTCCATGAACCAATAAAACGGGCGTATTTGCAAAATTATGTTTCCCATTTATAATTTGATTATTAGCTGCTTCTACATTTTCTACTCTTAAAGCTCCGGAGTATCCTATGATTGCAGCAAATTGCTGATTATTAATTAATAAACATTGTAAACTCATCATTGCACCTTGAGAAAATCCAATTAATATTACGTCTTTAAATGATAAATTAAGGCTTTTAGCTTCATATTGTATAAGAGAAATTAAATTTTCTGAGGCTTTAATTGCGCCTGCAGGAATCTGATCTATTGGAAACCATTCTCTTCCAGATGGAGACATTGAACATGGATGAGGAGCATCTGGTGAAATAAACGTAGCGTTTGGCATTGCCATTGAAAATGGATTTGCTAAATCAATTAAATCTTTGCCATCAGCTCCATAACCATGCAAAAAAACCACTAATTTATTTGACATGCCGCCAGCAGCTGGAGGACGCCTATAAATATTATTTATTGTATTGCTCACACAAACCTCCATTTACTATTAATGCTTAAAGTATTTTCTATAATAAAATATCATTTTTAGGTTTAATAAATAATTGTTACTTATATTTAAAAATAATATATCATACAAAAATATAATAGATTTAATTACATTTAAATTTTAAGTACTAATTTTGAAAAATAGATGCAATGGAAATTAAAAATAAATTAATTGATCCTTTTGGACGAGAGATAAACTATCTAAGAGTATCTGTTACCGATAGATGCGACTTCAGATGTACTTACTGTATGTCAGAAGATATGCAATTCTTGCCCAAAAAAGATGTTCTAAGCCTTGAAGAAATTGAAGAGATTTGTAAATCTTTTATGAAACTCGGAACTCGTAAAATAAGATTAACTGGAGGAGAACCTCTTGTTAGAAAAGGCATAATGCAAGTTATTAATAATTTAGGCAAAGAAGTTGGAAAAGGATTAGATGAATTAACTATCACTACAAATGGTAGTCAGCTTGAGACTAAAGCTGAAGAATTATTCAAGGCTGGTGTTAGAAGAATTAATGTTTCCTTAGATCACTTAGACCCTATTAAATTTAAGGAAATAACTAGATGGGGAGACCTTGATAAGGTTAAAGCAGGTTTAAAAATAGCTAAAGAAATTGGCTTAAAAATAAAAATCAATACTGTAGCAATAAGTGAATTTAATGAATATCACTTAGCTGATATTTTAAATTGGTGCGGTGAAGAAAATTTTGACATGACTATTATTGAAGTTATGCCAATGGGAGATATTGGCAAAGATAAAAGGTACGGTCAATACTTACCCTTAAGTAAAGTAAGGTCTGAACTAGAAAAGACTTTTACTTTAACTGATATTCCAGAAAGAACTAGTGGTCCTGCGAGATACGTTTCTGTGAAAGAAACAGGAAGAAACCTAGGATTTATAACTCCCTTAACACATAACTTTTGTGAAAGTTGCAATAGAGTTAGATTAACATGTACAGGAACGCTTTATATGTGTTTAGGGCAAGATGACAATGCGGACTTAAAAACCGTACTTAGAGAAAAAGGCCCAGAAGCTTTAGAAAATGCTATTAGACATGCTATAGGAAGAAAACCTAAAGGACATGATTTTGAAATTTCACGACAATCTTCAAATGTTTCAGTAAATAGGCACATGTCTCTAACTGGTGGATAAAAATACTATAATAATTTTAAATCTTTTCCTCTAATATAAAGCATACAAAAAAACAAAATAAAAACTGGAATGAATGCGTAACTTATCATTATTTCCCAACCCATATTACTATGAAGTATTCCAGCTAAAAAAGAACCTAACGCAACAAATATAAAGATTATAAAATCTGTAACTCCTTGTACTTTTGCTCTTTCTTTAGGGGATGAGGATTTTGCTATTATATCACTTCCACCAACATAAAGAAAATTCCAACCAAGTCCGCATAGAAATAAAGCTATCCAGAAATGGTAGATAGACTGACCTAGAACTCCAAAACAAAGTGAACAAAAGTAGAGCAATAATCCCATTAACATTACTTTACGATTACCTAAAAATAAGATGAGTGAGCCAGTAAAAAATGAAGGCGCATACATTGCAATAATGTGCCATTGAATTACAGTTGCACTGGCGCTATCTCCTAATTTTGATATATTCACAATCTGCAAAGGTGTAGCAGTCATAATAAAACTCATTAGTGAGTAACCAATAGCTGCCGCTAAAATTGCAATTATCAGTATCTTTTGATTTAAAATGACGATCAAAGATCTGATATTTCCAGTTTGTTGTTTTGGTTTTTCAATTTTTATAAAAAGAAGAATTACAAAGTTCAATAGTTGAACTAAAGCAGCTAATACATAAGCTCCTAAGTAAAAATATTTTGGGAAAAGATCAAAAGAATATCTTGAAATCTCTGGGCCTAATATAGCTGCGGCTAATCCTCCCGCCAACACAAGAGAAATAGCCTTACTTTTAAATTTATCTTTTACATTATCAGCTGCTGCGTAACGATAAAATTGTTGGTTTGCTTGAGAAAATCCTATTAGGACAGAACCAAAAATAAATAATAAAAAGTTTTTATCAAATATTGAAAAAGCAATAGCTATATATCCTAAAATAGCTGAAACGGCTCCTAGTAAGAACATAGGCTTTCTACCTATTTTTCCCATAAACAAAGAAACAGGTATGAGTGTTAATGCTATCGTTAAGAATTGCAGTGATAAAGGAACCGTTGCATATGCTTTGCTTGAAGCGAGAAGAGAGCCAACCAACCCTGTATTTAGTATATTGATACTAGTCGAAGTTACTGATAATCCTTGTGCGATTGAAAGAATTAAAACATTTCGTTTTTGCAATTCCAACTACTTATTGTTTTTATATAGACATGTATTAGACTTCATTTCAATATAACCCTTTGATAAATGATAGAGGAGACAAAAGTGAATATAAATCCTGGCCCCGGTAAAAAAAATCTTATTACAGATGTACCTGGAGTTCAAGTTGGATGTGCTCAAAACAAGAAAATTGGGACTGGAGTTACAATTATATCCGGTAAAAACCCATTCTCAGCAGCAGTGGATGTTAGAGGTGGAGGACCAGGAACAAGAGAAACTGATATGTTAAACTTAGAAAACTCAATTGGTAGAGCAGATGCAATTGTTCTTTCAGGAGGCTCTGCTTATGGACTTGATGCAAGTTCAGAAATACAAGATTTACTTCGACAAGATAAAAAAGGTTACAAATTAGGCAAGGCAATTGTTCCACTAGTACCTGCTGCAGTAATATTTGATCTTAATATAAATGATAACCCTCATGTGAACGAAATTGGAAAACAATCATTATGGCGAAAACTAGCTAATGAAGCTTATAAAGTATTAAGCTCTGACTTTAAGTTGGGTTCATATGGTGCTGGATGTGGAGCTACAACAGCTACATTAAAAGGTGGCCAAGGTTCTTCATCATGGATACAAAAATACTCAAATAATGAGATATATTCTGTAGGTGCTTTAATAATAAATAACGCTGTTGGCAATCCATTAATGAACAAAGGTCCTTTTTTTATTTCAGGAAATCTAGAGTTTGAAAACGAGTTTGGAGGAAGGGGGGCATCTCAAGAAAATTATGATGGAATTTTAAGAGCAAAAAGATTGCCTTCTAGCCTTGGTATTTCAGATACCTTTGATAAGATAAAACATTCTTATGAAAACAACACTTCAGATATAGCCAGCAATACTGTTATTGGCATTGTCGCCACAGATGCCCCTTTGAGTAGAAATAATTTAAAAAGACTAGCTATTATGGCACATGACGGAATAGCAAGATCTGTAAACCCTTCCCATACACCAATGGATGGAGACACTATTTTTGCAATTACTACTAACCCACAAAATGATGAAAAAAAACTTTCTAATGTAGATATTTTAACTTTAGGGTCAAGAATAAGTGATTGTGTTTCCAGGGCCTGTAACAGAGGGGTTTATGAAGCAAAACAAATAGGTCTATCTAAACCAGATTGGAAAAGCTTATTTCAAAAACAATAATTTTATTCAACTTTTGCTTGAAGTGCTTCTTCTTTTTTTTTCAAGCGAATATAAAATAAAGGGGCAAAAGGTATACTAATTAAATAAATCAAAACTAAAATTGTAAAACCTTTGATTGGATTACTAATTATAGCATTACTCAACAAAGCTAAAATTACAAGCATAGGTATTACTAACGATTTTGGAATTTGAAAAACTTTTCCTGAGAATGTTGGTAAGTTACTAACCATACCAATTGAAATTACAACTATCCAAAAACCAATAATTTCTGGTGACTTAAAGTCAGTAATTTCTAGAATGTTCTCTAATGCAATTGGCAAAAGTAATAAAAAAGCTGCAGCGGGAGTAGGTATTCCACTAAAATAATTTTTTGCGTAGCTTGGTCTTTCAGATAATTCTGAATTAAATCTAGCAAGCCTTAAAGCAGCGCAGATAACATATAATACAATAACAATCCAAAATAAATTATTTACAGGATTGCCTATCCACAAAAATATTGAAAAAGCAGGTACAGCGCCAAAAACAACAAAATCAGACAAAGAATCTAGGTGCATACCAAAATCGCTCGTGGATTTTAATAATCTTGCTACTCGCCCATCTAACATATCGAAAACTGCTGCAATAATTATCATTATAATTACATTATCCCAGCGACCTAATAAAGCTTGATACATGGCTTGTAAACCAAAGATTAAAGCACATACTGTTAAAAAATTAGGTAGCATCCATAAAATAGAAAACCTTCGTGGCCTTGATTCAAAAGCTTTTTTAGCTAATTTAAACCCCTTGTTATTCATTAAATTTGACTTTGGACTGATTTACTGTTTTTACTAAAGTCAGCTAGGATAGTCTCACCAGCAAGCGTTTTTTGTCCAGGAAGAACTGAAACCGAGGCATCAGATGGAAAGTAAACATCAACCCTGCTTCCAAATCTTATCAAACCAAAAATATCTCCAGCTTTAAGTGATGAACCAATATCTACATCACAAATAATTCTTCTAGCCACTAATCCTGCAATCTGCACAAAAGCAATTTTTTTACCATTTTCCGTATCCATTCCTAATATTAGTCTCTCATTATCAGATGAAGCCTTGTCCAAACTAGCATTGAAAAATAATCCCGGTATATAATTTTTATAAGTAATTTTTCCTAACATAGGCGATCTATTAACATGAACATCAAAAACGTTCATAAATATACATATTCTTTGCCAATCACCATCTGGAAGGCCTAATTCTTGATCTGGAATCACTTTTGAAATCTCTATAATTCTTCCATCCGCAGGGGCAATTATTAAGTTATTTTTATTAACACCTGATAAAATTGGAGTAACACGATTAGGATTTCTAAAAAAATAAATACACCAAACAGTTAAAATAAATCCCACAAAATATAACGGGCTCCATATCCAGCCAATTATAACTGTTAATATTACAAAAATTGCAATAAATGGAGTGCCTGCAGGATGAATAGGCACTAATACAGATGTTTTAATAGAATCAATAATTGACATTTTATTTTCCTATACAAATTAACATTCAATTTAAACAAATTATCATCATAATTTTCATAATATGAAGAGTAATCATTTAATACAATTGCACTTCTTATCACAATATTGTATTTATTAAAGCATAACTTGGAGTAAATTGTGAATAAAATTAAAGAAAATAAATTAAATTCAATTAAATTACAACTTAATGAAATAAATGAATTTGTTAAAGTAAAAGTTAACGATGAAATCCAAAAAACCATTGATGATAGTATAGATAACAAAGAAAATGACACTCTAATATTAACAAAAATTGTTAATATTAGAGATAAAGAAGAAAATACTATAAAAATTATTGATGAAATTAGAGATGAATTAAATATAATTAAATTAATGCTCATCAAACAAGAAAAAAAAATGGATGAAATTATATTAAAAATTAAATAATTTTACTAAATTTTAATTAAAGATTTGTTAATTAAGCAAATCTTTAAAACATTAGTAGAACTTTTAAAAATAGCGTTTAAAAAAAATGTATCTTTTTTAGTTCTGTGTTATATATTAATTGCTAGTGTTTAAGTTTGTGGAGGTTTATATGAGTTTTATTGGGGTCAATCTCTCAAGGCTAATCTTTAGTATGAGTCTAATTGTATTAATATTTAATACCAATTCCGTTTTTGCCGGTGGTGATCCAACTATAAAAGATGAAAAAGTAACTAGCAATAAAAACAACATCTCTCAGCACAAACACAAAAAAGACAAAATTGATCAAAATTCAAAAAAAAATTCTAAATCAGACATGAAGTCTTCTTCTAAAGATTCAACTTACAGCAATCAAAATCAGGTTTCAAAAAATGATCCTTCTGAAACTGCTGGCTTTGCTGCAATTGAAGATGTTCCCCTTATAATAGACTTATCTTCTGTAACTGATGCTGATGGAATGGGTACAGTTAGTGTTCAATGGCAAATATCTTCTGATCCAAAAAAATGGACAAACATAAGTGGTGCGACAAATCAATCATTTACTCCAAGAGAAATTCACGTAGGTAGCCGATTAAGAGTAGTTATATCATATGTTGACGGTCAAGGTAATCTAGAGCCTTTAACAAGTCCTCCTTCAACACCTGTAAGAAATGTTAATGACAAACCTACAGGCTCAGCTCGATTAATAGGATCATCAGTAGAAGACAGTGCTTTAGTAGTTGATACTTCAGGAATTGCAGACGAAGACGGTATTGGTGGATTTGATATTACATGGCAACGCTCATCATCAAAATCTTCTTGGGAAGCTTATCCAACTGGAGATAAAAATGAAGTACTTAGGCTAACACAAAATCAAGTTGGATATTCATTCAGAGCTGTTGTTTCATATGTAGATTCACACGGAACAAGAGAAGTTCTTTACACAAGCCCATCTGAAACTATAGATAATTTAGATGACCCTGTACAAGGTGAAGTCACTTTCGTTGGAGAGCCTAAAGAAGGAATTACTCTTCGAGCACTATCCAACTCATTATCAGATGAAGACGGCATAGCATCAATATCTATAAGTTGGGAAACATCTAAAGATGGAAGAAATTGGATGGGGTTAAATAGTTTAAGCGGCCCAGTTTTAAATTTAAATCAATCTCTTGTTGGATCTCAAGTGAGAGCTAGAGTTGCGGTAGTTGATAATTTTGGAATAGAGACAAATTTATATAGTCAAGCAACAAGAACGGTTGAAAATGTTAATAATAAACCATCTGGCAGAATAGTTATTAGAAGAGTTGGTCAATAAATTAAAAATTTTTAATAAACAAGCCTTGTAATTTTGATTAAACATTACAACATTATCATTAAATATATTGTTTGTTAATTAACGGAGCATCATGAATGAAACAAAAATATGGTAAAAAAATATCTTACTCTAATGTAATACCATTTGTTAAGAACCTTAAGAAAAATGATGCCAAAACTACTTCTACAATAGCAGCAATTTTAGCAATAAAAATAGAACATCCAACAAACATCTCACCTGAAGATTTTTTAATTGATCAAATAGAAACTTTTGAAAACATAGAGATACTTGCTTTTGAAGACGCATTAGAAAATGAGAATATTGGCTTAACAACTAATGAAGCTCAAAATGAAGCTGCAAATGATGCTTAAATAATAATGCAGATAAGTTCTTCTCTTTAATAAAATAACAAATCAAATTACATATATTACTAAATTATATTTTATACTGTTTATAAAAATAATTTAATTATCAAATATGAATCATTATAAAAATATATATGGAATAAATTCAACTATTTATAGATCATAGATATAGGAATTAGGTGCTTAGCTCTATTTTAAAATTAAGTTACTTAATAATTTAATATCAATTAAAGATCTTATCTGCACAAATCGAAATAAGATAAAAAAGCTAGATTTCTAATTATGAATGTTTTTTCGTTAGTTTCCATATTTGAGTAACTAATAAAGTTGCTAGTAACAGTTTATAAAAATCACCGACCATATATAATTTCATCATCAAAATAGCTTTTTCAAAACTTAAAAAAAGACTAAGTTGGATAATACCAAAAAAATAAATAATAAATAAACCTAAAAACATTGCTATAAAAGCTTTAAGTATATTCCGTCCCCAACCTCTATCAGCTAATTCACCCATAATAATTGCTGCAATAAGAAAGCCAAATAAAAAGCCTCCTGTAGGCCCCATTAAATAGAGCATTCCGCCTCCGTTGGCAAATACAGGTAACCCGATCATTCCTTGAAACAAATAAAGACTAATTGAACCAGCAGCAAGATTTCTACCACATAACATTGCTATTATTAAAATAGCAAAGGGCTGCATAGTCATTGGTATAGTATATAAATCTACTTTAATTTTTGCGGATATAATTAATAAAATACTACAAATTATAATTGTAAAAGTTGAAGTTAAGATTGAAAATTTATCTTTACTGTTTCCTTTAAGAGTAAAACTTTCAATCCATGTTGTTGTTAAACCATTATTATTAATCATAAAATGTCTTTCAATTTAATAAGTGAGATATTTATATTAAAATTTTTTATATA
>JAQBXK010000003.1 GCA_027625145.1 Pseudomonadota bacterium
AACTCTAATGATAAATAATTATTATAAAAACTATTTAAATATTTCAAAAAATTTTGATTCAAACTTCATTTCATATTATTTTAGTTATATTTTAATATCAAAAGGTTAAATTATGGTTAATTCAAATCAAAAATTTGATTGCGTTAATAATGGATATATACCTTTTGATATTAACAATACAAATAAAAAAAAAATATTAGACGGAATTTTAATTTTACAGGATGGCACATACTTTCTAGGCCGATCATTTGGAGCAAAAGAAGCCAGTTCTGGAGAAATTTGTTTTAATACTTCAATGACAGGATATCAGGAAATACTCACTGACCCATCCTATGCCAAACAAATTATTACATTTACGTTTCCACATATTGGCAATGTTGGAATAAATGCTTTTGACGAAGAAGGTGATACTAATTCCGTTGCAGGACTAGTTGTAAGACAGCATCCAACTAATCCTAATAATTGGAGATCAGAACAGAGCTTTAATGATTGGCTTATTGCAAATAAAATTCCTGGTATTTCAGGAATTGACACGAGAAATTTAACAAAAATTATTCGTAAATTTGATAGCTGCAATGCTTTAATTAGTCATGATCCTGAAGGAGATTTTAATATTTTAGAGTTAAAAAATAAATTAAATCTCCACCCAAAAATGAATGGCTTACATTTGTCATCTATGGTGTCTACAAAAACCAAATATCTATATAATGAAAAACCACATAGTTTTATAAAAACTAAATTTAATGAAAGCTCTGACTTTATTCCTAATGTAGTAGTAATTGATTTTGGAGTTAAAAAAAATATTCTTCGTAATTTAGTGAATATAAATGCCAATGTTACTGTTTTATCAGAAGATACAAATATTGAAGCTATTAAAAATATAAAGCCTCATGGTATTTTTTTATCTAATGGCCCTGGAGATCCTGCTGCAACTGCAAGAAAATGTAACATTCTGTTAAAATCTATATTAGAACTAAAATTGCCTATTTTTGGAATATGTCTTGGACATCAAATATTAGCGATTTCCTTAGGCGCAAAAACAAATAAAATGAAACAAGGGCATCGTGGCGCTAATCATCCAGTTAAAAACTTATTAAATTCTAAAGTGGAAATAACAAGTCAGAACCATGGCTATGAAGTAGACCAGGAAAGTCTCCCTAAATGTTTTGATATAACTCACATTTCTCTATTTGATGAATCTATAGAAGGACTTCGTCATAAAACGTTACCATTCTTTTCTGTTCAATATCACCCTGAAGCATCTCCAGGACCTACAGATTCATCATATCTTTTTCAAGATTTTTTAAACCTAATGAAATTAAATATAAAAAATGCCAAAACGTACTGATATAAAATCTATTTTAGTTATAGGAGCTGGCCCCATTATAATTGGTCAAGCATGTGAATTTGATTATTCTGGAGCTCAAGCTTGTAAGGCTCTTAAAGAAGAAGGTTATAGAGTAATTTTAATAAACTCTAACCCTGCTACCATTATGACTGATCCAATAATGGCTGATGCAACTTATATAGAACCTATAAATAAAGAAATAATTGAAAAAATTATAAAAATAGAAAGACCTGATGCAATACTTCCTACTATGGGTGGACAAACAGCTCTTAATGTAACTTTAGAATTATTTGAAGCAGGTATTCTCGAAAAATATAAAATAGAACTAATTGGAGCAAAACCAGATTCAATAAAGAAAGCTGAAGATAGAGAATTATTTAAAGAATGTATGAATAAAATTGGTCTAAATTCTGCAAAGGCTAAAATTGCAAAAAATATCGATGAAGCTAAAGCTGCTTTAGAATTTGTTGGTTTGCCAGCAATTATTAGGCCTTCTTTTACACTTGGTGGGGAAGGTGGAGGAATCGCATACAACACTGAAGAGTTTATAGAAATTGTATTAAATGGAATAAAACTATCACCGAATTCTGAAGTACTTATAGAAGAATCTCTTCTTGGATGGAAAGAGTTTGAGATGGAGGTAGTTAGAGATAAAGTAGATAATTGTATTATTATTTGTTCAATTGAGAACATCGATCCAATGGGTGTACATACCGGAGATTCAATAACTGTTGCTCCCGCTTTAACTTTAACTGACAAAGAATATCAACAAATGAGAAACGCTAGCATCGCTGTTCTTAGAGAGATAGGAGTTGACACTGGTGGATCTAATGTACAATTCGCCGTCAATCCAAATAATGGAAGATTGATAGTTATTGAAATGAACCCTAGAGTTAGCCGATCATCAGCGTTAGCTTCAAAGGCTACCGGCTTTCCTATTGCAAAAATCGCTGCAAAATTAGCTGTCGGTTATAATTTAGATGAATTACAAAATGATATTACTAAATCAACCCCAGCAAGTTTTGAACCAACTATAGACTATGTCGTCACTAAAATACCTCGTTTTACTTTTGAAAAATTTCCAGGCAATGACGGATTTCTTTCAACATCTATGAAATCAGTTGGTGAAGTTATGGCTATTGGAAGGTCTTTTCAGGAATCTTTACAAAAAGCATTAAGGTCTCTTGAGACAGGTCTAAGCGGATTAGATGAAATACCTCTTCCAAATAATGGTGACAAACTTAATCAAGCAGAAACAATATTAGGTTGGTTAGCTGAACAAGTTCCAGATCGTATTTTAAGAATAGCGTGTGCTTTTAGAAATAACATCTCAATTAATGAAGTGGCAAGAATTACTGGTTGGGATAAATGGTTTTTAAATCAAATATATGGAATAATAGAAGTTGAAAAAATACTTCATAGCAAATCCGTTCCAATAAATAGTTTTATTTTACGTAATATTAAATCTATGGGTTTTTCTGATAAACGCATATCTGATTTAACTAATTTAAGTAATAAAAAAATAAACGAATTAAAAATAAAATTTAATATATTTCCAGTATACAAAAGAGTAGACACGTGCGCAGCGGAATTTTCTTCAGAAACCGCTTATTTATATAGCTCTTATGAACCTAATATTAATAGTGAGTGTGAAGCAAATCCTTCTAATAAAAAGAAAGTTGTTATTTTAGGTGGAGGACCTAATCGAATTGGCCAAGGTATAGAATTTGATTATTGCTGCGTTCACGCAGCATATAGCTTATCTGAAAGCGGTTATGAAACCATTATGATTAACTGCAATCCTGAAACAGTTTCAACTGATTATGACACATCTGATAAATTGTATTTTGAACCTTTAACATATGAAGATGTATTATCTATTATTAAAAAAGAAGATGAAAATGGTGAAGTTTTAGGCGTAATAGTCCAGTTAGGCGGACAAACACCTCTAAAAATAGCTGCTAGCCTGGAAAAAGCCGGGGTAAAAATTTTAGGCACTTCAGTTGATGCAATTGATTTAGCTGAAGATAGGAAAAGGTTTAAAGAACTTCTCCAATCTCTTAATCTTAATCAACCTTTAAATGGAATTGCAACTAATAATAGTGAAGCAATAAAAATCGCTAATGAAATTGGTTTTCCAATAGTCATAAGACCAAGTTATGTCTTAGGTGGAAGGGCGATGGAAATAGTCCATGACCATTTCCAATTACAAAAATATATTAATGAAGCTGTTATAGTATCTGGTAACAATCCAGTTTTAATAGATAGCTTTTTAAGAGATGCTATTGAAGTAGATGTTGATGCTTTATCTGATGGAAAAGACACATATATTGCTGGTATAATGGAACATATAGAAGAAGCAGGAATACATTCAGGAGATTCCGCATGCGCTTTACCGCCTCAAACTTTAAATAAAAATACTATCGATGAAATTATTAATCAAACAAATATACTAGCAAAAGCACTAAATGTTGTAGGATTAATGAATATTCAGTTTGCAATTCAAAATGATAAAATATTTATTTTAGAAGTTAATCCAAGAGGAAGCAGAACCATACCTTTTGTAGCAAAAGCTACTGGAATACCATTAGCAAAAATAGCTTCTAAACTAATGATTGGTAAAAGTTTATCTGATTGTAATATTCAACCTAAAACTTTAACTCATGTTTCTGTTAAGGAAGCTGTGTTTCCATTTTCTAGATTTCCTGGGACTGATATCATACTTGGTCCTGAAATGAAATCAACCGGAGAAGTAATGGGAATAGGTTCAACCTTTGGAGAAGCTTTTGCCAAAAGTCAACTTGGAGCAAGTATAAACTTGCCAATAAAAGGTCAAGTATTTATTTCTATAAAAGACAGTGATAAAAATAAAATTGTGCCTATTGCACAAAAATTATCTAATTTAGGATTCACAATATGCGCCACATATGGGACAGCAAAAGTTCTTAATGATAATAAAATTAAAACAAATTTTGTTAAAAAAGTTATTGAAGGTCGACCAAATGCTGTTGATGCGATGTTATCTGGCGAAATTCAATTAGTAATAAACACTGCAGAAGGAACTAATTCAATCAAAGACAGTTTCTCTCTAAGACAAACAGCTTTATTAAATAAAATACCTTATTATACTACTCTTCAGGGAGCTAATGCTGCAACATTAGGAATCAAGGCCATTAAAGAAAAAATTATTAATGTAAAATCAATTCAATCATATTTTGAATAATTTTTTTTTTATAATATAATTTATTTTTAAAATTGGAATTATTAATATGGATAAAATACCTTTCACTATATTTGGATTAGATAAAATAAAATCCGAATTAATTAAATTAAAAAAAGAAGATAGACCTTCAATAATTAAAGCGATTGCAGTAGCTAGAGAACATGGTGATTTAAAAGAAAATGCTGAATACCATGCAGCAAAAGATAAGCAATCTTTTACAGAAGGTAGAATAGCAGAACTTGAGGATGTCATAAGTAGGGCAAATATTATTGATTTATCCAAACTAACAGGTCAAACGGTTACATTTGGAACTAAAGTAAAAATTGTAGACGAAGAAACAGATCAAGAAACAATTTATAAAATAGTTGGACCTTATGAAGCAGATTTAGATACTGGTCTTATTTCAATAGCTTCTCCAATAGCAAAAGCACTAATAGGTAAAGAGTTAGGTTCATCTGTAGAGGTTTCAACACCAAGAGGTACAAAAAACTATGAAATCCTATCAATCGAAATTATTAAATAATAACCTCAATTGGCACTCCAGGAAGACGTTTATTGCTTCTAATATTTAATGAAGTTTTCACATGAGTTACTCTTGGAGCCTGGGTTAATTTCGTAGTCAAAAATTTTTGAAAGTCATCCCAATCTTTAGCCACTATTTTAAGAAGGAAATCAATTTCACCAACTAACATGTGACATTCACGAACTTCAGGAAAGACAGATATATAATTTTCAAAAATTTGTAAATCACTTTCAGCTTGACTCTCAAGCCCTACGAATACAAAAACAGTTACTTTAAATCCAATTAGCTCTGCATTAACATCCGCATTATAACCTTTGATATAGCCATTGTCTTCTAAGGCTTTTACTCTTCTCAAGCATGGAGGGGGAGAAATGTCTACTAAGTTTGCCAATTCCACATTACTAATTCTTCCATTTGTTTGTAAATTACTTAAAATCTGGAAATCAATTTTATCTAACTTAGTTTTTAGAGTTTTCATTTAGTCAACATTTCTTTATATTTAAATTAATACATTCATTGAAAGTAATAATATTAATATAATTGCTCTAAAACTACAATTTTATTTCAAAAAATTAAATTATTTTTTAATATAATAATAAAGGTAAGGAAAAACAAGCATTTGGAAGAAATACAAAAAAACTATTCCTGGATTATTAGCGATGGTACAAAAGGAATGGAAAATCAATCTATTGCTTTAGCAAAAATATTAAATACTAATTATGAAATAATTGTATTTAAGCCTCCTTATTTGCTTAAAAAATTTCCATTATTAGGAACTGTTATTCCAAGATCAATAATAAAAATTGATATAGATAAAACATCTTTACCTAAATTTATAATCACTACTGGTCGAAGAATGGCTGGAATATCACTTTTTATTAAAAAAAATTTTAAACATCCTATCAAAAACATTCAGATTCAAGATCCAAAAATACCATATAAATATTTTGACTTATTATTAATTCCTGAACATGATAACATTGTTGGTAAAAATATTATCAATACAAAAGGTGCATTATCTTTTATAGATAATAATGAAATAAAAAGAATAGATTTACCAATACTAGAAAATATAAAAAACAAAAAAAAGACTATAATATTAGCATTAATTGGTGGGAATAATAAAAGATATAAGCCTAATAATACAAATTATTATAACTTAGGTTTAGATATAATAAAAGCCTGCCAAAGAGTAAATGGTAAATTAATTATTTCAACTTCAAGACGCACACCAGTCATAGCTGCCAAAATCTTACATTCAATGCTAAAAAAATATAATGTTGATTATTATTTTTTCTCAGGCACAGGTTACAATCCATATCCAAGCATGATCAAATTAGCAAATTTTATAATTGTAACTAGCGACAGTGTTAATATGATTTCTGAAACAGCTAGCTTAGATACCCCTTTATTTGTAGCATATTTAAATAAAGAAAAAGGAAAGATAAGTAATTTTCTGGAAAACCTAGAAGATCTTATGGTAACAAAAAAATTTCATGGAGAATTATTTCCTTATAATAAAGTTAAGCTAAACACGAATAATGAAACTGCTCTAAAAATCGATAAGTTTTTTTGCTCCTAATAAATTCCCTATTTTTCTTATTTTTGCTATTTTGTTATTTAAAAACGTCCAATCATTATATTTATCAATTTTATTCCATATAAACTCAACTTCATTAATTAATAAATTTTCATAATTGTCTTTAAAATATATTCTTTTTTCTTGAGAAGAATTTCTTGATTCAGTATCTTTTAAAAGATTTATTATTTCTTTAAATTCATCAATTTTATATTTTTCTCCTTGAATGCCAACTATACCTTCTGAAATCGCATCAGAACCTCCATAAAAATTATAAAAAAATGAAGCAAAATCTATTTTATATTTTTGACTTATATTCAATAATTTATGCATTATTTTATTAACATTTATAATTTCCATACCGTTAACACCAAGTCTCCAAGAAAAATGACTAGATAGTGACTTATTAAAGAATTCAGAAAATTGATTCAAAATTTCAATTCTTTTATCTTCTTTTATAAAAAATTTTAAACTATGTCCTAACTGTGTTAAAGCCCACAAAGCTGCTTCTGGCTGCTTACCAAATGAGTATCTTTGATTATAATCAAAATATGCTGCAGTAAAATTAGGTTCTGCAAACTCTACAAATCTCCATGGACCATAGTCAAAACATTCTCCAGTAACATTAAAATTGTCAGTATTTAATACTCCATGAACAAAACCTGAAACTGTAATCCGCCCAATCATGGTAGCAATTCTTTTGACTACTTCTAAAAAAAAGTCTTCAACTATAATATTAATGCTTGCATTATTATTAATTGATTGAAAATAATTTTGATTTATATGAATAATTAGCTTTTCAATACTCTCATTTGCATTTAAATGTGCTAATCTTTGAAAGGTTCCTATTCTTATATGGCTATGACTCCTTCTAACTAAAACAGCTGATCTTGTTGGCGAAGGTTCATCATTTCGTATAAGATTTTCTCCTGTTTCAATAATAGAGAGAGTTTGACTTGTCAAAACACCTAATGAAGATAGAAATTCTGTAGCCAAAACTTCTCTTACTGCTCCTTTTAAAGTTAAACGACCATCCCCTCCTCTACTAAAACTAGTTTGGCCAGATCCCTTTGTTCCTAAATCCCAAAGTTTATTATTTTTATCTAGGAATTGAGATAACAGAAAACCTCTTCCATCACCTAATTCAGAATTATAATGTCCAAATTGATGCCCATGATATTTTAGGGCTAATGGATAATGTTTAACTCCAGGAAACCTATTAAATTTACCAAAATAATTAATCCATTCTTCATCATTGATTTTTTCAAAATTTAAAGACTTTGCTGCTCTATTATTTCTAAATCTTAGAATATGTTTAGGAAATTTAGCAGGGATTGCTTTTTCAAAAAAATCATTACCTAATTGGGAATGTATATTAGATGGATTTGTATGTGTAATCATAATTAATAATATAACACATGAATTAACAAAAACATTATCTGAATAAAGTATCTTTTAGATTTTTTTCTAAATCACTATATAAAGAAGAAACTTGAGGGGCATATCCATTATAGATTTTTGTAGGAATCCTTCCTTCAACTCCTAGTTGTTGTTCTGATGCCTGAGACCATCTAGGATGTGAAATTTCAGGATTTACATTTGCCCAAAAGCCATATTCTGCTGGAGCAAGAGATTGCCATAAACCTATTGGTTTTTCACTTACAAAGCTTATTTTAACAATAGATTTAATTGACTTAAATCCATATTTCCATGGAAGGACTAGACGTAATGGAGCACCATTTTGATTAGGTAAAGCTTTTCCGTAAATACCTGTAGCCATAAAACTTAAATCATTTTCAGCCTCTTTTATTGTTATTCCCTCCTTATAAGGCCAAGGATACCATTTTTGTTTTTGACCAGGGGCAACATCTGGGTCAAAAAAAGTTTCAAATTTTATATATTTAGCATCTGAACTTGGTTCTACTAATGAAATTATTTTTTTAAGAGGAAACCCTGCCCAAGGCACTGTCATTGACCAAGCTTCTACGCATCTAAACCTATAAACTCTTTCTTCCAAACCTCCTATTTTTTTTAATAAATCATCAACATCTAAAGTTAAAGGTTTTTTTACTAAACCATCAATAGTTAAAGTCCATGGTTTAGTTTTAAGTTGTGCAGCTCTCCTCCATATATTTTTACTAGAACCAAATTCATAAAAATTAGTATAAGTCGTAGCAAAATTTTCTTCAGTGATTGATCTACTGACTTTGTAAAAATCATTTACCTTCGGAGGATAATAAGAACTGATCTGACCAAAAGCACTTTGAGGCATAGAAGAAAATCCTGCGTATAAAACAGATCCTTTTACTAAATTTTTTAAAATTTTTCTTCTAGAATTAAAAAATTTTTCATCTGTAATTAAACTAGCTTTTAAATCCCATATATTTTTCTTTATTATGAAGGACATATCTTTCCTATTACTTAATTATCTTAAAGTTAAAATTGCTTTTTCAATTCTATTCATAGCTTCTTTTAATAAATCTAAACTAGTTGCGTAAGAAACTCTAAAATAAGGCTCTAATCCAAAAGCACTCCCAGGAACAGCCGCTACCTCAGCTGTATCTAAAAGCCACTCAACTATTTCGGTATCGTTATTTAATGTTTTACCTTCAGGAGTTTGTTTGCCAACTATACCTAAAACATTAGGATAAGCATAAAATGCACCTTCTGGCATTAAACATTTCATCCCCTCTATAGCATTCAATCTTTTTACAACAAACTTTCTTCTTTCATCAAAGGCATCTAAACAAGGTTTTAAAAAATCATTATTACCGTTTATACCTGCTAAAGCGGCGTATTGAGAAATAGAGGAAGCATTAGACGTTGACTGTCCTTGAATTTTGATCATGGCTTTTATTAATTCTGGTGGACCACCAGCATACCCAATTCTCCAACCTGTCATACAATGGCTTTTAGAAACACCATTTACCGTTAAAGTTCTATCTTTTAAATCAGGAGCAATTTGAGCAAACGTAAAAAATTTAAAGTCATCATACACAATATACTCGTATATATCATCGGTCATAACATATAAATGGTCATGCTTTCTTACAACATTTGCAATAGCATCCAATTCATCCTTAGAATAACAAGCTCCAGTTGGGTTGCCAGGACTATTTAAAATCAACCATTTACTTTTTTTAGTAATATTTTTTTCTAATGCATCAGCTGTTAATTTAAACCCTAAATTAGAAGGACAGTTTACTATAACTGGTGTACCCCCTGCAAGAAGTGTCATATCTGGATAAGATACCCAAAAAGGAGCAGGAATAATAACTTCATCTCCAACATTTATAGAGCTCATTAGGGCATTATATAAAATTTGTTTACCGCCAGTTCCTACAATAATTTGATTGATTGGATAGTCTATATTATTATCATTTTTAAATTTATTAGCTATAGCTTGTCTAAGCTCAGGAATACCCTCTACGTTTGTATACTTTGTATATCCCTTTTTTATAGCTTCTATTGCAGCCTCTTTAACATGTTCCGGTGTATCAAAATCTGGTTCACCGGCAGATAAACTTATAACTTTTTTCCCCTCTCTTTTTAATTGAGCTGCTTTGGTAGTAATAACCATAGTTGCAGAAGGTTTAATTCTATTCAAACTATCAGAAATAAATGGCATGTAATAACTCCAAAAAATAATTATAACTATAAATATGATTTACTATAAATTGTTCAAGGAAAAAATCTTTTTATTAATTATTTTATTATTTTAATTTATTAAGGAATAATACTTGTGAAAGTAAAATGGGTAAGTTAGATCAAAACAATAATAAAAATAGGACTGACAAACATATCATGTTTTCTTTAAAATCTAACTTTACTCCTGCCGGTGACCAACCTTCTGCTATAAAGGAGTTAATTTCTGGGATAAAAAATAAAGAAAAAGATCAAGTTTTACTTGGTGTAACAGGTTCTGGAAAAACTTTTACTATGGCTCATGTCATAAATTCTTTAAATAGACCATCTTTATTAATGGCACCAAATAAAACTCTTGCAGCACAACTTTATGGGGAAATGAAAGATTTTTTTCCAGATAATGCCGTTGAATACTTTGTTTCATATTATGATTATTATCAACCAGAAGCATATGTTCCAAGGTCAGATACATTTATTGAAAAAGAATCTAGTATTAACGATCAAATTAATAGAATGCGCCATTCTGCTACTAGAGCTTTATTAGAAAGAAAGGATGTAATCATAGTAGCTTCTGTTTCATGTATTTATGGAATTGGTTCTGTCGAAACATATTCACAAATGACTATTGAATTAAAAGAGGGCCAAGAAATTCCTCGTCAAAAGTTATTAAGGCAATTTACTGAATTACAATATAATAGAAATGACATGTCCTTTGTAAGAGGTACATTTCGTGTAAGGGGAGATATAATAGAAATATTTCCAGCTCATCTAGAAGCTGTTGCTTGGAGAATTACTTTATTTGGAGATGAAATTGAGAGTATGTTTGAAGTAGATTCGTTAACTGGAGAAAAGTTAGGAAAATTAAAAAATTTGAAAATTTATGCAAATTCTCATTATGTGACGCCCAAGCCTACAATTAATAAAGCCATAAAATCTATAAAAAAAGAATTGAAAGACCATCTAGAAATTCTTTATGCAAATAATAAACTTGTTGAAGCTCAAAGATTAGAACAAAGAACAAACTTTGATTTAGAAATGATGGAAGCTGCAGGCACATGTCCAGGCATAGAAAACTACAGCCGATACTTATCTGGAAGGAACCCTGGAGAACCTCCGCCTACCCTTTTTGAGTATTTACCTGAGGACGCATTAGTTTTTACTGATGAAAGTCATGTGACAGTAAGTCAGATTGGAGCAATGTATAAAGGAGATTTTAGAAGAAAGTCAACTTTAAGTGAATATGGATTTAGGCTTCCGTCTTGTATGGATAATAGACCTTTAAAATTTGAAGAATGGGAAGCTTTCAGACCTCAGACAATTCATGTTTCAGCTACTCCAGGAGAATGGGAATTAAATAAAACAAGCGGTATTTTTGTTGAACAATCAGTTCGACCTACAGGATTAATAGATCCAGAAATAATTATTAGACCAACAAAAACACAAGTAGATGATTTGATTAATGAGACAAAATTACAATCTAAAAAAGGGAATAGAGTTTTAATAACTACGCTAACAAAAAAAATGGCCGAAGCTTTGAGCGAATATATGTATGAGGCAGGCCTGAAAGTAAGATATATACATTCTGATGTCGACACCTTAGAGAGAATAGAAATAATTAGAGATCTTCGATTAGGTTTATTTGATGCTTTAATTGGAATAAATCTTCTCAGAGAAGGACTAGACATTCCTGAGTGTGCACTTGTAGCAATACTCGATGCAGATAAAGAAGGTTTTTTACGTTCCAAAACATCTCTTATACAAACAATAGGCCGTGCAGCGAGACATGTTGAAGGAAAGGTTATTTTATATGCAGATAGAATTACAGGCTCTATGCAGTATGCAATGGATGAAACTGAAAGAAGAAGAGTTAAACAAATTTCTTATAATAAAGAAAATAATATCATTCCTACAACTATAATCAGCAAAATATCAGATGTATTAGCTGAATTACATAAAACTTCTGGCAATGAAGAAAATAAAAGCTCTCAATCTCCTGGTAAAAATATAAAACAGTCTATTGATGAATTACAAACTGAAATGGAAAAAGCTGCTAGTAATCTTGAGTTTGAAGAAGCAGCAAGACTGAGAGATGAGTTAAAAAAGCTTCAGCAAAAAGAATTAGGTTTGATGATAGCCCCTAAGGAAAATTATAGATATAAGGCTCTTAAGAAAAAATAATTTTTTATGTTTAAAATTATATAGCTAATCAAAACCATTTGAAGATAAACTTTAAATAAATTTAATTAATTGGATAATTGAGAATTTAAAATGAGCTTAATTAACTCCAAAAATAAATATTCATTAGAGACCGGAATAGAGGTTATAAAAAATGAATTAATAACAATTCCTAGTAAGCCTGGTGTTTACCAAATGATTGGAGAAAATGAAGAATATTTATATATAGGTAAAGCTAAAAACCTTAAAAATCGAGTTCATTTTTATACCCAACCAAAAAGATTGAATACAAGATTAACATATATGGTTAGTCATACAATTCGGATGGAAATTATTATTACATCATCTGAAATGGAAGCTTTGCTTCTAGAATCTAATTTAATTAAAAAATTTGAGCCTACTTTTAATATTTTATTAAAAGATGATAAAAGTTTTAGCTCTATTTTATTAAGTTTGGACCATCCTTTTCCTCAATTGTCTGCTCATAGAGGAATTAGAAATAAAACAGGAAAATATTTTGGTCCTTTTGTTTCAAGAGGCACCGTTTATAAAACTATAGAAACACTTCAGAAAGCATTTTTACTAAGGACATGTAATGATAACATGTTTAACTCTAGAACAAGACCATGTTTACAATATCAAATTAAACGATGCAGCGCTCCATGTGTTAATTATATTTCAAACAATTTATATAATGAAAGTTTGAAACTTGCAGAAAATTTTTTATCAGGAAACTCCAAGATTATAAAAGATAGTCTTATTCAACAAATGTATGACGCGTCAGACAATCAAAATTATGAAGCTGCAGCAATTTATAGAAATCGTCTTAAAGCATTAACTGAAGCAACTGCTCATCAAAATATTAATATACCAAATCTTAATGACGCAGACTTTCTGGTCTTAAAAAAAATTGATAATAAAGTTATTATTCAAATGAGTATAGTAAGAGGTGGCTGTAATTATGGATCAAAA
Organism: Pseudomonadota bacterium; assembly: GCA_027625145.1. GTDB lineage: Bacteria > Pseudomonadota > Alphaproteobacteria > Puniceispirillales > Marisalimonadaceae > CAJJBL01. The sequence goes on from JAQBXK010000003.1 coordinate 13,466, forward strand.
TCTTATTTTCCAAATATTGGAAAGAACCCAAATGATATTATTGAAAATGAAGTTATGCAGGCATTTATTTGTCAATTTTACAATACAAATCAACCTCCATCGATGATAATAGTAAATCAATATCCCAAGGATAAAATTTTAGTTGAACAATTACTTACAAAAAAATTAAATCTTAAAGTAAAAATTGAATGCCCTAAAAAAGGTAGAAAATTTGACGTACTTAACTTAGTGCTTAAAAATGCAAATGAGAGCTTAAATAGAAAAATTTTTGAGAAATCGTCTAATAAAAATAATATGAAAAAAATACAAGAGATATTTGATTTTAAAAATATTATAAATAAAATCGAGGTTTATGATAACTCACATCATCAAGGGAACTCTCCAATTGGTGCTATGATTGCCTTTAACGAAGATGGGTTTTCTAAATCTTTATATAGACGATACAATATTGAGACTAATTATTCTAAACAACCTCTGAATTATAGTAACAAGCTCAGAGGTAAAACCTCTATTACTAATAATAATGATTATGCTATGATGCAAGAAGTAATAAGACGACGATTTTCAGGAAAAAACACTTCTAATTTTCCAGATTTATTAATAATAGATGGTGGCAAAGGTCACTTAAGCTCAGTTCTGTCTGTTCTAGCAGATTTAGATATAGATAATATTAGCGTTTTAGCTATTTCAAAAGGTAGAGAAAGAAATGCTGGGAGAGAACATTTCTTTACTGAAGAAAAAGATAATTTTAATTTTAATAAAGATGAACCAATATTATTTTTTCTTCAAAATTTAAGAGATGAAGTTCATAGATATGCAATCGCAGGACACCGACTAAAAAGTAAAAAAGTATTGTTTAAAAACCCATTAGATGAAATTGATGGAATTGGAGCAACCAGAAAGAAAGCCCTTCTTGAAGAATTTGGGTCAGCTAAATCTGTTGGTAATGCCGACTTAATAGATCTATTGAAAGTTACAGGAATAAGTGAAGCAATGGCAAAAAAAATATTTAATTATTTTAATGATTAGTAAATATTAATAAATTCTTAACTATATTTAAATTAATTAATAAAGTAATAATTTAAAATAAATTTTAAGTTCAAGGATTAATAATGCAAGATAGCAATATAATAATAAAAGCTATTCCTAATAGTTTAACAATTTTCAGATGTGTTGCTGCAATAATATTACCTTTACTAATTATTTACGGAGGTGAGCTAGGTGCTCGTATAGCTCCAGTTTTGTTAATACTAGCTGGATTAAGTGATTTCCTGGATGGATTCTATGCTAGGAAATATAACGTTGTTACAAATTTTGGTAAAATAATAGATCCTATAGCAGACAAACTTTTAGTAATTAGTGTTTTGTTAGCATTAGCCTCTGACCATATGCTTAGTTATGATTTTGCATTTATTCCAGCATTGGCAATTGTATTAAGAGAAATTTTTATTTCAGGTTTAAGAGAAAATATAGCCTGTTATAATTTTTCTATAAACGTATCAAACTTAGCAAAATGGAAAACTACAATTCAATTAATTGCTTGTGGTAGTTTTTTAGTATGGCGTTCCGAACAATTTTTATATCAAATAGATATTATAGCTTGGATTTCTCATATTTTGTTATGGCTTGCAGCTATAATAACTATTATAACTGGATTAGAGTATATATTAAAAGCAAGATCATGTTTTAAAGAGCAAAACAATTAAGGATGGATAATGATAATAAAATATTTTTCTTGGATAAGAGAACATGTTGGAAAATCTGAAGAAGAAATTAACTTGCCTGAAAGTGTTATTACGATAGATGACCTAATAAATTATTTAATTTCTGTAAATGAAGTTTATAAAATAGCTTTTTTAAAAAGAGATCTTATAAAAATTGCTGTGAATAAGTCATATTCATCTGCTGGCACAAAAATTAATGACAAAGATGAAATAGCCTTTTTCCCTCCTGTAACTGGTGGGTAGATGAAAAAAATAGAATCAGTTTTAATTAAAATTAAAATTCAAAATAGTGATTTTGATGTTTCTAAAGAAACAAAACAACTTAATATTAACAAACCAGGCGCAATTGTAAATTTCATTGGTATTGTAAGAGGTATTGACGATAAAACTCATGAAAAAATTTACTCCATGACACTGGAACACTATCCAGGAATGACCGAAGCAGAAATAGAAACTATTCTACGTGATGCATCAAAAAGATGGAAAATTTCTGCCATAACAGTAATTCATAGAGTTGGCAAACTATTCTCATCAGATCAAATTGTGTTTGTTGGGGTCGCATCAAAGCATAGACAGAATGCTTTTGATGCATGTAATTACATTATGGACTGGTTAAAAAATAAGGCCCCTTTTTGGAAAATAGAAGAAAGTTCCAAAGAAAAAAAATGGGTAAAATTCAATGTATCTGATGATGATGCCCTTAAAAAATGGACTGAAGGTAAGTGAAATTAATTTCTATTTACTAATTTTGAATAAGCCTCAGTCAACTGCAAACACACATTTCCAGGGATAAATTTATAATTACCTATTTCTCGAACGGGGGTAACTTCAGCAGCAGTCCCTGTTAAAAAACATTCCTCTGCATTTTCCATTTCTTCAGGCATTATTTTTCTTTCAATAGTTTCAATTCCAAGATTTTTGGCAACTTTAATCACTGTCCTTCTTGTTATACCGTCTAAAAAACAATCCGGCAAAGGTGTGTGAAGTTTTCCATCTGACATTTTAAAAAATATATTCGCACCGGTTGCTTCTGCAATTTGTCCTCTATAGTCTAACATAAGGGCATCGCTATATCCCTTAGACTCTGCTTCATGCTTAGAAAGTGTACATATCATATATAATCCTGATGCTTTTGCTTGTACAGGGCCACAATCAGGACTTGGACGCTTCCATTTAGCAATATCAAGTTTAATGCCTTGCATTTTTTGTTCAGGATCAAAATAACTTGGCCATTCCCAAACGGCAATAGCTACATTAATTTTTGTAGTCTGAGCTGAAACAGCCATCATTTCACTGCCTCTCCAGACGACAGGCCTTACGTATGCATCTTGTAATGAGTTTTCTATCAATAATTTATCTTTAGCTTCTAGAATTTCCTTTTTTGTAAATGGAATATCCATATCTAAAGTTAGTGCTGAGTTAAACAATCTGTCTGTATGTTCTTCACTTGCGAAGATTTTACCTTTATATGCCCTTTCCCCTTCAAAAACACAACTTGCATAATGTAAGCCGTGATTAAGCACGTGAATATTAGCTGTTTTCCAATCAACAATATTACCATTATACCATATGTAACCTTCTCTATTATCAAAAGACATATTAACCAAACACTTTTCCTCCACAATTACTGATTTATATATTAAGCAATATAATCCACATTATTAGAAAAGAAACAAATATTTAGAAAAAATATGTTAAAATTAAAAAATTAAATAATTTTAAATCGTGTCTAACTTGTTAATGTAATTTTTGTATATAATAATTTGTATAATATTTAAAATTGGTAATAAAAATGAGTAATCAAGATAATAAAAATATCAATTTTCATATTTTAGTCATTGATGATGATCAAAAATTAAGAGCTTTACTTAGAAAATTTTTAGAAAATAATGGTTTTAGAGTTTCAGATGCAGAAGATACAAATCAAGCAAAAAAAATAATGAAAAGTATAATTTTTGACTTATTAGTAATAGATGTAATGATGCCAGGACAAAATGGTCTTGATTTTTTAAAAGAAATTAGAATAAAAAATAATGTACCTGCATTAATGCTTACAGCGATGTCATCCCCTGAAAACAGGCTTGATGGCCTTGAAATTGGCGCTGATGATTATATGACTAAACCTTTTGAGCCTAGAGAGTTGTTACTCAGAATACAAAATATTTTAAAGAGATTTATTCCTTCAATAACAAAAAACAATAACAATGATCAAATTAAATTTGGCCCATTTTTATTTAATTATAATACCTTAAACCTATATAAAAACGGTGAATCCGTTCACTTGACCACATCAGAACAAAAATTGCTAAATTGTTTTGCAAAGGCACCTAATAAAGCTTTATCTAGAGATAATATTAACAAACTACTTGGAGGTTATATGGAAACTCGTTCTATTGACGTTTCAGTTGTAAGAATACGACGTAAAATAGAAGAAGACCAAAAGTATCCTATATATTTGCAAACTGTAAGGGGCGTTGGATGGATGCTACAAACTCATGAAGATAAAGGTAGTTAATTGATATTAGAGAATAACTTATGAGATTAAGAAACGTAACGCCTAAAAGTCTATTTGGCAGAATGTTAGCAATTATTCTTGTCCCTATGATACTAGTTCAAATTATTTCTGTTTCAATTTTTTATGAAAGACATTGGGATTGGGTTTCACGACATATGTCTAAGAGCTTAGCAGAAGATCTTGGTTTATTAATTGATGAATTGGGAAACACTCCATCTAAAGATCAAAGAGCTTTATCTGCAAGTAGAGCACGGCAATATTTTGATATAATTTTTTATTGGCTTGATAAAGGTATATTAAAACCTAATCAATCATTTGATTTAAGATTTAAAAATTTTCGTACCGCATTACAAACAAGAATAAAAGAACCTTTTTATCTATCAAAAATAGAGAATTCATCACAATTTTATGTTGATATTCAACTTGCTAATGGAATAGTCAGGATGAATATTGATAATAAAAGACTATTTGTTCCAACTGGAACTACATTTATAATATGGTCTGTGGGATCATCGATTATTCTTTTTTCCATAGCCATTATTTTTCTAAGAAGGCAAGTAAGACCAATAATTAGATTAGCTAATGCAGCTAGACAGATAGGGTTTGGACGTGAAGTAAGTAATTATAATATTGAAGGAGCAACAGAAATTAGACTAGCAGGAAGAGCCTTTCAATCTATGCGACATAGAATAAATAAACAAATTTCAGAGAGAACTTCCCTATTAGCAGGAGTAAGTCATGATCTAAAAACGCCTCTTACTAGAATGCGCTTACAATTAGAAATGTTAGATTCTAATCAAGATATTAAAAAAGATTTTGAAAATGAGTTGTTAGAATTGGAGAATATGATTGATGGATATTTAGAATTTGCTCGCAATGAAAGAGAAGAAGAAATGGTTGATGCAAGTTTATTTAAATTATTACAACAAGCAGCAAAGTCTTCAGATCCAGATGGCAAATATATATTTATAGCCTCCCCTCCAGAAAAACTTCCTATCTTTCCAATTCAAGTTCAATCAATAAGAAGAGCACTTATTAATTTATTGACTAATTCAACACGCTATGCAAGTAAAACGAATGTTCAAATGCAAATTTTTGACGATCATAGTGAAATAATTATTGATGATAATGGCCCTGGCATTCCAAGAGATAAGAGAGATGAAGTTGTTCTCCCTTTTATAAGATTAGAAAATTCTCGAAATACAAAAACTGGAGGCACAGGATTAGGATTATCAATTGCAAAAAATGCTGCTCTTTCTCATGGCGGAGAGCTTATTCTTGAAGATAGTCCTCTCGGAGGCCTAAGAGTGCGTTTTTTATTACCATTATAGTTTTCTAATTCTATTTTTTTATAATACCAAACATGTAACCTAAATCTTCAATTTCATGAAGATATTGATCCAAATACCTAATAGTAGCATCTAAATTAGAGTTTTCTTCTTTTAAAAAAACATCAACCGTTCTGGAGTAAACTAAATTCAAAGCAACTGATTTTAATAATAATTTACACTTGTTTTCACTACCTTCAACTATATTTAACAAGTCAAACATAAAAGATTGATTGTTCTTAAATAATTGGCAAAAAAATTTGGCTCTTAAATCAAAACCTTCACTTAATATTTTAAATATTGGCTGATACGATAAATATTTATCAAATCTTAAAATTATACCTTCAAGTATTTTTTCATATACATTAGAAACAGTATCATATGATATTTCTTCTTTAAATTCTTTTAAAGTTTCTTCGTCTAGTTTTGCTAAAAGTATTTTTAAAAAAAAAACATTATAATCCCTTTGAAATTTAGGAAGAACCGCTTCAGCATCTTCCATAGAGATCTTGCTTAATTTACATAATTCATCAATATTGATTTCAGTCTTAAATCTTTTTTTTATAATTGAGAAATACACTTCACATAGATTTAATTTAATTTCTGACAATTTATTTTTCATTTCAAATATAGATTTAATTATTTGAGTTTAAATTTTGTGCTCTTTTTTTTGCAAGGTCAATCGTCGACTTTAATAATGGAAACAACCCAGTTTGAGGACACATTAGTTTTTCTAAAGCAGCTTCTGTAGTCCCAGCAGGACTAGTAACGTTTTGCCTTAATGTTTTTGGATCAATGTTAGTTGCATCTAATAATTGTGCCGATCCAATCAAAGTTTCTAATGCCAAAAGCTTAGCATCTTTTTCTTCTAAACCCTCATCTTTTGCTATTTGTGCAAGAACTTCAACGAAATAAAATACATAAGCAGGACCAGACCCAGAAATAGAAGTTACTACATCAATTAATGTCTCAGAATTTAGAAATACAGTTTTACCAATTGAACTCAATAATTTGTAAGCTTCACTCTTTTCTAATTCTGTTACATTATCAGTTTTACAATAACCCGTAATTCCTCTACCAACAGATGCTGGCGTGTTAGGCATAGCTCTTATAATTTTTATATTTTTATTAAGACTTTTTTGAAACCATCTAAATGATAAACCAGCAGCTATTGATATAAAAAGCGTATTTTGATTATAGGTCTCACAAATTTGTTTTATTGTTAATGACATTTGTTGAGGTTTAACTGCCAAAAAAATTATATCTAAATTTTTAATATTTGTAATAGTTAACAATTCTTTAATATCTTTAAATGATTGAAATCCATCAATTAAAGCTTGTTTTTTTAGTGTTTCTTCTTTTTCTATAATTAGAAAATTAAAATCAATTTTAGATGATTTCCAACCTTTAGCTAAAGAGGAACCCATTTTTCCATATCCAAATAAAATTACATTTTTCATTTTTATTTCCCTAATTCAAAAATAGAACAAATTAATTATAATCAAGCACTACCTAAAGCTTTGACAAACATTAAGTCCGTCAATTCTATAACAGTTGTTTCACTATAAAATATCTTATGCATCGATAAAGTAAAATTTTGAATTAATTCATCGGCAAGACTTAACTTTAAATCTATTAAATCATAAAGAAATTTGTTTGAAGCTTTATATGACAAAGCTATTGAAAATCTATAAATAATATTTTTGTTTTTTAGATCAAAAACAAAGTAACCATCATTATTTTTTTCATTCACATAATTAATTAATAGAAACAGATCATTAGTTTTGTTATTAGGAAATTCCATGTCTAAAACACATTCGAAATATAATTTCTCATTATTATAATTTATATTTAAATAGTAATCAGCTAATTCACCGTTACGATCACAAATAATATGTTCTTTAGATTTTAAAAAACTTTTCCAATTATATTTTTTAAGAATATTAAATATTTCATCTGAAATAATAATATTTTGAAAATCATTAATCATTTCATAATCACAATATATAGTATAAATAAATTATTTTACACTATATATACTATTATGTAATATTCTAAAACTAAAAAACATTACTTTTTACTTTTTATTTTTAAGGTTTTTTTCTGAGTTTCTGCTTTATATAAATTAAACTCAGCGTTTAATTTTTCATGCCTATCTATCAAAGCTTCGAAATCCTCTCTGCTAACAATTCCTTGACTATTTATTAGCTTTTCAAATTTACTTTTTATAATATTATCAATCTCGTTTTTTAAACTTGAAAATGTTGATAGAGCTCCTGAAACCATGGAGGCTGTATCTTTTAAAATAAATTTTGTGTTTCTCATCTAAAAACCCTTTATCATTTTTAAATTTTTTTAATATAATTGCATAATCACATTAATCATTATAAATATATTTATATATATAAAAATTATAAAACATATTTTTTATAATTAAATAATTATTTTTTACAATAGTATTTGAAATAAATGATAGAATTTCCAAATATTAATCCGATAGCACTCGACCTTGGGTTAATTAAAATTAGATGGTATGCTATTGCATATTTGGCAGGCATTTTATTTAGCTGGGCTTTGATTTTAAAAATAATTTCAATAAAAAAAATAAATTTAAATTCAGAGATTATTAGTGAATTAATTAGTAATATTATAATTGGAATTATTTTAGGCGGTAGATTAGGGTATATCCTGTTTTATAACATTGAATATTTTTTAGATAATTTTATAGAAATTTTTAAAATTTGGAATGGAGGCATGTCATTTCATGGAGGGTTAATTGGTGTTATAATTGCAGTTATTTATACAGCTAAAAAGTATGATGCTAAATTGATGCTTCTTGCTGACTTAGTTGCCATTTCAGCCCCTATTGGAATTTTTTTTGGAAGATTAGCTAATTTTATTAATGGTGAACTTTATGGAAGAATTACAAATCATTATTTTGGTATAATATTTCCTAATGGAGGAAACCTTCCGAGACATCCTAGCCAATTATATGAAGCCTTTTTTGAAGGATTTCTTTTGTTTTTAATATTATTAACACTTTTACAGTTTAAAAAAGTTTTAGAAAAAAACGGTCTATTATGTGGTTTATTTATATCTCTTTATGGCATATTTCGTTTTTTTATTGAATTTGTTAGAGAACCAGATGCACATATTGGATTGCTTTATTTAAACTTTACAATGGGACAATTACTTTGCTTACCAATGTTAATAATTGGTATTTTTTTTATTATTAATAGCTATAGACGTTTTTTTTAAATTCTTAATAAGATTAATATCTACTTTTGGGATAATTATGAAAATAAAAAAAATACAACATTCACTAATTACAGATAGTTCTATTAGCTACGGCTTCTTTACAAGAATTGGTGGAAAATCTATTTCACCTTATGACTCTTTAAATTGTGGCTTTAACAGTGGAGATGACAAATTTAATGTAATAAAAAATATTGAAATAGTCAGAAAAGATTTAAAACTAAGTAAAATGATAATGTTAAATCAAATTCATTCATCAAACATAATTACAATAGATCATAATAAAGATAATTATGATTTTCATAAAGCAGATGGAATGGTTACTAACCTTTCTGGATTAGGACTGTCAATAATGGGAGCGGACTGTGCCCCTATTTTATTTTATGATGACATTTCACAAACTATAGGAGCTTGCCATGCAGGATGGCGTGGAACAATTAATAATATAGTAGAAGTTACAATTAGTAAAATGGAAGCGATAGGAGCAAAAAGGAAAAGAATAATCGCTATAATTGGACCTGCAATACAAAAAAGATCTTATGAAATTCGAGAAGATGTTGCTAAAATAATTAAACAATTTTCTTTTTATGAGCCTAGTAATGATATTTTATATTCTATAGAAAACAATAAGTATTTATTTGACCTTCCTTTATTATTAAAGCAATGTTTAAAATATTCTAAAATTGATAAAATTGGAGATACAAAATTAGACACCTATCAAAATAACGATTTGTTTTTTAGTCATAGACGTACTACACATGAAAGCGCCTTTAAGGAAAATAATACTGGAAGACAAATATCTGTTATAGGTATTTCAAAATGAACTATTTAAACATTATGATATTAGCATGCCACATTTAATAATTTTTTTTATAGCAATGATATTAGGCTTATTAATTTTAATTTTTATTTAATATAAACAATGAAGAAATAAAATCTTGATTTCCTTTGATATAGACTGCTATTAGAAAGCAATTCAAAATTCACTTTTAAGGCATATAATATGAAAATATTAGCTTGTAATTCAAACAAACCTTTAGCTGAAAGTATTTCTAAAACGCTTAATTCTAAATTAGTTAAAGCTGATGTCAAAAGATTTTCTGATATGGAAGTGTTTGTTGAAGTTCAAGAAAATGTAAGAGGCGAAGATATGTTTGTTATTCAATCAACATCATATCCAGCAAATGATAATTTAATGGAGTTACTTGTATCTTTAGATGCACTTAGACGAGCTAGTGCAAGAAGAATAACTGCAGTAATTCCTTATTATGGATATGCAAGACAAGATAGAAAATCAGGCCCCAGAACTCCTATATCAGCAAAGTTAGTAGCTAATTTAATAACTAAAGCTGGAGCAGATAGAGTGTTGACTATGGATCTCCATGCAGGACAAATACAAGGTTTTTTTGACATTCCTACTGATAATTTATTTGCAGCTCCTGTCTTCATAAAAGATATTAAAGAAAGGTATCATAATAAATCAGTAGTTATAGTTTCTCCAGATGTTGGAGGAGTTGTCAGAGCTCGAGCCATAGCCAGAAGACTAAATGCAAATTTAGCTATTATTGACAAAAGAAGAGAACAAGCTGGATCTTCAGAAGTAATGAACATAATTGGTGACGTTGCAAATTATCACTGTATTTTAGTTGACGACATAGTTGACTCTGGCGGCACCCTTTGTAATGCAGCTCAAGCGCTTATAGATGTCGGAGCTACTAGCGTAGATGCTTATGTCACACACGGAGTACTTTCGGGATCAGCAGTTTCAAGAATTAATAATTCTCCATTAGATATGCTAGTAACCACAGATTCCATTAAAGCAACAGAAGCAGTAAAAGTAACATCTAATATTAGACAAATATCTATAGCTCCTATTATTGGTGAAGCAATAAGGCGAGTTCATACGGAACAATCTGTTTCAAGTCTATTTGAATAATGTTTTTTTATAATTTACTTTATATTTTTTAATTATAGCGTTATGTATTCTTTATTCTTTTGCACCCCTGGAGGCAAAGAATTTTTAAAAGGAGAAAATTAAATGGAAACAATAGAAATTAAAGCCGAAGCTCGAAGTCAGGTTGGTAAGGGGTCTGCCAGAGCAGCAAGGCGTGCAGGGTTAGTTCCTGCAGTAATTTACGGAAATAAACAACCCCCAATAACTATAACTTTAAAAGCCAATGAGTGGCGTCAATTGATGCATAAACCTGGTGTTTTTAGCCAACTAATGAATATAGAATTAAATAATGAAAAACATTTTGTCTTACCGCGTGACATACAACAACATCCAGTTTCAGAAGAAGCTGAGCACGTTGATTTCTTAAGGGTAACTAAAAACGCAACTGTAGCAGTGGGAATTAATGTTGAGTTTATAAACGAAGATTTATGTACTGGTATAAAACTTGGTGGAGTTTTAAATGTCGTAAGATCTCAAGTAGAACTTAACTGTCCAGCTATTTCTATACCAGAGAAAATTACTGTTGATTTAACTGGTTTAAATGTTGGACACACAATACATATTAGCTCAATAGAGCTTCCAGAAGGATGTACACCAACAATTACAGACAGAGACTTTACAGTAGCAACAATAGCAGCTCCAAGAGGCGGATTAAATGAAACGGAAGATGGTGAAGAAACAGAAGCACCAAATGAAGAAGCTGAAGAAAATAAAAGTGATAGTTAGTTTTAACTATCACTTACTTTAAATTGGAACTTAACAAATCAGATGTTTCTATTTGTAGGACTTGGTAACCCAGGAATCAATTATGCGAATAATAGGCATAATATTGGCTTCATGTTGGTTGATAGTCTAGCTAAACATTATAAAGCGCCAAGTTTTACTAAAAAATTTAAATCTGAATTTACAAAAACCACTATTAATTCAAACATTTGTATGTTTTTAAAGCCATCTACATTTATGAATAATTCTGGATTAGCAGTTAAAGAATCAAAAGATTTCTTTAACTGCCCTTTAGAAGATATTTTTGTTTTTCATGATGAAATAGATATTAACCCTGGCCAAATCAAAATAAAAAATGGCGGCGGTCATAATGGTCATAATGGATTAAAGAGCATTGATCAATTTATTGGCAAAGGATATAATAGAGTTCGAATTGGTGTAAGTAGGCCTTCTAAAATATATGAAAATAACATTAATGAAAACATATCAAACTGGGTTTTATCTGATTTTTCTTTAGATGATAAAGTTAAATGGTTAGATAATTTAATTGAAAAAATGACCGCTAATTTAACATTATTGATGGAAAAAGAAATAGATCAATTTTTAAAAAATACTAGACAGTAAACTTTATAGGTATAATTATGGGATTTAAATGTGGAATAGTTGGCTTGCCGAACGTTGGAAAATCAACTTTATTTAATGCTCTTACAGAGACGGCATCTGCTGAAGCTGCTAACTATCCTTTTTGTACTATAGAACCAAATACAGGAATAGTTTCAGTTCCTGACAAACGGTTATTTTTACTGGCAGAATTAGCAGAATCACAAAAAGTAATCCCTGCCCAAATGCAATTTGTTGATATAGCAGGCCTAGTTAGTGGAGCAAGTAAAGGGGAAGGTCTTGGTAATAAATTTCTTGCGCATATTAGAGAAGTGGATGCTATACTGCATGTGTTAAGATGCTTCGAAGATGACGATATAACTCATGTTGAAAATACTATTGATCCTATAAGAGATGCAGAGATCATAGAAACAGAATTGATGTTAGCCGACATTGAAAGCTTAGAGAGACAAATGCATAATATTTCTAAAAAAGCACGTGCAAATGATAAAGAAGCAAAAGCAGATTTATTAATTATGGAAGAGTTATATAAACACTTATCTGATGGAACTCCTATACGCTTATTAAATTTACCATTAGAAAAAGTAAAAAGAATTAAAGTTTTCAATATGTTAAGTTCTAAACCTCTTTTGTACGCTTGTAATGTAAGTGAAAAAGATGCCGCAACTGGAAATAATTTTTCTAAGCTCGTTTTTGAAAAAGCAAATAAAGAACAAGCAGAAGCAGTAGTTATTTCAGGTTCCATAGAATCTGAAATAGCTTTATTAGATGATGATGAAAAAAGTGAATTTTTGAAAGACTTAAATCTAGAAGAGTCCGGCCTTACGAGATTAATAAGAGCTGGCTTTGGCTTACTTAATTTAATAACGTTTTTTACAATTGGCCCAAAAGAAGCAAGAGCTTGGACTTTAAAAAATAATTCAACTGCACCAGAAGCTGCAGGAGTAATTCATACAGATTTTCAAAAAGGGTTTATCAAAGCTGAAACTATATCTTATGAAGATTATATCAAATATAAAAGTGAGCAAGCCGCTAAAGATGCAGGTCGAGCGAGGATAGAAGGTTCAGAATATAAAGTTGCAGATGGTGATATATTTCATTTTCGTTTTAATGTTTAATAAAATAATAAATAGGAGTTAAAATATGAGTAATTTTCTTGATATTACAGCCAATGACAATCATACTTTTTCAGCTTATTTAGCTCAACCTATAGATAAACCAAAAGCAGGACTTGTTATCCTTCAAGAAATCTTTGGAGTAAATATTCATATACAAGAAGTAGCTGATTTATTTGCTAAAAATGGTTATTTAGTAATAGCACCGTCATTATTTGATAGAAAAGAAAGAAACGTTCAACTTGGATATGATAAAGATGGTGTTGCAAAGGGTAGAGAGCTAAAAGATTTCTGTGATAATGACGCCCTTAAAGATATTGAAGCTTCAATTTCAGTCGTTTCTTCAGCTGGTAAAATTGGGGTAATAGGTTATTGTTGGGGAGGCTCGTTATCTTGGAGAGCAGCTTGTGAGTTCAATAACATTAGTGCGAGCGTTGCTTATTATGGTGGTGAAATTCCATCTTTAAAAGACTACTCTGTCAATTGCAAAACATTATGTCATTTTGGTGAATTAGATCTAGGAATTCCTATTGAAACTGTTAAATCTTTTCAAGAATCTCAGCCAAATGTACTTACATATACATATCCTGCTGATCATGGATTTAACTGTAATCATAGACAACAATTCAATGAAATCAGTGCTAAAATAGCATTAGATAGAACTTTAAAATTTTTAGAAACAGAGCTTAACTAGTTTTTTTTGCTCTACTTTTTATAGGTGCCCAGATCTGTCTCATAGCAAAGTAGGATAATATTGTTAATACTAATAAAAAGCAAATTACAGATATCCCTATTCTTTTTCTATCTTCTAATTCTGGCTCAGAAGCCCAAGCCAAAAATGTAGCTACATCTTTTGCCATTTGAGCAGGAGTAGCTTTTGTTCCATCGGCATAAGTTACCCCATCTTCATACAAAGGCTGTGGCATACCAATTAAGTTACCTTGATAATAACTATTGAAGTACATTCCATCTGGAACATTTTTATTTGACGGCGCGTCTTTATAGCCTGTTAACAAAGCATGAAGATAATCTGCACCACCGGATCTAGATTTAACAATTAATGATAAATCAGGAGGATACGCACCTCCATTACCTGCCCTTGCAGCTAGATCATTCGGATATGGAGAAACAAACTTATCACTAGACCTAGCAGGTCTTTCAATAGTTTCACCATCCTCATTTATATCTTGAACGCTTTTCTCTGCGGCAAAAGCTTTAACTTCTTCATCATTGTAACCTAAAGCTTTTAAATTCCTATAGGCAACTAATCTAAGTCCGTGACATCCAGAACATACCTCCTGATACACTTGCAATCCTCTTTGCTGGGAAGCTCTATCATAAGTTCCCATAATACCGGAGAAGGACCAATCGTTCTTTGGGTATGAAATAGCATCACCAGCAGCAAAAGATATATTTGGGAAAATAAAGAAAAACAGAAAAATAATATTTTGTAAAAAATATTTATTTCTATTTATATTACTCTGAAAAAACATTTATTTTTTCTCCCTTGCAGCTGAACTGGCAGCAGTATATGAACCACTTAAAACAGGTTGTGAAATAGATATAGGAAGTGGTTTAGTTTTTTCTATATAAGGCAATAAAGGAAACAATATTAAAAAATGAAAGAAATAATAAGCAGTTGCTATCCTTGATAGGATTACATAGATACCTTCAGCTGGCATAGCACCTAAATAACCTAATAAAAAACAATCTAGCACTAAAACCCAGAAAAATATTTTAAAAATTGGTCTAAACTGAGATGATCTTACAGGAGATCTGTCTAACCAAGGCAAAATAAATAATACAGCTATTGAGCCAAACATAAAAAGGACTCCACCTAACTTATCTGGGATAGCTCTTAAAATAGCATAAAAAGGTAAAAAATACCATTCAGGTACAATATGAGCCGGAGTAACCATTGGATTTGCTTCAATATAATTATCAGGGTGCCCCATAAAATTTGGAAAGAAAAAGACTGCTGCTGCAAATAAAGTTAAGAAAATACCTAATCCAAAAAGATCTTTAATAGTATAATATGGATGAAATGGTAAGGTGTCTTGTGTTCCTTTTACATCTATACCAATAGGATTATTTGAACCAAATCTATGGAGAGCGACAAGATGAAGAATAACAACACCTACTATAACAAATGGCAAGACAAAATGAAGAGAAAAAAATCTATTTAAAGTTGAATTGTCTACAGAAAAGCCTCCCCAAAGCCATGTAACTATACTCTCTCCAACAACTGGGATAGCAGAGAATAAGTTGGTAATAACTGTCGCTCCCCAAAAACTCATTTGTCCCCAAGGTAAAACATAACCCATAAAAGCCGTTGCCATCATTAATAGAAGTATAAGAACGCCTAATATCCATAAAAGTTCTCTTGGAGCTTTATATGAACCATAATATAAACCTCGGAAAATATGAATAAAAACCACAATAAAGAAAAAACTTGCTCCATTCATATGAATATAACGAATTAACCATCCATGATTTACATCTCTCATAATTCTTTCAACTGAATCAAAAGCATAATCTACATGAGGTGTATAATTCATTGATAATACAATACCGGTTATTATCATTGTAACTAATGCTATACCTGCTAAAGAACCAAAATTCCAAAAGTAATTTAAGTTCTTAGGAGTAGGATAATGATTTAATTCGTGATCCATAAATGTGAATATTGGAAGCCTATAATCTATCCATTTTACAACTGGGTTTTTAAATTTAGGCTTAGACATTTATTACTCCTGAAATCATAAAAATATAAGTATTCATTTTTTAACCAATTTTAATTACTGTGTCTGATAAAAATTTATAAGATGGCACTTCCAGGTTAGTTGGAGCTGGACCTTTTCTAATTCTACCAGAATGATCATAATGCGAACCATGACAAGGACAAAACCATCCACCATATTGACCTTTTACATCGCCTGATTTTTGACCTAAAGGAACGCAACCCAAGTGAGTACAAACTCCAACTAAAACAATATATTTTTCTTTTGTTACTCGTTCAGAGTCAGTCTGAGGATCTCGCATTCCTTCTAGAGAAACTTCTTGAGCTTGTTTTATTTCGTCAGCAGTTCTATGACGAACAAATACAGGTTTACCTCTCCATTTCACAGTTATAGCTTGACCTTCTTCAAGAGAAGATAAATCAATCTCTGTTGAAGCTAAGGCCAAGGTATCTGCGGCAGGATTCATTTGATCAATTAATGGCCATACAAAAGCTGCGGCACCGACACCAGCTAATGCATAAGTTGAAACAATTAGAAAATCTCTTTTACCTTCGTCTTGTTCACTTTTCAAATCAGATTTTGTAGACATAACACTCCCGGAAACTAACTAAACATAGTTTATATAACCTTGCTTTTTATAAATTTCTAGTATTTTTAAATATTGATAGTGTTTTTTTTTAAATTTATAAACATTTCTTATAACAAAGTCATCCATTAAGTCATTTATCATATATTTTTAAGGCCATAATACCATAGGGGGCAAACTCATTAATACAGCTTCTGTATTACCTCCAGTTTTTAAACCAAAAATTGTTCCTCTGTCATATAACAAATTAAACTCAACATACCTGCCTCTTTTTATTAACTGATTTTTTCTATCTAATTCATCAAATTTTCTATTAATTCGTTTATTAATAATATCTACATAAGAATGTAAAAATGTTTTACCAACATCCTTTACAAATGAAAAATCTTTATCCCAGTTATTATTATAAAGGTAATCGAAAAATATTCCACCAACACCTCTGGTCTCTTGTCTATGGGGCAAATAAAAATATTCATCACACCATTTTTTAAATTTAGGATAATATGTTTTGTTATATTTATTACAACTTTCTTTAAAACTATTATGAAAAATATGGGACATATCTTTATCTTCAAATATTGGAGTTAGATCTCCACCTCCTCCAAACCAAATTTTTTTATCATTACCTTCGCCAGTAATAAGAAATCTAGTATTCATATGAGCAGCAGGTATAAATGGATTACACATATGAGAAACAACAGAAATTCCTGTTGCCCAAAATTTACCATTCTTTTCAGCACCAGGAATTTGATTTCTAAATTCTTTAGAAAATTCTCCATAAACTATGGAAATATTTACACCAACCTTTTCAAAAACTTGGCCTTTCATTACAGAAATAGTTCCGCCTCCACCACCATTTCTATCCCATTTTTTCTTTTTAAAAACTATCTTTTCTTTTTCTTTACTAAATTCATTTTCAATTTTCTCAAATGAACTACAAATTTCGTCACGAAGATTTTCAAACCAATTACTTGTTAATTTTTTTCTATTATTTATTAACTCTTCATCGCCTTCTGATTTTTGAAGATATAACTTTTCAATCATTTCTTTTTTTATTGACATGTTTTATAATTTCTATTTAAAATTTATTTTAAAAAAATCTTGGATTTCATACAAAGAAGAGCCAAAATTATTATTAACCCAATATTCTTCAGCTTTAAACAATAATAATCTTATCTCATTATAATCACTTACTTTACTCAATTCTAAGATATGATTTCTATTAAATGGGCATTTTGGCAAATAAGTATCTAAAACATTTATTTTTTTTAAATCCTCATAAGGAAGGATATGGAACAACCCTAATTTACACCAACTAATTGGAATTTTTTCATTTTTATAAATTGATTTATTAAAAAAAAATACCCTATTTTTCATTTTCCACAAAATTTTAATGATTTCGATTTTTTTAGATTTATTAGTTATATTTTTAAAATTTTTAATATCCATAGGACTGTATATGTACTCGATTTGTTTTAAAAAATTATAGTATTTCAATGTTTTTTTTGAAAATTCTAATCTTAAATATGCTGTTTGCAATTGATTAAAATCATATAAATGAGGTATAAAAATTGATAATAAATTTAGTTTTGAATTATCAATGACATCTGATCCAAAAGATTTAAGATACTTTAGAATCTTAAAATTTTTTATTTTGAATCCTTTGTGTCCTGTTTCATTTTCTTTAATATTTTTTGAAAACAAAATATATTTATCTAATGATAATTTTTGTATCATAGATAAACTCAATTCGAATTTTTTGTTATTTAATATTTTTGCTAATTCATCTTTCATTCTTTTATTTGATAATAAATTAATATTATCTAGTTTTAATAAAATATTTTTAATGAAAGTATTCGAAATTTTTTTATTTGGAAATAATGAATAAAAACGACAAAATCTAATTACTCTAAGATAATCCTCTTCACACCTTTTTATAGGATCCCCAATAAATCTTAATTTTCTATTTTTTATGTCATCAAGACCATTAAATGGATCAAATAAGTTCCCCAAACTATCTAAATAAAGTGAATTTACTGTAAAATCTCTCCTACTGGCATCCAATTCTATTTTATCTGTTTGCTCTACAAAGGCTTGCCTGCCATATGAAAATAAGTCATTTCTTAAACTAGTAATTTGATATTCTTTATTATTTAAAATCAAAGAAACTGTTCCGTAATCAATATTTCTTGTAATTATTTTGATTTGTATTTTATTGATGCTTTTTATAAAAAGATTAATATCAATATTTATAGCAAAATCGATATCTTTGATTTCTCTCTTTAGAAAATAGTCTCTAATTGCCCCTCCAACAATCCATATTTTTGAATTAGAAATACTAGCTAATTCAAATATTTCAATTACGTTGGGTTCTTTTAGAAAATAATTTAATAAACAGGGATTAAAAATTTAAAAGTTCCTTTTGAATTTTATTTAGAGAATTGACCATCAATAACCTTACCATTTTGAATCAAAGGGGGCTTATAGCTATAAGAAGGCGTTGCTGCATTATTCTCTAATAATAAAAAGGATGAAAAAATAATAAAAATAAATGCTACTAAACTTATAATTGAGGCAATAAAAACTGAATTTTTATAAGTTAGTTTTTGCAGTATATATTTTGTTAAAAAGAAAATAGCTATTGCAAACAAGCTAGCTAAAAAAATTATCAAATATCGTCGCATGGTGGAAACTCCCTAAAACCTAAACCCGCAGAAATTGTTACAAGTACTCTAGCAGTAAGACCCCAAATATTTTCATTATTATAATTTATTCTCCATGTCATAGCCATGCTAGATTTAATTGGCGGCTTTTCTCTAAGATGATATTTAGGAGATAATAACAAGGCAGACTTAGGGCAAAATATTTTTTCAACTTCTATTGGATTTGGACAGATTAACGTCTCCCAATTTACCTGTAATTTCATCAAAGCAATAAATGGAGTTACAGCATAACCTGTTCCAGTATAAAATTTAGGCAACTCTCCAATTATATCGTAGTTACTTTCAGAAAGATTTATCTCTTCTTCAGTTTCCCTAATAGCAGTTTCCAATAAATTTTTATCATGCAGCTCTTTTCTTCCTCCAGGAAAAGCTACTTGACCAGCATGTTTTCTTAAATTATTTTTTCTTTGAGTAATTAAAATGTTACTTTCTTTCTTATTTTCATTGTTAATAAAAATAACCAAAACGCTAGATTCGATATATTCATCAACTGAACGCAATGTATCTCCAGCGTTTTTTACATTTCTTACACATTCTTCTAATTTTTGTTTAGATATAAGGGTTTCCAAAATTTTACCTAATATATTAGTTAGTTATTACTAATTATTTTATTTATACTTTTAAATAATGTACTATCGTTAATTAATAAACAAGAATGAAAATTTATGTATATTTATTTACCTATAGCAGAACAACCTATTCACTCCCTAGCTATATTAGGAGTAGGATCACTTATTGGTTTTATTATGGGCTTAGTTGGGGTAGGAGGAGGTTTCTTATTAACGCCCATTATGATGTTTTTAGGAATACCTTCACCGGTAGCTGTGGCTTCAGTAGCAAATCAGTTGGTGGCACCTTCTATTTCAGGTGTTTTATCTCATTGGAAAAAAGGCAATGTTGATTTTAAAATGGGAACAGTCCTTCTTTTAGGAGGAGTTTTAGGCTCATCAATTGGTGTAACTCTTTTTAATTATTTAGCAAAAATTGGCCAATTAGATTTGGTGATCAGAGCCTCTTATGTAATTTTTCTATCTATTATTGGAAGCTTGATGTTTGTTGAATCCATGAGACTAGTACTAAGGAAAAGAAAAGGTAAAATCACACGTGGAAAGCTTCATCAACATACATGGCTGCACGGCTTGCCATTTAAAACACGTTTTAGAAAATCAAAACTATACATTTCAATACTTCTACCAATATTAATTGGTCTTATAGTTGGGATATTAGCTGCAATCATGGGAATAGGTGGAGGATTTATTATTGTACCAGCAATGATTTATCTTTTAGGAATGCCAACTTCCCTAGTAGTTGGCACTTCACTTTTTCAAATCATATTTGTTGCAGCGAACACTACAATTCTTCAAGCTTCCCAGAATCAAACTGTAGATATAGTTTTAGCAACTTTATTGTTACTGGGATCTGTTGTCGGGGTTCAAATTGGATCTAAATTTACAAATGTTCTAAAAGGCGAGCATTTGAGATTAATATTATCTACAATTATTATTTTAGTAAGTTTACAATTATTAACTGATCTAATCACAATGCCTAGCGATCTTTTTTCCGTTGTTATTAGAAAGTGATCTAATATGAAAAATGCATTTCAAATTATATTACTACTATTTGTTTACACTTACTCATCTAATTCTAGGGCTGAAAATAATTTAGTAGCAGACTTATCTCAAGACAACGTCAAAATATCTACAGATTTTTTAGGTGCTAAAATACTTCTATTTGGCGCTTATGATGGAATAAAAGGAGACGATATTATAGTTGTTGTATCAGGTCCCAAAGGCCTTGTTACAGTTCAAAAAAAAGAAAAAGTTTTAGGTGTATGGGTTAATACGAAAAAAATAAATTATATAAATGCACCAAAATACCTTCATATAGCTTCCAATAAGGATATAAATGAAATTTTAAATTATAAAACTAGAAAGATCTCAGAAATTGGCCTTAACAACTTAAATGTAAGGATGCAACCTGGAGAAAAAATATCTACAAAAGAAGAAGAAGAATGGCGCAAGGCTCTTACTAGAAATATGTTAAAATCAAAACTTTGGAGCTTAGATGAAAATTCAGTAAAATTAAATAAAAACGCTTTATTTAGAACTTATGTAGCACTACCTTCAAACGTCCCTACTGGTATTTTTAATGTTAAAATATTACATTATCGAAATAATACACTTATTTCAAAAGAAAGAAGTACAATCAATGTTTCAAAATCAGGTATGAGTGCTGAGATTTATAATATAGCGCAAAACTATTCTACTTTATATGGGATTTTTGCAGTACTCTTAGCTGTTTTAATTGGTTGGATAACAAACATAATTTTTAGAAAAATATAAAGAGAAAGCTATGAATAAAAAAATAAATAATAAAACAAAATCTAAAGCAGCTAAACCTGGGAATAGATTATTTTTAGTGGTAGCCGATGATAGCAAAGAATTGCATCAAGCTTTATATTATGCTGCTAGACGAGCAGCAACAGCAAATGGAGAGATAGCGTTATTTAGATGTATTGAACCTACAGAAGGTCAGTTATGGGGAGGTGTAACTGAAATAATGGAGGCTGAAAACGAACAAGAAAGCAAGGTTCTTCTCCAAGAATTAAGTGACTATTGTGAGAAATTAGGTGCGCCTAAACCAAGAACTTTTGTTAGAAGAGGAATTGCATCTGAAGAATTATTTAAATTAATTAACAATGAAGCTGCAATTAGAGTTCTAGTTCTTGGAGTTTCTACAGAGACAGGCAATCCAGGCCCTTTAATTAATTACATAATAAATAACGGCAGCAATGAATGTAGAGTTCCAATAACTATTGTACCAGGAAATTTGTCTGATGATCAAATCGATGCATTAGTTTAAAATTAAATTTTTAGTTGCTTTTCGCATCAAGAATCTTTAAAAAAAAAAATAATTTTTTATCTTTGTAATTTGAGATTTTCAAGATGTTTAGAAATTCAGTTTTATTAATAATAGGAATAGTGTGTATTACAATGGCTCAACCAACAAAAAAAGCTTCTGCTAGTTCAAGTAAATTTATAACCATAGAAACCACTAAAGGAAAAGTTATTATTGAAACTCTTCCTAAAATTGCACCTAACCATGTTAAAAGAATAAAACAATTAGTTAAATCTGGATTCTATGATGGAATTATTTTTCATAGAGTTATAGAAGGGTTTATGGCACAAACTGGTGACCCAGATGGAAATGGAACTGGAGGATCTGGCAAAAATTTAAAAGCTGAATTTTCAGATTATGAGTATAAATTAGGAACCGTTGGCATGGCTCGCTCATCAAGTCCGGATAGTGGTGATAGCCAGTTTTTTATATGTTTTGATGGCTGTGGTCATCTAACTGGTCAATATACAGTATGGGGACAAGTTGTTTCAGGAATGGAAGTAGTTGATTCACTGGAAATTGGAGAACCACCAAGTTCTCCTGATAAAATGATCTCCGTAAAAATTGGGAAAAAATAACTTTTAAATATCTACTACTCTTATAGAATTAGTTGATCCAGATATGCCAAAAGGAATCCCAGCAACCACAACTATAGTATCACCTATTTTAGCAAAGCTGTTCTTTTTGATAATGTCTTTAGCTTCTTGGATAGCGGCTTCATATCCTTGAACCTTACTAACAAAAGAATAAGCTCCCCACAAAAGAGATAATCTTCTTTTAACTTTTAATTCTGGGGTCATTACAACTAACAATAAATTAGGACGTTCTCTAGCCATTCTATATGCTGTGCTCCCTGATGCAGTAAAAGCAACTACAGCATTAGCTCCAACAGATTCAGCAAGTCTAACGGCAGAACGAGAAACCGCCTGATAAATAAGATTTTCATTTTCTAAAACTTGAGGTGCATTATGACGATTATCTTTAATATGCTTTTCAGCAGAACAAATGATTTTATTCATAATAGTAACCGTTTCAATTGGAAATTGTCCTACGGCTGTTTCAGCAGATAACATAACAGCATCTGCACCATCAAAAACTGCTGTAGCCACATCAGATGCTTCAGCACGTGTAGGTGAAGGTGAGTCAATCATAGACTCAAGCATTTGAGTAGCAACTATTACAGGCTTACCTTGCAAACGACA
The DNA here is from genome assembly GCA_027625145.1 of Pseudomonadota bacterium. GTDB lineage: Bacteria > Pseudomonadota > Alphaproteobacteria > Puniceispirillales > Marisalimonadaceae > CAJJBL01. The sequence continues at coordinate 36,851 of JAQBXK010000003.1, forward strand.
GGCAAGTATAATCTTCTTTTGTATTCCTGGAACAGATTCAGGCGGCAATTCAACACCAAGATCACCTCTTGCAACCATAACACCTTCACATGCAGCAATGATTTCTTTTAACTCTCTTAATGCGGAAGGTTTTTCAATTTTAGCAATTATACCTGCTTTATCACCAACGTATTTCCTTATCTCTAATACATCACTTAATTTCTGGACAAAGGAAAGCGCTATCCAGTCAATTTCTTGGGTTAAAATAAATTTTAAATCATCTATATCTTTAGGTGTTAAAGGACTAGTATTAAGAACAACATCTGGCAAATTAATACCTTTTCTGCTTTTAATATACCCACCAACTATCACTTCTGTTTTTATAGATTCGTTAGTGATCTCAATAACTTCAAATTGAAGCTTTCCATCATCCATCAGAATTTTTGAACCAATAGCTAAACTGTTATAAATTTCTTCGTGAGGTAAATTAACTCTTTTCAAATCTCCTAATTTAGATTTTTTATCAAAGATATAATTATTTCCCTTAATTACTTTTATATTTTCTGCAACTTCACCAATTCTATATTTAGGGCCTTGTAGATCTGTAAGAATTGCTACGTTACAGTCCATTTCTTTTTCAACAGCTCTAATATTTGTTATTCTTTTTAAATGATCTCCATGATTACCATGGCTAAAATTAAGACGGAAAACATTAACACCAGCTATTATTAAAGATTTGATTACTTCTTTGTCATCTGAAGCTGTTCCGAGTGTTGCTACAATTTTTGTTGCTCTTAATAAATCTAAATTATTCATAAAAAATTCCTAATAATGATATTATAACTTATACATTAAATATGAAGAAAAAATTAAAAAAAAATATTTTTTAAATTAAATAAATCGGCAAGCTATTTGCAAATCATAAACCATTACTAGGAGAAATAAAAATGGCGCAGATTGTTCCCTTCCCACTTGACCGGGTTAGAAAATCAAAAGAAGAGAATATATATGAAGAAAAACATATTCTTCATATGATTAAAAATATTAGACAAAATTACCCACCTTCACTTTGGAATACAATCTATCAACTTGCCAAACAAGGCCATATTTCTGATTATTTAAATGATGAGTTAGATAATATTAAAGATAAAACTGTTAATGACATTTCTCAGGATTAATAAATATTTTTTTAAAATAATTTTTATTTAATCTTATTTTTTTTTCTTTATAATTATTTTATGAACTATCATACAAATCATCCTACTTTGTATACATTTAGAAGATGTCCATATGCAATGCGTGCTCGCTTAGCAATACAAGCATCTGGGATTACAGTAGAAATACGAGAAATAAAAATCCAAAACAAACCAATAGAATTTCTTAATCTATCTCCTAAAGGCACGGTCCCCGTTTTACAGATTTCAAATGACCATTTAATAGAAGAAAGCATTGATATCATGGAATGGGCATTAGAGATTAATGATCCGTTTAATTGGTTGCCTAAAGATTATAAGATTAAAAATCAGATGACTTATTTTTTAAAAAAATTAGATAAAGTGTTCAAAGTCAATTTAGATAAATATAAATATACTAATAAATTTGAGAAGCAAAATACAATACATTATCGGGATAAAAATTTAATTGTTTTAACTGAACTAAATCATAGATTAGAAACTAGTAAAGGTATTAATTCAGAATATTTAAGTTATATTGATTATGCAACTTTTCCTTTTATTAGACAATTTAGAAATGTGGATCCTATTTGGTTTGATTCATTGAAATTACCCTTTTTAAAAACATGGTTATATGATTTAATGAATAGTGATGAGTTTGCATCTGTGATGGAAAAATTTGATTTATGGGACCCTATGAAAAAACCAATTTATTCAAATTTTTCTTTTTAATATAATTACTATCGGAGGAAAAAATGACTGAAGCCCTAATTTGTGAAGGAACCAGAACCCCTATTGGTAAATTTGGAGGAAAACTTTCTTCAATAAGAACAGATGACTTAGCTTCACTTCCATTGATTTCTTTAAAAAAAAGACTTAAGAAAGTTGACTGGGATAGCTTAGAAGAAGTTTTCTTTGGAAACGCCAATCAAGCTGGGGAAGATAATAGAAATATAGCCAGAATGGCACTTCTTTTAGCAGGCCTTCCCTATACGGTATCAGGGATTACACTTAATAGATTATGTGCATCTGGGATGGAGGCCATTTCTAATGCATCTAGAATGATAAAGGCAAATGAGGCAGAGTTTACAATAGCCGGTGGTGTAGAAAGTATGAGCAGAGCTCCTTTTGTAATGCCTAAAGCAAACAGTGCTTTTTCTAGAAATGCAGAAATTTATGACACAACTATAGGTTGGCGTTTTATTAATCCAAAAATGAAATTAAATTTTGGAGTTGATTCTATGCCAGAAACAGCTGAAAACGTTGCAGAAAAATATCAAATAAATAGAGAAGATCAGGATAAAATGGCTTTATCAAGTCAGATAAAGGCTATTAAATCAATTCAAAATGGCCGCCTTGCAAAAGAAATTACTCCTGTAGAAATTCCTCAAAGAAAAGGTGATCCTATTATTTTTGATAAAGACGAACATCCAAGAGAAACTACTATTGAAAAACTTTCTGCATTGCCTACTCCTTTTCGTCCAAATGGGAGTGTCACTGCTGGCAATGCAAGTGGCATCAATGATGGAGCAGCTGCAATTATAATTGCTAATGAAAATGGAGTAAAAAGGAATCATTTGTTACCTAGAGCTAGAATATTATCAGCAGCAAGCTGTGGTGTAGAACCTGCATTTATGGGTATTGGACCAGTGCCAGCAACTATAAAAGCTTTAAAACTTGCTGGGCTTTCTATGGACGATATTGATATTATTGAAATCAATGAAGCTTTTGCTGCCCAAGGTCTGGCCAGCTTAAGGTCTCTTGGCGTAAGTGATGATGATGAAAGAGTTAACCCCAATGGAGGAGCCATTGCGTTAGGTCACCCTTTAGGGATGTCTGGAACAAGATTAGTTTTAACCGCTACTCAAGAGTTAATGGAAACAAATAAAAAATATGCTCTTTGTACAATGTGTGTAGGGGTAGGCCAAGGTAGCGCTATTATAATAGAAAAACTATAGTTATTATTTTATCTAATCATATTGATAAGCCTGCCTATCTATAGAAACAGAACGAATATAAATATATACTTTCTTATTGGTAGATAGTTTCATTTTTTTAAGATTGTAAGTAGTAATTCTTACTCTTAATATTTGTAAATTTTCTTTATTTTCTTTACTTTCTAAAGCAACAATAAGTTCTGAAAAAGCAGAAATTTTTTCAATATCAATTGTTAATATTGTTCCAACCAATATATTTTCTGCTATATAAGAATTAATTTTGATTGGGGTTATTATAACATCTCTCGATCTAATTCTGACCCTTACAAAGTCACCTAAAATACCTGGTTTTCCAGGAACTATCAAATATTGGCCATTAATATTGATTGTAGTTAAATTATATAATTTTTTAATATTTGAAACAAATCCCTCCAAAACTGAACTGGCTTCAAATTTTCCAACTAAATTTTGGAAATGATCTCCTGCTAATATTTTAGAAGTAGGGCCGCTTTCAATAAAACGTCCGTTCAATATTAATACAATTTCATCTGAAATTTGTGAGATTTCTTCAATAGAGTGTGTTACGTATAAAATAGGTACTTTATATTCACGGTTATACTTTCTAAGAAAATTTATTAGTTTCGCTTTATGTTTTATATCTAAAGCAGACATAGGCTCATCTAAAAGAAGATAACTTGGCTGAGATAAGATTGTTCTTGCCAAAGCTGCTCTAAGCTTTTCACCACCAGATAAATTTATAGGGTATCTATCCAAAATATTTTGTAAATCTAAACACTTTATTATTTCTATTTTTGTAATATTATAGCTTTTTATATTCTCTGATTTAACCCTTTTAATAGCAAAATCAAGATTTTGGTTAACCGTTAAATGTTGAAACAAATTAGGATCTTGAAACATTGTTCCAATTGATCTTTTGTATGAAGGAATATTTTTTTGTCCTTGAAGGACATCTCCATTTAAACTAATAAATATTTCAATATTTTGGATGAATCCTGCAACTGCAGAGATAAGAGAGCTTTTCCCTGAACCATTAGGACCAAAAAGAACTGTTATTCCATCTGATTGAAAGTTATGTTCAAAATCTATGTTAAAACTGCCTAACTCACCTTTCATTTTTATAAATAAACTCGACACTATTTAACTCGCATAGAAATATTTTTATTTGAAATATACAAGGTTAATAAAATTATAAAGGATAAAAGCAGCATTCCTCCTGCTAAATAATGTGCCTTTCCAAACGATAGTTGTTCTACATGATCGTAGATAGAAATGGCTAAAACTTTTGTTTTTCCATGAATTCCTCCACCAACCATTAATACAATACCAAACTCTCCCATTGTGTGAGCAAATGATAAAATAAAAGATGTTAGTAAACCTCTTCTACATAAAGGTAATATAACATTAAAGAAGGTATCAAAATGACCGGCGCCTAGAGTATTAGCAGTTTGTATTGTTTTAACACCTACTTTTTCAAAAGATGATTGTAAAGGTTGAACCCAAAATGGAAGAGAATATATTATTGATGCAAACACCAACCCATAAAATGAAAAAATAAGTTGCTCACCAGTTACCAAAATAAAAAAATTACCAAGCATTGTATCTGGACTAAAAAATACTATTAAATAAAAACCTATAACTGTTGGAGGTAAAACTAAAGGTAACGTTATAATAGATTCTATAATTGGATTTAATTTTCCTGAACTAAAAGCTAAAAAATAAGCTATAGGAGTTCCAATAAAAGCAAGACAAACACATGTTGTTAATGCTAGTTTTAATGTAAGTATAAGTGCTACTATGTCCGGGTTTAATAAACTAAATACTTCCATTTTTAAAATCTACTTTTAGTACTATTATATTGGTAAAAGTTTTGAACTATTATATAAAAGTTAAGTTACACATAGGAGTGCAAAATGTCATTTATAAAAACTGATGATAATATTAAATTATTTTATCAATCCACTGGTCAAGGTGATCCAATTATATTTGTTCATGAATTCGCTGGAGATTATAGAAGTTGGGAACCACAGGTAAACTATTTTTCAAGATACAATCAATGTATAACTTATAGCGCTAGAGGCTATCATCCTTCTGATATTCCAAAAGATGAAGCTTCCTACAGCCAAGAAAGAGCCTGGAAAGATATAATAAGTATTATGGATAACTTTGAAATTGATAAGGCTCACATAGTAGGTTTATCAATGGGAGGCTTTGCAACTTTACATTTTGGTATAAATGCACCTGAAAGAGCTAAAAGTATAGTTGTCGCTGGATGCGGTTACGGAGCCATACCAATTGACAAAACTAATTATAATGAACAAGCAAATTTCTCCTCAGTTTCATTGGTTACGGCAAAAAATATTCTAGAAAAAGGTATGGCTAAAGTAGGTGCTGAATATGCATTAGGACCCTCAAGAGTTCAATTTCAAAAAAAAGATCCAAAAGGATGGCAATTATTTAATGACTTATTAATTAGCCATGATTCATTAGGTTCTGCTAATACCCTTTTAGGTATCCAAAATAAAAGACCTAATCTATATAAACTTGAAAAAGAAATATCTAATATTAAAACACCTACATTAATTATAAATGGAGACGAAGATGACATGTGTTTAGAAGTTGGATTGTTTCTTAAAAGAACCATTAAAAATTCTGGATTACTGATTGTTCCTAAAACCGGTCACACTATTAACTTAGAAGAGCCTAGTTTATTTAACAATCATCTTGCTGATTTTTATATGGCCATAAATTCAAATAGCTGGAATGAAAGAGACGAAAGAGCTGTTATAATAAAAGTATAAAAGCAATTAATCTCTAAAATTTTCGAACTGAAGTGGATGAGTTAGATTTAATTCTTTTATCAGTTGGATTGCATTTTGTAAGTCATCCCTTTTTTTTCCTGAAACCCTAACTTCGTCTCCTTGAATTGCGGTTTGAGTTTTAGTTTTAGAGGATTTAATTTCTTTTACTATTTTTTGAGCAGTTTCACGATCAACGCCTTGTTTTATTAAAACTGTTTGCCTAATTGAATTACCAGTAGCTGCTTCAGGTTTTTCAAATTCTAGTGCACCTGTATCAACTTTCTTTCTTGTTAAGTGAGTAATAAGTAGTTCCTCTACTTGTTTTCTCTTAAGCTCATCATCGGCTTTAATTATAATTTTATCTTCTTGTTGCTCAACTTCACATAGACTTCCTTTAAAATCATATCTTGTATTAATTTCTTTTTTTACACCTTCTAGAGCGTTTTGAACTGACGGCATATCTATTTTACTTACAATATCAAAGCTAGGCATAATACTTTCCCTTATTTTAAATAATTAAAATATTATAATCTCAATTTAATTAATTCTCTAACATTCTAATTAGAAGTTGATAGTTCTTATGTTAAATTATAGATTATACAACTATTGTAACTATATATTATTGTTTTATAAAATGGATATTATTTTAAAATTAATTTTATTTATTCCTATTTTGATAGGATCATTTTTCTTATGGCCAACATTTAGCTTCTGGACGATTTTACCTATACTATTTGTTTTTGGATTAATTGATGTTTCCAGACACAAAACCATGAATTTTAAATTAATTAAAGAGTATTTCATAGGGAAAGGTATTTTAACTTTTATTCTCTCACCATTAAATTTATTCACTGATTTGTTATCACATAGAAACCTTCATACTTTTAATGTACAAGATCTTCCTCAAAATCATCAAAATGAAATAAACGAAGTTATTCAAATTTTTGATAAAAATGCTAAACAAATTGTAAAACGTTTTAACGAATCAAAGAATGATAACAGAACTATGTTATTTTATAAGTGGTATGGGTATAACTTAGATGAGACAATTTTAGATTTTAATAAAGAATATAAATACATAAAAACTATAGGTGTTTCATTATTTAGAGAAAAAACCTCTACTTCTAGACACTTTGGACCTTTGAGAGCTACATATAGGATATTATATAACTTTAATAAGGTAAAAAATGAAGGTTCCTATATTGAAGCAGATGGAAGAATTAATAAATGGAAATACAATCCATTATTTATTTTTGACGACACATTAATTCATCAAAGTTTTAACCAAGAAGACGATTTAAGATATTGTGCTTTTATAGATATACTAAGACCTTGTTACTTTGATAACCTGATGAAAAACATATTAGCTTTAGTTGGTTTCTTTTTAAAAAAAACCAGAGGTGTTTTTTATAAAAATTGGAAAATGATATAATCTTTATGTATATACTTTTATCTTCCTGGGACTAATATCTGTCTAATAACTTCACCTTTTGCAAGCTTATCAAAGCCCTCATTTAAGTCGTTAAACCCAATTTTACCATCTATTAGCTTATCAACAGGTAATCGGCCTTGTTGAAATAGACTTAAAAATCTTGGCACATCTCTAACTGGAACACAGGACCCCATGTAACTTCCTAAAATTGATTTTTCTTGAGCTACTAAATCACTATGATTAAAACTAAATTGAGTATTAATTGGAGATAGACCAGCTGTTACAACAGATCCACCATAACGAATAATTTGATAGGCTGTATTCATAGCCGCTATCACGCCTGCTAAATCTATAGCAAAATCAACTCCTCCATTTGTTAAATCTCTTATTTCTTCAATAACATCATTATTTCTACTATCAAAACAATGTGTAGCTCCTAATTCTTTTGCACGAGAAAATTTTGATGGATCAATATCAATTGCTATTATTGTTTCTGCTCCACCAAGTTTAGCTCCCATTATGCCATTTAATCCAACTCCTCCTAAACCAATGATGGCAACTGAATCTCCAGGCCTTATTCTTGCAGTGTTTATAACAGCTCCAACTCCAGTCATAACGGCACAACCAAATAACGCTGCATCCTCAATATTAATAGATTTGTCAATAACAACAACTGACCCTCTATCAACAACTGCATATTCAGACATACATGATACACCTGTATGATGATTTAAGACTTCTCCATTAGCATCAGTAAGCCTACTTCCACCTGACATTAATTGACCCTTGCCTTTTGTTGCAGCTGCCAGCTCACATACTTGAGGACGTCCCTCAAGACAACGTCGACATCTTCCACAAGAAGGAGAAAATTGAAAAGAAACATGGTCTCCAATTTTTATATCATTAACAGCATTCCCCAGTTCGACCACTTCACCAGAACCTTCATGTCCAATCACTAGTGGCATAGGCATTATTCTTGAACCATTTATAACGGATAGGTCAGAATGACAAAGACCAGCGCCTTTAACTTGAACTAAAATTTCATTAGCTTGAGGTGGAGATATGTTAATTTCTTCAATAGATAAAGGTTGTGAAATTTTATATGGTGCAGTTGCTTTGTTAGTTCTAATAACTGCTGCTTTACATTTAATTGACATTTACCTTCTCCTAAAATTATTAAACCTTATTTTTTACATATCTAAATCTTAACTGGTTGACCATGAGGTGTTGTTAAATAAGCTTTTGTCCAATCTTCTTTTAATAAAGATAAATTTTGAAGACTGCCCATATTTTTATCAACAATAATTTTTTCTAAAGCATTTAACCAACAATTAAAATAATTGTCATTTCCATCCAAGGATTTTATTTTTAACCTTGCTTGATTTAAAGATTGACCAAAAATTTCTACAAACTCCGTCCATAAGAAATTACCTTGCTCAGATAATTGGACTGTAATAGCAAATAATTGACTATGCCAGGGACTTTGAAAAACTATATCGTCCCGAGAAGTATTTATGAAAGGCAAGCTAAAATTAGATTGATTACTCATAATGGCCTCTTAACAATACTATTAAATATGACATTCTATATATGGTTCCCATAAATCTAAAAAAATACAACTGTTTTTATCCTCAGCCATTGCTCCCCATAGCTCTTCACCTTTAAACTCTATAGTATATAAAGGTAAAGGGTTTTCGCCATTACCATGGGCATTTTTATCTGGAAATACATGCGTGCCGTGATAAGAGTGAATAGTACCTGTTCGTCCCATTGCGTATGATGGTAAACGAGTGTGACCTCCTTTAACATCTTTATTTGGGTTATAGCTTACAGTCTTAATTTTATCACCTATATTAAACTGAGGAGAAATCTTTGTTTCTCTAAAAGAGGGACCTCCCCAACCTAAAGTTTTTGCAACATCTTTTGCCAACCATGCCCTTTTATCTAATTCTGACTTAATTACTGAATCTAAATTTATTTCTTGTTTTTCAACTAAAGTTGTAAAATGTTTTAAATCTTTAACTGAAATTATATTTCTTTTAACTAAAAGGTTTGTAAGTCCAGCTAGCCATTTTTCATAATACGAATAATTCATATAATCTCTAGGCGGCAAACATTCTCTAAAATGCCTACTAACATCTAAATTCCATTCTCCTAAAGCACCTGCAGCTAGAGTTATTGCCCATGCTTTTGCGTGCCATTTATATTTAAAAACAGGTTCATAATTTTCAATTTGATTATTTTTGTTTCTAGGGATAGGAATTGGCCCATCTCCATAACGTCCTCCCATATCATGCAATCTACTCATTTAATATTCTCGGCTAATCCAGTTCCTATCATTGAATTACGTGTGACTAATTTAGCTAATTCGTCTTCATTCATGTTTTCAGTACCTTCTGGACGCATTGGCAATACTAAATACCTAAGTTCAGCAGTTGAATCCCATACTTTTACCTGAATTTTATCATCTACTTTAACCCCAAATTCTGAGAGAACTTTTCTTGGTTCTCTAACAGTTCTAGATCTATATTCATCACTTTTATACCATGTCGGAGGAATACCTAAAACTGGCCATGGATAACAGCTACATAATGTGCAAACAACTACATTATGTACTTCTGGTGTATTTTCTACAACAACCATATTTTCACCTTGTCGACCTTGATAACTCAATTCTCTAATTGCAGAAGTAGCATCTTCAAGAAGTCGTTTTTTATAATCACTATCAACCCATGCTTTAGCGACAACCTTAGCTCCATTTTGAGGTCCTATTTTATTCTCATATGTATCTATTAACTCATCAAGTGTTTCAGAATCAATCAGCCCTTTACTTAATAAAAGTGTTTCGATTGCTTTAACTCTTAACTCTGGATCGGATGGCAAAAGTGAATGATGATCATCATGGTCATGACTATGACTATGACTATGACTATGACTATGACTATGACTATGACTATGACTATGACTATGAGAATTATCTTTGTCTTTTTTTGTATCCATAATATTTTTCTCACATTGTTTATTTGAATTAATATTAGTATTTAATTTAGTAAAGTATCAATTATTTCATAATATAATTTTTAATTTGGTATTAAAACAATTCTGCCATTTACCTTTCCTTCTCTTAAATCAGACATAGCTTGATTTGCAGTTGCCATATCTTGTTTTTTTATAGGTATTAATTTTGTCTTACCTAATTTTATTATATCAACTAATTCCTTCAATTCTTTTAATTCTCCGACGTATGAGCCTCTTAAAGTAATAGATCTCATAGGAACTAATGGTAAAGAAAGTTTTAATGATCCACCATATAACCCGACCACAATTACTATTCCTCCCTTTTTTACTAAAGATAATCCTAAATCAGTGGTTTCAGGTCTACCTACAAAATCAATTGCAGCTTTAGCTCCAATTCCAATGACATTTTTAATTTCTTCAAGATCGTCTGGAGAAAATACCTTATCTGCACCAGCTTCTATAGCCTGCTCTCTTTTAGAAGAATCATTGTCTATAACAAGAACTTTAGCGTTATGTAATGAAGAAGAAAGTAAAATGCCATTGATACCTACTCCACCAGCACCAATAATAATAACCCAGTCATCTTGTGAAGTTTTAGGTATTTTTTTTAAAGCACTATAAGCAGTTAACCCAGAACATGCATAAGGAGCAGCGACAGCAGGATCCATATCCCCGTATGAAACTAGATAACGACTATCAGGAACTATAATATAATCTGAATATCCACCATCTAATCTAGCACCTAGATATTTCGGAGCCTCACACAAAGTTTCATTTTCTTCTATGCAAGCTTCACAATTACCACAACCTATCCATGGGAATACAATTCCACTATCACCAATATTTATATTTTCAGCATCTGATCCAATGGCAACAACAGTGCCAGTGATTTCATGACCAGGTGTAAAAGGTAGTTTAGTTCCTCTATCAGCTAAAGTTATTCTATTACCTTCTCCAAGATCAAAATAACCATCTGCCAAATGCAAGTCACTATGACAGACTCCACACGCTGAAATTTTAACAAGAATTTCTTTGCCAACTGGTTTAGGATTGTCATACTCTCTTAATTCTAATTGCTTTCCAAAATCTACTACTTGATAACTTTTCATTTAAAAATACTCCATATATACATTTATTTAATCTAGCTTCTTTTTGAAGTTTCATACTTACTAGAAATTTCATAATATTCGTCAAAGCCAACCTTTTTTCTTAAATCACTAAAATCCAATAATAAATCGGATCTATCTTCGTCCTTAAAAAGAAGGTCTAAGGATTTTATCATAGCTTTCATTGCCGAACTCATAACCGTAAGAGGATAAATAGCTAATTTATAGCCTATGTCTTCTAATTCTTTCATTGATAAATTAGGAGTTATTCCTCCTTCAACTATATTAGCAACTTTGTATCCTGGGACTTCATTACAAATAGTAATCATTTCTTTTTTATCCTTAGGTGCCTCAACAAATAAAATATCCGCGCCTAATTCATGAAACTTTTGAGCTCTTGCTATTGCTTCATTTAATCCATGGGTATGATTAGCATCTGTCCTAGCCATAATTAAAATATCATAACCTTCATTTCTCATATCATTAGCCGCGCGAATTCGATCATATGCTTCTTCTTTATCAACTACGTCCTTACCAGGAGTATGGCCACATCTCTTGGGAGCTAATTGATCCTCTATTAAAATACCGGCACAACCAGCCTTAGAACATTCTTTTAATGTTCTTCGAACATTCATAGCATTTCCATAGCCAGTATCACCATCAACAATCATTGGAATATCTATAGCATTACATATATTATTAGCTTGATCAAAGACCTCTGAAAATGTCATTAGTCCAAGATCAGGAGATCCTATTCTTGAAGCTGACGCCGCAAACCCAGACATAAAAGTAACATCAAAGTTAGCTTGCTCAATTAATTTAGCTGACAATGCATCAAAGCATGATGGAATAGGAATAAATAGTTTTTCTTTTAAAACTGTTCTTAATTTTTCAGCTGGACTTTTCTTTAATTCTATTTTTCTATTGGATACCATACTATAATTCCTATATATTTCATCATTTTTATATGATCACTTAAAGTTTAATCTGACCTAAATTATTTTTTATAGGCAACTGTATAGATATTTTCATTGTTACATCTGCAGCAAAACTAATAGTACTAAAAAAAATCCTGCAATAACTATAGAAAATAATTTTATTAATTTATTCATGATACCTTCCAGTATCTAATTGATTTTTTTAAAATTTTTATCTTTTATTTTGATTAAACCCTATTTGACAAATGCTTTCAGTGTCAATTTTAAATTCTGAATACAAGTCATTTATAGCACCTGTTTGGCCAAACTGGTCAACCCCTAAAGGAACTATTTTATGACCATAAATTCCTCCTATCCAAGCTAGTGTCATAGGATGGCCATCTAATACGGTTATAATTTTAGTGCTTTGAGGAACCTTTTTTAATAAATCTTCTAAATGACTTTTTTCAATATCATTATTATAAGATAAACTTTTTTGTTTCCATTCATGAAACAAACAATCTGAACTTGTTATAGCTAATACACCTATGTCCTTATATTTATCTCCTAAAAAGCCAGCTGATTGAATTACATCATGAGCTACTACACCTTGAAAAACTAAAATTGTTTCAGGGTTTGGCCCAGGTTCTTTTAACCAATAAGCACCTTTAATAATATTATTCTGCAATTCTTTGTTAATAGTTCTAACAGGTTGATCTATTACTCTTGTGCTTAGTCGTAAATATATAGATCCGCCGTCATCATTTTGCATATAATTAAATCCATAATGCATTATGATTGCAAGCTCATCAGCAAAAGCAGGTTCAAAACTTAATAACCCTGGTTGACTAATTCCAATTAAAGGAGTTCCTATTGATTGATGAGCACCTCCCTCTGGTGCTAATGAAATTCCTGAAGGCGTTCCAACAATCATAAATCTAGCATCTTGATAACAAGCATAGTTCATAGCATCTAATCCCCTAGCTATAAAAGGATCGTACACAGTTCCAATTGGAAACAATCTTTCTCCAAATAATTCATGAGACAAACCCGCTGCTCCTAATAATAAAAATAGATTCATTTCTGCAATGCCAAGCTCTATATGTTGCCCATTTGGAGAGAAAATCCATTTCTGTGCTGATGGAATTTTTCTATCTCTAAATGTATCTGAACTATCATCTCTACTAAACAATCCAGTTCTATTAACCCATGAACCTAGGTTTGTTGAGACAGAAACATCAGGAGATGTTGTTATGATTCTATTACTGAACTCAGAATTATTTTTTGCATATTGATCTAAAATTTTTCCAAATGCATTCTGAGTTGAGGTTTTAATTTCTTTTATAGAGACAATCTCATCTATGGTTATATTTTTACTTTTGAACTTTCTGTGTTTAGCTACTTGAAAAGGCAAATTCTTTAAACGCAAATCTAATTCTATATTTTCTTTTTCATCAGCAAAGCTATTCCATTCGCTTCCGGTAGCAATTCCAAACTTAGATTTAAATGTTTCCATTTGCAATTTAGTCATTAAGCCTGAATGATTATCTTTATGGCCAGCTAAAGGCGTTCCCCATCCTTTAATTGTATAAGCTATAAAAGCTGTAGGCTTATCATCTTTTATACTTCCAAACGTCTCTGATAATGTTGCAACGCAGTGTCCTCCTAAATTAGCCATTAGATCTAATATTTCATCATCTGATCTTTTATTAATTAAGCTAGCAACTATGCCCTGGTCACCTATATCATCAAGCAATCTATCTTTGAATGACGCTCCTCCTTCAAAAATAAGAGCTGAATAAAGTTGATTAGGACAATCATCAATCCATTTTTTTAATTTTTCTCCTCCTGGTTCTTTGAAAGCCTCTTGTTGTAACTTTCCATATTTTAATAGAACCAAGTTCCAGCCAAAAGCTCCAAAAACAGCACTTATTCGATCCGACAAACCTTCATGCACAACCCCATCAAGTGATTGCCTATTATAATCTATGATCCACCAAACATTTCTTAAATTATGCTTCCAACCTTCTTGAAGGCATTCATAAACATTACCTTCATCTAATTCTGCATCACCTACTAATGCTATCATTCGTCCTTGAGGTATATTTTTTGTAAATTTTTTTTGTGAAATATAATCTTGAATTAATGACATAAAGCTTGTCATAGCAACACCTAGACCAACTGAACCAGTTGAAATGTCAACATCATCAATATCTTTAGTTCTAGAAGGATAAGATTGAGCTCCTCCAAAGCCTCTGAAGTTTTGTATTTTTTCTTTTGTTTGCAAACCTGCCAAATATTGAATTGCATGGAATACTGGACTTGCATGAGGCTTAACAGCTACACGGTCTTCAGGCTTTAAAATATCAAAATATAAAGCGGTCATTATTGATACAATAGAAGCAGAACTAGCTTGATGACCTCCAACTTTTAATCCATCAATATTTTCTCTAATATGATTAGCATTATGTATCATCCAACATGAAAGCCACAATACTCTTTGTTCCAATAGTTTTAAAAATTTATATTTGTCAGTCAATGTTCAACTCTAAAGTAATTAAAAACACATTGTATCATTAACAGATTGGAATGAATGACCAAAAATTACTTATTTATTATTAATTTTAGTATATTATGCTAATATAATAATTATATAATATATATTATACTTTAAAGAGATTAATTTGAGCAACATTGATAAAATAGACCAAAATATAATTTTTAACCTCCAACAGAATGGCAGATTAACTAATTTTGAATTAGCTGAAAAAGTTGGTTTGTCACCATCTCCATGCTTAAGGAGAGTTAAAAACTTAGAAAAAAAGGGATTAATATCTGGTTATACTGCTATAATAGATGAGGTTTCTTATGGCTTTCCTGTAACTGCGTTTGTCTCAGTAAGATTAGAAAATCAAACTGATCAAATACTTAAATCTTTTGAAAAAGGTATCACATCTTTAAATGAAGTAATGGATTGTTGGCTTGTCACTGGAAATAGAGATTATTTATTAAGAGTAGTTGCTTCAGATTTAAAAGATTATGAAACCTTTATGAGAGAAGATTTAACTAAAGTTAAAGGGATAGCTTCTATAGAAACAAATTTTGCTCTTGGAAGAGTTAAAACAAAAAATACTTTACCCTTAAAATATTAAATTATAAAACATAAGAAATAATTTTTAAATTAGCTTAATTCATGAATAGATTAAAAACCATAAAAGCAGGCGACCTTAATATAGCTTATGCTGAATTTGGAGATAACAATGGAACACCTGTTTTCCTTATGCATGGCTTTCCTTATGATATTTATGCCTACAAAGACGTTGCCCCAATTTTATCTAGTAGAGGGTGCAGAGTTATAATTCCATATCTCAGAGGTTATGGAAAAACAACTTTTATAAATCCTCATAAGCTGCGATCTGGAGAACAGGCTGCATTAGGCTACGATTTATTATGTTTAATGGATGCTTTACATATTAAAAAAGCTATTTTAGCTGGATATGATTGGGGAGGAAGAGCCGCTTGCGTTGTTGCTGCTCTATGGCCTGAAAGATGCCTAGGTCTCATTTCTGGTAACAGCTATAACATACAAGATATAAAGAAATCAATAATACCTGCCTTGCCATCGGATGAACAAAAACTTTGGTATCAGTATTATTTTCATAGTGAAAGAGGTCGTTCTGGACTTAATCAAAACCGTCATGAATTAATATCATTATTATGGAAAACTTGGTCACCAACGTGGAACTTTACACAAGATATTTATGATTTAAGCTCAATTTCCTTTGATAACATTGATTTTATTGATGTGGTAATTCACAGCTACAAACATAGATTTGGCCTTTCATCTGGCGATCCCCAATATAGCAAAATAGAAGAAAAATTATCAAAATTACCAACAATTAATGTACCAACCATAACATTTGATGGTCAAGATGACGGGGTTAGATCACCGTCTCCAGAATCATTCGATCAATCAAGATTTACAGGGTTTAGAAAACACCAAATTCTTCCTGGAGTAGGACATAATATACCACAAGAAACACCAAATGTTTTTGCAAAGGCCATCTTAGAACTCAGAAATTTCAATTAGATTATTTTAAAGGTTTGCAATCTGAATAGGAAGACCAAATTCTTTTTTACATATCTCAGCCAAAAGTTTAATTCCACTGTCAATTTCTAATGTGCTTGGATTACCAAAGCAAAGACGAATTTTGTTTTTACCATTTGGGTTAATTGACCATTCAGATCCTGGGTTAATAGCAACCCCCTCTTTCAAAGCAATTTCATATAAACGCGATGTATCAATTGTATCAGGAAGACTTACCCAAATAAAAATACCGCCCTTTGGCTTTATATATTCAGCAGTCGAACCAAAGTATTTATCTAAGGCACCACAAATAACATCTGACTTTTTCTTTAATTCATTGCTAAGAAGGCTCACATGATTATTAAAATTATTTTCACAAAATTCTGCGAGTACCATTTGCTCCAAAGAACCGCTTCCTGCATCAGTTTTATAAGGTAAAATTCTAGAAAGAACATGCCAGTTAGCAACAAGATAACCTACACGAAGAGCTGGAGCTATAGATTTAGAAAAAGAGCCACAATATATTACTAATCCATTCTTATCATAAGATTTTATCGCAGGAGGCCTTTCACCTTCCCAAAGCAGATCCGCATAACAATCATCTTCAAAAATTGGAATTCCATATTCATTTGATAAAGCAATCAAACTTTTTCTTTTTTCAGTGGACATTATCGTACCAGTAGGATTTTGGATGGTAGGGATTGTATAGATGTATCTTGGTTTTATTCTTTTATTTTTTAAATCTATAAGAATATTCTTTAAAGCATCTATATCCATTCCATCTTTTTCTAATGGAACTCCAACCATATTAATGCCAAGTCGTTTTAATCTTGAAATAGTTCCACCATAATTTTCTTCTTCAATTATCACAGTATCACCTTTTTTAAGAAAGGTTTGGTTAACCAAATCTAATGCCTGTAAAGACCCTGAAACTATTAGTGTTTCTTTCTCAGAACAGTCAATAAATGCTCTAGATTTCAATTTACTAACTATAAAGCTTCTTAGAGGGAGGTATCCTTGAGGACCGCTTTCTAGACCATATTTCGCTAATGTTTTACCCTCTTTTAAAATTACTTTCTCTATAGCTTCTTTAAGTTGAGTAACAGGAATACAATCATTATCATTATGACCTCCAATGAAGTTGTACTTTGGATATCCTTTCCAGTATAAAGCTGGAGACAAAGAGCCCTCATGAAGAAAATTATTTACATCAAACATTGTTACCTCCCATAAAAATATCTTATATTAAAATATCATTTTATAAAATGACTATAAAATATTACATTTAACACAAAATAACTTTAAAAAGATTTATTATGCAATCAATAAACAATTGGATCACAAGAGTTAACTCTAATAAACGCCTAGTTCATAGAGGAAGATGGATAAATCTTACTTTTACATTTGGGATAGATGATCACGACTTTTTGATCAAAATCAATAATGGAGTAATTACTTCCATAAAAAAAAGAACAGTTCTAACTCAAAGTGGTACATTTAGAATACATGGAAAATCAGAAGCTTGGGAAAAACATTGGCTTAAAATTCCTCCAAAAGATTATCATGATATTTTTGCAATGTTAGCTAAAAAGATTATTGTTATTGATGGAAACTTAATACCTTTAATGCAAAATCTTCAATATTTTAAAGATATTATAATTTCTAACGGCGCTTCAGATTTTTAAATTAAGGTTATATTTATGAAAAATAAAGATGTTAATTTTGAAGATATACTTGGAAGATACTTATCTATAACTGTAGATGATGAAGTTTTTAGAATCTATGCTGAAGAAGCTGGAGAGGGTATTCCTCTTATATGCCTTCATACTGCTGGATCAGATTCTAGGCAGTTTCGTCATATGTTAAACGATAAAGAATTCACAAAAAAATACCGCGTAATAGCTTTTGATCTTCCATGGCACGGAAAATCAAATCCTCCAGAAGGGTATCATTTGAAAGAATATAAACTTACTACTGATTTATATAAAAAGATTATTATGTCTTTCTGTAAAGCATACAAAGTTGATAATCCCGTTATTATGGGTTGCTCAATGGGTGGAAGAGTTGTCCTTCATTTAGCTTTAGAGCAATCAAAATTTTTCAGAGCAGTTATTGCACTTGAAGGATCCGATAAACTTGAAGCCTATTACGACTTAGATTGGTTACATAGACCTGATGTTCATGGAGGAGAAATTCAGGCTGCTTTTGTTTCATCCCAAATAGCTCCTCAAAGCCATGCAAACTATAGACATGAAACTCTCTGGCATTATATGCAAGGTGGCCCTGGTGTCTTCAAAGGCGATCTTTATTTTTATTGGCATGATGGTGATTTTGAAGATCGTTCGTCGTTAATAGATACTAAGTTATGCCCAGTCTACCTTATATCTGGAGAATATGATTGCTCATGTACTCCAGAAAGAACAAAAGCTACAGCTCAAAGAATAAAGGGATCAAAAGCAACTATAATTCCTGGAACAGGTCATTTCCCTATGTCAGAAAATCCAGAATTATTTAAAACTTATATACAACCAGTTCTTGAAGAAATTTCTAAATTATAAGTTTATATTTTATCCTGCTTTTTCAATATTGCCACATACACTAATAGCTTGACCTGAAATATTTTTACCTAAAGAACTACATAGATAATGAGCTTGCTCCGCTAAATCCTCATGCGTAACAAATCTATTAAGTGAAGAACCTGATAAAATTTCTTCCTTCATTTCTTCAAATGAAACATTCTTTACTTTTGCTTTAGCTTCTATAACTCTATTTTGTCTTTCACCTTCAACTATACCAGGAAGAAGTGCATTGGCTCTAATTCCTCTTGGACCTAATTCTATAGCCAGACTTTTAACCATGCCTATCACAGCCCACTTAGTTGCTGCATAAGGAAGTCTATAAGCAAAACCAAGTCTTCCAGCCACTGAAGAAACTGAAAGAATAGAGCCTTCATTATTCATACGAGGGACAGCTATTCTCATTGTTTCAAAATGACTTGTCATATTTACCTGAAGACACTCTTGCCAACCACCCAAAGTAAGCTCACCGACACCAGCCGTTTCACCAGCTATTCCAGCATTGTTTACAATAATATCTAACTCTTTTAGGTAATCAAAACCCGCTTCAACCATTGACGCTATTAATTGAGTTTGTCTAAGATCACAAACCATAGCTTTAATATTATCGTCAACTGAATTAGCTCTATTAACGGCATCCTCATTAATATCACAAACAAATACTTTTGCTCCTGCCTTTTCAAAACGTTTTGCTATAGCATAACCAATTCCGTCTGCACCAGCAGTTATGAGGGCTTTTTTACCCTCAAGTAACTTTTCATAGTTCATAGTAACTCTCTTCTCTATTTGATATTAGTTTTATCTTTACCTTTTAAACCTAATATCTCTCTTGCTTCATCCGGTGTAGCAACTTCTAAAGAAAGACCATCAAGTATTTCTCTTACTCTTCTAACTTGATCTGCATTTGTTTTTGCTAAGTTACCTGGACCATCCCATAATGAATCTTCTAAACCTACTCGAACATGAGAACCCAAAGCAGCTCCAGTTGCATTGATTTTCATTTGACTAGCTCCTGCTCCAACAACAGACCATTCATATGAATCACCAAATAATTTATCTGCTGTTTTTTTCATATGAAGAAGATTGTCAGCGTCAGCCCCTATTCCTCCCATAATACCCATAACAAATTGAATAAAATAAGGCCCCTTTAACATTCCTTCTCTATGGAAATAATGAAGATTATATAAATGACCAACATCATAACATTCAAATTCAAATCTAGTTCCATTTGCATAACCAAGAGTCATAATATTTTCTATGTCTTCAAATGTATTTTTAAAAAGAGAACCTTTACTTCTTTCTAACATGTCTCTTTCCCAAGGAAATTTTAGTTGATTATGTTTTTTTAACATAGGAAACAAGCCAAAATTCATTGAGCCCATATTCAGTGAAGCAACTTCAGGTTGGAAGTGCATTGCCGGCCTCATTCTATCTTCCACAGTCATTTGTGGGCCACCGCCAGTAGTAATGTTAATAACAGCGTCACATGAACTTTGAATTGTAGGCAAAAACTTTTGAAACTCTTCTGGATCTTGAGTTGGATGACCATCTATTTCATCTCTTGCATGAAGATGTAAAATTGCCGCTCCAGCTTCATAAGCCGCCAAAGAATGTTCAATTACTTCTTGAGCAGTTATTGGCAAATATTGTGACATGGATGGAGTATGAATTGCTCCAGTTACCGCACAACTTATAATTACTTTTTTAGATTTAGCCATTTTGAATATCCTCTCCTAATTCAAGTTTAAGTTTTCTTATTAATGCTATCATTTTATTTCTTTTTTCTATTCTTTCAGGTCGAGCTGAATGAGATAATCTCTTTCTTTGCTCATTTTCTAATTGATTTAAATATTCATCGGAATATTCAGGAACAGTATTTTGTTGTTTGGCTAAATTTTGAATGCCAACTCTATATCTACTAAATGAATCTTTAATTCCCTCAGGTGCATTTAAGTCCATTATTTCAAAAGGACCCATAAAAGCCCACCTAATTCCTAATGCATGCTTTAATGCAATATCAATGTCATCCATAGAGGCATATCCACCTTCATGCAGCCTTACAGCTTCATTTAGCAAAGCTCCTTGTAGCCGATTAAGCACAAAACCTTCAGTTTCTTTGTTTACTAAAATAGCTGCGTAATTAGCATTTTTGTATAAAGACATTGCGCTTTTAATAATTTCAGTTGAAGTTTCTGTACTACCACAAATCTCAACAAATGGAACAACATGAGGAGGTAACGCAGGATGAGCATTTATACATCTTTGCTTATGAACTACATTTTCTGAAATTTTTGATATTAGTAAATATGACGAAGAAGAGGCTAATATTGTGTTCTCAGGAGCTAATTTATCTAAAGCTTCAAACATTTTTTTCTTTATTTCTAAATCTTCAACTATACTTTCTTGAATTAAAATAGTGTCTTTACAAATATCCTCAATTGAACAATCAAGAGTTATATTTGATTTAATTTTATTTACATCTAAATCAGGATTAATAATTGTTAAATCTTTTAACAATTGATCACAAACTAATTCAAACTTTTTAAAGCTGTCTTTATTATTATCATAAACTAACGATTTATGTCCGGCATTAGCAAAACCAATAGCCCAACTAGCTCCAATAAGGCCCGCCCCACAAATACCAATATTACCCATTAAAGATTACCTTAGATAAAATTAAAAAAAAAACCGCATCTAAAAGATGCGGCTTAAATATATGCCTTTATACTAGCCGAGGTAACCACAAGCCCATTTCAGGTTGTACAATAACCATTATTAAACCAATCAACTGAATAACAACAAAAGGAACAACACCTCTATAAATACTTATAGTTGACACTTCTGGAGGAGCCACCCCTTTTAAATAGAATAATGCAAACCCAAATGGCGGAGTTAGAAATGAGGTTTGCAAATTTATAGCCATTAAGACAAGAAACCAAATCATAGTTTCTTTTCTTCCATCAAGACCTGTTAATTGAGTGACATGATCACCAAAATCAAGAAGTAAAACTAATGGAGCAAAAATTGGAAGAATAATTAAGGTTATTTCAACCCAATCAAGAAAAAATCCTAATAAGAAAGTCATTCCCATTAATAAAAATAATAAACCCCAAGATCCAAGTCCAGCTTTTTCAATTAACTCTTCAACTATATAATCACCACCTAATGATCTAAATACATAAGCAAAACAAGTAGCACTTAAAATAATCATAAATACCATTGAAATAGTTAAACCTGAGGAATGAATAACACTTCTTAGCATTGGAAAAGTAAATTTTCCTCCAATAACAGCAAGAAAAGTTGCACCAAAAGCTCCAACAGCCCCAGCTTCACTTGGCGTTGCCCAACCTAAAAGAATAGACCCTTTAATTAAGCCTATAAGCGCAACAGGAGGTAAAAAAGCTTTTAAAATCATAGTAGGAAGCTTTCCCTTTTCGTAAGTCATATCTTCTTCTCTAATTTTAGGAGCAACCTTTGGATCAACTGAAGCCCATATAAATATAAAAATTAAATACATCAAGGCAAGCGTCAAACCTGGTATTAAGGCACCCATAAATAGATTGCCAACTGAAACCTGCATAATATCAGCCATAATAATTAACATAATACTAGGCGGTATAAGTATACCAAGTGTACCTGAAGCAGCTATAACACCAGTTGCTAGAGCATGACTGTATCTTGCTTTTATCATTGGAGGCAATGCCAAGGCAGTCATCATAGTAACAGAAGCACCAATAATACCGGTCATAGCAGCCAAAACGGTTCCCATAACTGTAACGGACATTGCTAGTCCTCCAGGAACTTTTCTTAAAAGTATCTGAGTGGTTTTTAATAAATCATTAGCAATACCACTTCTTTCCATCATTGTTCCCATAAACACGAAACTAGGTATGGCAACCAGGATTAAGTTCTCAGCTGAAAACCCCCACATTCGAGGCACAAAGTTAAAAAACTCTGCAATCCTAAATACCCCAAACATATATCCAATAAAACCATAAGCAATAGCTACCCCACCTAAGATAAAACCAACGGGATAACCTATAAAAAGCAATATACCCATAGTCACAAACATAAAAATAGGAAGATACTCAATTATTATTTCGATAAAATGCATTGCTGCCCCCACACTTTCTTTTTATTATTAATTATTAATTTCATTGTTTTGAGTATATTTTTGCCATCCAACAATTCTTATAACTCTCCATCCATATTTTAAAGATAAAAGAAAGAAACAAGCAAAAATACTTAAAGTTAATAAAGATGACTTAATCATTAATGCCTCATAAAAACAAATAGAGACAATAACAGATGGCGCCAAGGAAATTATATACGATGAAATCAAGTCATAACTTCTTATTACACCAAAAATAGATGCAATAACACCAACAGAGGCAACCAACCATAATAAATAAATCATATTATTATTATCAAAAAAAGTTAAAATTGCTGCAAGCGCTATAATACCGTAAAGACTTCCAACAAAAACACCATAAGCAACTAATTCATATTGCGACTGAGCTAAAGTTAATTTTTTAGCTTCAGTTAAATATGGTGTCCTTTGTTTATCAAACAAATATGCAGGAACTTTTGAAAACCACATGACTTATCTCACTCTAAAGTTTAGTTGTGAAAAATTATTTTTTTTCATCATAGTCAAGAACCATAAGATCTAATTTCTTTTTATTGTCGCCCCAAATTACCGCTATTAATTGTATCATTACAGACAATCCACTTAAAAAGAGAAAGAAATACCCAACTGGTAAAAAGGTTTTAACTATCCATCTATTACTCAGACCAACTAATGAAGCTGAAACCTCACCAATTTGATATGAGTCAATTACATAAATAATAGAGAACCACACACAGATAAGTGTAAAGGGTAACATAAAGAAAATATTACCAAAAAATTCAACTTTAGCTTGAGATTTAAATGTAAAATTTTCTCTTAAAAAATCAACTCTAACATGTCTGTTATGAGTGTATCCATAACCTAAAACCATACAAAAAACAGCTGTATGAAGATGCCATTCCATTTCTTGCATCAAAGTTGATTCAAAAAACGAACCAAAATTAGCAACCATGTATACCTGAATCCAAATTAACTTTCTTGCTACTACATCCCACATTGTAATTAAAACTAATGGAACCAAAAGCCATGAACCAGCCCTGCCAACTCTATTCACAATCTCACGAAGTGTATCGCTAACTTTAACAAGACCTTCCATATTTTTTTCTGTAAGAGCTGACATGATTTTCCCCCAGTCAATAAAATAATAAGTTATAATTATTTATAATCAATTAACTTATCAAGTAAAAAATTTATTATATAATAATTAGTTAAGAAATAGGCACACCTATCGATTGATAGGTATGCCCAAATTTAGATAAATAAATTTAATTTTTTAAGTAAGCTCTAGTTGCCCAGATTTGATAATCTTTTCTGAACGCATCATAGCTTGCAGTAATTTCTTTAAACAATGGATCTGAAGCACTTTTCTCAACAACAACTTCATCCCAAGCTTTTTTAAACTTAGCTATTTCTGAGTCAGGCCATGTTACAAATTCTACACCCTTACTTTCAAGTTCACGCATAGCTGGAACTTGTTTAGCATCAGATCTAACTAGACCCCACCACATAGTGCTTTGACATGCTGTAGAAATAATACTTTGTTGTGTTTTTGTTATACCAGCCCAAGCTTTTTTATTTAACAATAACTCACCAATTGATGTCTGCTGATGCCATCCTGGAAAATAGTTAAATTTAGCTAATTGGTAAAAACCATAACTTAAGTCATGAGTAGGCATTGAAAATTCAGTTGCATCAATAACACCTTTTTCAAGAGCTGGGTAGATATCTCCACCAGCTAAAAGCTGTGTTGAAACACCAAGTTTACTCATTACCATGGCACCAAGTCCAAAGAAACGCATTTTCATTCCCTTTAACTCTTCAACAGAGTTGATTTTTGTTTTGAACCAACCTGAAGTTTCAGGAGCGTGAGTTAAACAGTTAAGAGGCTTAAGGCCATACTCACCATAAATTCTCTCTTTTAACTGATTGCCGCCGCCGTATTCCATCCAGCCAGAATACTCACTTGCGCCTGGACCAAATGGAACAGCTGTAAAATAAGAAACTGCAGGAATTTTTCCAGCATGATAACCAGGTGTCGTATAACCTGCATCTACTGATCCGTTCTTAACAGCATCCCAAACTTCTAGTGAAGGTACAAGAGCGTTTGGCTCATGAAACCTTAATTGTACGTCACCACCTGAGATTTCTTTTACTTTATTTGAAAAGTAAACAGCTGCTTCACCGTTAATGGCAACCTGGCTACCCCAAGTACTTTGCATCTTCCAACGTAATTTCTCACCTGCTATTGCTGATACAGAAATAAGACTAGTTGTAGCAATAGCTACAGCGCCTATAAATAGGCTAGTTTTGAATTTCATAGAATTCCTCCCTAGTAATTGTAATAAAAGATTATATCTAAGTTCATTAATTATTCCCCAAAATAATAACCCCACTAAAAGAAACAAAAGGTTTCTCAATTAATTTCTATCTTCACAATTTTTTCAATAAAGGCAAGAAAAAATAATAAAAATATTATTTTTTTTAAAATATTATAATTATATTTAAAACTATAATTATTGTTTATTATACTTTAAACATAATGTTTTTTAATATTTTTTAGTTATAAAACCATAAGCTCTACTAGAGGTCATCATAGTGACCGGCAGAAGCAAAGTAACCTCCATGAGTAGTAACAAGAGGGTCTTTAGGGTCAACAAAACCTTTTTCTTCAACAACCTTACTTCTAAACTGTTCAGCATTATCCTCAGGTTTAAAACCTATATGATTCGCATATTTATTATCAATTAAAATTGAGTCGTTATTAGAAACTCCAAAAATAATAGAATGCTCAACATTTGAAGAATTCATACAAGCCTGAATTAAGCTTCTTAAATCATTATAGCTTAGCCAAGTAGACAACAGTCTTTCATCTTTTGGCTCAGCTATAGATGAATAAATCCTTATTGAAACTGTTTCAATTTTGTATTTATCCCAATAATATTGAGCTAAGGTTTCTCCAAAAACCTTTGATACACCGTAATTGCTATCTGGCCTTGGCATCACCTTATTATCAACAACATGTGATCTAGGATAGAAACCAACTGTATGAACAGAACTTGCCCATATAATTCGTTTAACATTATTTTTTCGGCATCCTTCGTATAAATTATACATACCTATTATATTCGAGTTTAAAACATTATTCCATGAACCTTCAATGCTTTGACCTCCCATATGGACAACACAGTCAATATTTTTTGTTAATTCCAGCATTTCATTTTCATTAGATAATTCAGCTTGAATAACCGTCTCATTTTCAAATTTTTTATTTAAAGCAGCTTTATCTGAAATTCTAAGCGCCTTGCATGACTTAGAAAGAGCTTCTCTTAACTCCTCTCCTAAAGCACCCGCAGCCCCAGTTAATAATATGTTATTATATTTAAAATTAGACATCTTTATCTCCTCAATTTATTTGCTTCTTTACGTGCTCTCTCCAAAATGTAAATAACCCAGCTGCAATTACTATTGCTGAACCAATAACAACTTCCTGCTCTAACTTTTCATCAAATATCAAAACTCCAATAATAGAAACAAAAACCAACTGAAGATAAGTTAAAGGTTGAAGTAAGGAAGCTTCACTGACTTTAAATGCCTTAATCATCAAATAATGTCCTGCAGTTCCCAAGCAACAAACAATTAATATCCAAATCCAGTCATAATTATTTATAGTTGTATAAAAAAATGGACCTATAAAACTCAGTAAAATAAAACCAGTAAGACCTGTGTAAAACATAGTTGTATCAGCACTATCTTCTCTGGATACATATCTAGTTAAAATTTGATAGACAGCAAAGGCAAATGCACAACCAAGAGCAATTAGTGATAAGGGGTCAAATACTTTAGTCCCTGGCCTCAATATAATTAAAATTCCTATAAATCCTATTAAAATTGCAGTCCACCTTTTCCAGCCAACTTTTTCATTCAAAAAAACCACAGACAATGCAGCTACGATAAGTGGACAACTAGCAAAAATAGCATGGGCCTCTATCAAACCTATTTTTAAAAAAAGATAATGCGCAAAACACATTTCAACAGCTAAAATCGATCCTCGAATAAGCTGAATATATTTGTATTTACTTCTGGAAACCAAGATAACGCTTTTATTTTTTTGACTATTTATTAAAATTACAAATGAAAATAAAAACAAATACCTAAACATGTTTATTGTTATTACATTATAATAATCAGTTAAATATCTAGTAAAACCATCCATTAATGAAAGAAAAAAAATGGCAGATACCATAAATAAAACACCTGTAGCGTTTGATGATTTTGGGAAACTCATAATACCCTTTTAAAATAAGAAAAATTAATAAAAATCTATTGTTTCATTTATACCATTTTCTAAACTTGTATATTGAAATTCTTTAAAAAGCTCTTTTGGGCTTCCTCCTAATATCTCATCTACAACTGGTAATGCATCCCCATTAATTGATATATTTGCAAGGGGAATTTGATTTTTGATTATATTGGTAAAGTTTTTTACACTTGTCGTAATTCCATTGATATTTATTGTATTCGCTCCCAAAGGACTTTTTGCTAAAGATAGTTTTACTAAACTTGCAACATCCTCCACATAAACAAAACCAGCGCTTCCTGAAAAATTAACACTAAATGAAGTCCCTTCCTTAGCTGCCTTACAAGCTAAAGTTACACCGGCAGTACCTCCAACTTCTCTTCCTGGTCCATATATAACAAATGGACGTATACCAATGCTTGAAATTTTATTTTCCAGAAAATAAGCTCTGGCTATACCTTCAACTGCTAATTTATAAGATCCATAATGAGTTTCAGGAAAAGGCAAATATTTATCCTTTTGTCCAAAAACACCAGCACTGCTGGCATAAACAACAAATGATATGCCATGATCCTTTACTGCCTCAAAAACATTTATTGCACCAAGAATATTTACTTGCGCTCCTAAAATAGGATTTTTACTACAATCTGGTGTCATTAAGCCTGCAAGGTTTATGACGTAATCCATTTTATTAATAGAGGAGTGTACTTGCTCATAATTAGTGATGTCACCAGTAATAAATTTTACTTGTGAAACTTTATCTCCTATTAATTTTTTAAGAAGATAATTATCAATTCTTAAATCAAATACAGTAACATTATAATCAATTTCAATCAGCTTTTTGACTATCCAACTACCAAGAAAGCCTGCTCCCCCAAAAACAATAACATTCATTGATTATTTTCTCCCTAAAACCATAGATTTTGCTGCCTTCCCAATTTCTTTAATACAATCCATTGATTTAGGAAAATGTTTTGAATTTGATAAAAATCCGTGAATTTGTCCTGGATATAATTTATACGAAACTTTGTTTCCAAAAAACTCTAATCTTTTTTTATAGGCTATTCCCTCATCTAATAATGGGTCTAATCCAGCTGCAAAAATATATGTTTCAGGCATTTTTTCTAAATTAGGAGCGAATAAAGGCGAAGCTTCCCAATTCAAAGCTTGAACTTTATTTTCTAAATAGTGATTGATAAAATACTCCATAGTTTCATACGTTAGCGTCATTCCATCTAAAGCAATATCCATTGACCGCATTGATAAGGTTAAATCAACGCAAGGATATATTAGGATCTGCCCTTTAATTGGCATTACTTTATTCTGCGCAGAGTTGATCGCGAGGACTGTAGCTAAATTACCCCCTGCACTATCACCACATACAAATATATTTTTAAGGTCTAAATTTAACTCTTTACTATATACTGAAAGCGATTGAAGCACATCTTTTGCTTCACTTAAAGCAATAGGAAATTTATTTTCTGGCGAAAGGCTGTAATCAACTGCAACCACAACCATTTCTGATTCTATACATATTGAACGACAAGTATAATCGTGAGTGTCTAAGTTTCCCATGACGAACCCTCCCCCATGGAAAAAAATAATTATAGGAGTTTTAGTGTTAGTTTTATATTTCTGAGGAAAATAAAATCTTAAATGTATATTTTTATTGTCTTTACTCAATATTTCTAAATTTTTTGTTTGGAATATCTCTGGTGATATCAAGTTATCTATTTTTAGCTGATTTATTCTTTCTTTTCTCAATTGATCCGGAGACAAAGTATGATGGAGCTTAGCGTTAGAGTTAAACCTGTTTTGTATAAATAGTTTTGTTTCAGCATCTATGTTCATAAATTTATCTTTTCTCAAACTAAAAAATATAGTTTACTGAGTACATCTTTTTTTTCAAATATAATAATTTAAATTAAAGTAACGGGGCAATATAAATTGGGGGATAAAATGAGTAAACTTAAAGGGGTTATCGCACCTTTCACCACGGCATTTAAACAAGATGGATCAATTGATCTTACTTTAGTAAAGCCACAAGTTGATTGGCTAATTAATAATGGAGTTCACGGCTTAGCGGCTGGTGGGAGTACTGGAGAAGGACATGTTCTAAATAGGGATGAATACGTTTCTTTAATGGAAAAAACATCAGAAGCTATTGATAATAGAGTTCCATTGGTTGCCGGAATAATTGCAAACTCTACTGCTGAGGTAATAGCTCGTGGAAAATCAGTAAAGCCTCTTAATGTTGCCGCTCTTCAGATAACTCCTCCTAGCTACCTATTCAGGCCAGACGACGATGCTATGGTGAAACACTTTCAAGAGATTCATAAAGAATGTCAAATACCTATTCTAATATATAACGTGGTTCCGTGGTGTTATTTATCTCCTGATTTACTTTTAAGAATTATGGATGAAGTTCCTGGCGTATTAGGCGTCAAACAAAGCGCAGGAGATATGAAACTTTTTGCTGATTTAATAAGAAGAGCTAAACCAGAAAATATGATTTTTAGCGCTGTTGATGCACTTCTTTATTCTTCTTATCAACTGGGTGCACCTGGATCAATTGCAGCTATACTGACTGCTGCTCCAGGACCTTCAGTTAAACTATGGGAAGCCGTAATTAAAGAAGACTGGTTAACTGCACGTGATCTTCATGAGCGCTTAATGCCATTATGGGATGCTATAGGTTTAGATAACATGCCCTCGCTTTGTAAATATGCGCAAAACCTACAAGGACTTGAAACAGGGTTTGCAAGAAGACCAACCTCTCCAGCAACAGATAAACAAAAAGAGGTAGTTAAATCTGCATTAATTAACTTAAATTTAATTTAAAGATAATAAAAAGTAATGGCCTGAAAAGAATAGGAAAAAATAAAATGGAAGAAATTTATCCTAAACCTACTAAATCTTTGACAATAGCAAAAAGTGACTTAAAAAAATGGGGATACTGCCTTCTAGAAGATGCTATTCCAAATGAATTAAATAAATTAGCAATAGCTAGATTAGTAGAACAAGCCAAAGCAGAAAAACATTTAAATCTAGCTTATGAAGATGGAAGCAAATCTAAAAAATGGGGTGATTTTGATAACAATGCTTCAAACACTGGAGTTAATCAAAGAGTGTGGATGCTTCCCAATAAAGGAAAAGTTTTCTTAGATTTTTTACAAAATCATAATTACATGAAATGTCTAGAAAACATAGTAGGCAATGAATTTATAGTTTCTAGCTTTAGTGCTAATATAGCAAAACCAGGAGGAGTTTCCATGGAACTTCACACCGATCAATGGTGGATGCCTGATCCAGTAAAAAGAGAAATAGATTTTCTTCCTGTTGGTTCTATGAGCAGAAAAGTTTTTGATTTTAAAATTAACGATAAAATTTTAAGTAACGATGACTTAATTTCAAGACCTGTAGTTTCTAATGTATTAATAATGTTAAATGGAATGAGCAAAGAAAATGGCGGAACCTTAATCGTTCCAGGATCACATTTATTTGGACGACATCCTGACAAAGAATTAGATCAAGATATTAAAACTATATCGGCAGAAGGGCCTCCTGGATGCGCTATAATTACAGATGGCAGGTTATGGCATGGAACTGGAGCAAATATAAGCAATCAAGATAGATTAGCTATTCTTATTACATTTTGTGGCCCTCAGTTCAGACCCCAAGAAAACTTTACAATAGGTATTAAAAAAGATGTATTTCCTTCCCTTACAGAATTTCAAAAAGAACTTCTCGGCTTTAAAGTGTGGAATGGTTATGGAAGAACAGGAAACCCTACAGAAAAATTTATTGATATTGAAGATGATTTAATTGGTGAACTAAAAATTTAAAACTATTGCTTATATCTAATTTAGCGATCATATATTTTATACTATAAATTTAACCGGCTCTTACAATGAATTTTATTCTTCAAAATGCTAGGTGGCTAGCCGCAACGGCTTTGCTTTATTTTTGTTCATCCTTTGGACAAACTTTTTTTATTTCTTTGTTTGCCGGCGAAATCAGAGAAGCATTTAATCTATCTCATGGTGACTGGGGATTTATTTATTCTGGAGGCACATTAGCTTCAGCTATAGCTATGCTTTGTTTTGGGGGCTATGTAGATAAATATAAAATCTCTTTAAATATTAAAATAGTTGTAATTTCACTAAGTTTAATTTGTTTAGCTATGACTTTTGTAAAGCAAGTTTGGATTTTACCTTTTATTATTTTTGGCCTTAGGTTTTTTGGACAAGGAATGCTTATACACATCCCTGCTGTAGCAATTGGAAAATGGTACGGTAAGAATAAAGGAAAAGCATTATCTTTATCTATAATGGGATTTTCTATAGGAGAAGCTATATTACCAGTAATATTTGTATCTTTATTTATATTAATTGGTTGGAGAAATAGTTGGTTAGTGGGCACAATAATATTACTTATAACACTTCCTATTATAATAAATCTCTTATCAAATGAACGAATACCTAATAGTTCGCAGGAAAATATAATTGATCAGGTTGGAATGGGATCTAAGCATTGGAAAAGAAAAGAAGTTCTTAAACATTGGGTTTTCTGGTCTGTAATTATTCCTTTTCTAATTCCACCTATTTTTTCAACTGCATTTTTTTTCAACATGGTTCATTTAACTGAAATTAAAAGTTGGTCATTAATCACTTTCACTTCTTTATTTCCATTTTATACAGGGATGTCAATTTTAACGACTTTAATTTCAGGTTGGATACTTGATAAGTTTGGCGTTGAAAAAATATTACCTTTTTATCTTCTGCCTATGGCATTAGGATTGTTAGTTTTTTCATATAGTGACACTTATATGACAGCCGCTATTGGGTTTTCTTTTCTAGGTATGACACAAGGGTTAGCCATGATAATAGGCGGAACATTTTGGCCAGTATATTATGGTACAAAAAATTTAGGGTCTGTAAGATCCCTGTCAACTTCTTGCATGGTATTTGGCACAGCAATAGGTCCTGCTGTAGTTGGAAAACTACTTGATTTTAGTATAAACTATAATTTAATCCTTTTAGGAATGAGCTTTTTAGCTATTATTGCCAGTGTTTCTTTATGGTTTATTATGTTAAAAGCACCAGCGTTATTACCTAATAAGAAAAATTAGAAAGGAGAATTTTATATGTTAAATGTATATCTATCAGGTGAAATACATAGTGATTGGAGAGATGAGATAATTAACCTATGCAAAAATGAAAACTTAGATGTTTCTTTTTCTTCTCCAATTACAAATCATGAAGCTTCAGACAATTGTGGAATAGACATTCTAGGTCCTGAAGAAAATAATTTTTGGAAAGACAATAAAGGTGCAAAAATTAATTCTATAAAAACAAGAAAAGCAATTAAGGATTGTGACTTAGTGATTGTTAAATTTGGTGATAAATATAAACAATGGAATGCAGCCTTTGATGCCGGATTTGCTTCAGCTTTAAATAAATCAATAATTGTTATACATAACGATGAGCATCAACATGCATTGAAAGAAGTTGATGCGGCAGCATCAGCCGTTGCTAAAGATCAAAACCAAGTTGTAAGAATATTAAAATATATTTTACAAGGTTCACTTAAATAATAAAAACAAAGATTTGCAATAAATATTTTTAAATATGATTAGTAAAGGACACTACACAGTATATGTTTCATATAATTTTATTTAATCCAGAAATCCCTCCCAATACTGGAAACATTATAAGACTAGCTGCCAATACCGGAGCTACATTACACTTAATAAGACCTCTTGGATTTAAATTAGATGATAATTCTATGAAAAGGGCAGGGTTAGATTATATAAAAAATGCTACAATACATATACATGATGACTTTGACTTATGTATAAAATCCATACAATACAACAATATTTATGCATTAACAAAATTTGCTACAAAAACTTATACTGATATAAAATTTTCTTCTAATGACTGCTTTTTATTTGGAAGTGAAACAAATGGTTTGCCTGAAACAATTATTAGTAAAATCAAAGAAGAAAACCTTCTGAGAATACCAATGGTAAAAGAAAGTAGAAGCTTAAATTTAAGTAACTCAGTTGCAATAACTATATATGAAGCACTAAGACAAAACGCTTATAAAGACCTAATTTAATATTAATTTTGAAACAAGATTTGCAATGAATATTTTTGAATGGTTAACCATTTTTTCTATTTGTCTAATTGGCGCAGTTACACCTGGTCCAAGTTTAATCATCATACTTTATATTACTAATACCAAAGGTTTATTAGCAGGTATAATGACGTCTATTGGACATGGGTTAGGAGTTTTTATCTATGCTGTTATTTCAATATTAAGCATTAGCTATTTAGTTAAAATATCACCAATCACTATTCAAATAGTACAATTATTAGGAGCATTATTTCTGGTTTTTATTGGTTATAAAATTATATTTTTTAAGAATACTGAAGAAAATAATTTTATTAAATATAAAACACCTAAATCATTAATAGAAAGTTTTTTAATAGGCTTTACGACATCTTTGATTAACCCTAAGGTAATTATATTTTTCTCAGCAATTTTTAGCCAATTCTTAAATCAAGATTATAGTGTTTACACAAAGTCAGGAATGGCGATTTTAGCGGGCGGAATAGATACTATTTGGTATATTCTGGCTTCATTCTCAATAACAACCCCTGCTATTAAAAGTTATATTAAAGTTAAACAAAGAATTATTTTTATAATTTGCGGATATGTTTTAGTATTTCTATCTTTTTGTCTGATGTATCAAACATTAAAAAAATTGTTTTTATTTTTTTTTCTCAATTAAGTTTTTATCTAAGAACCCTTTTGATTTAGACAACAAGTTATCACCTTGAAAATTAATGTCTTCTATTTTAATCCATCTAATTGTACTTAAGGAATCACACTTTGGACAATGCCATTCCCATTTATTATTATTAATACCGCAGGATACACAAAAGTAATTAGCCCCTTGCTTGGCGTTTGCAACACTTTCAAGATAATTTTTTGTTTTTTCTATATTATTTTGTGAATTAGCTATATCTGACAGAGTTTTATACGCTTTTTTTGTTAATTCTGATTTAGGTATTTCATCTAATAATTTATTCGCTTCACCCCATATTTCTTCACTTGCTGCATAAGATGCAATTTCAATTTTTAAATCATTATATATTTTAGATATTGATTTCTTGTTTAAGAGATCAATCGCTTTTGAAACCCTGGATCCTGACGTTTTTATATTCCATTTTTTTGATAATTCTAATAAAAGTTCAGGATGTCCTGTAATGAAAAATGCTTTTTCTAAATAATTAATAGCCTTATTTTTTGACCCTATTCCAGTAATCATATTACATAATGTAATTGCTACTAAAATATGTCCCGGATTTTGTATAATAGCTTCTTTTAGAAAATTGATTGCAGCTTTTGAATTATTAACTTCAATTAAGTCTAATGCATTTAAATAATTTAAATCTGCCGCTATAAATTTATATGTTTGAGTATCAAAATATTTTAAATTTTTTAAGGTTTTAAGATGTTTTAAAGAATTTTTTAAATCCTTTATTTTAGCATAGGAATAAAATAAAACTTCTAGAATTTGTTTAGAATTAGGCTCAAACTTAAGAGCTTCTTCACCTTCACTGATAATTTTATTTATATCTGTTTGATCTATTATGGCTTGACGCATTAAAGCTAGATGGCCAACAAAGGCTGTGGTTGGTTCATCAGTTAAAATCTTAAAATAATTTTGAGAAATATCTTTTTTATTATCTGAACTAACATTAAGATTATTCACAACGCTTAAATGATCTTTTAATAATTTACCAAGCTTTTTATCTTTAGTATTTTTAGAGATCAATGCAGCCTCTTTAGCAGCTAAAACAAATTCGCCATGACTAGCCAGCAAGAAAGCTTTAACTAATTTTTGTTCAACTTTTTCACTGTTTTTTGAATTTAATCTTCTCATTGCTAATTTAGGAATATTAAATAATAAAATCCAAATTCTATCTATAAAAACTATTAGCCCAACCATTATCAACAAGATAAAAATAAATATATCAGTTGAAAGTTCAACTCCCCAACCCATCCAGTTAATAGTTGTACTTCCTTCTGAACTGGAAATAAAATTTGAGACAAATCCAATAATAATTACAAATATAATTAATTTTAATATTCTAAACATCACTTATTCAATCACTTAATATTTTTGTTTAATAATTTGTCGGCTCTTGAAATATATTCATTAATTGAGATTTTCCAATTTTCAGGCAATTGCTTTAATAAAGTAATTACATTTTTAATATTACCATTTTTTAATTCTTTTTCTGCTTTTGTAATTAAAGAACGCGGGGAAGAGCTTTCACCAAACTCTCTTAGTTTTAGAGCTCCAGCTAAATAGTGAGTTATTTTATCAAAATAATTAGCTCCTTCTTTTATAAACTCACTATGTGACGTTAAACCTAAATCTTTTCTCTTTAATAACTGTTCTATAATAATATTAGCTTCATTTATCAAAAGTCTTTCAATTTTAATTTTGTTTTGATTTAATTTAGAAGATTCATTTAACTTTTCTTTGTCTTCTAATTTTAATGTTGTCTCATAAAACACATCTTTTTTTACAATAGCATTATCATGACTTAATTGTTCCAGATTATTTTCTTTTTTATCCACTTTAGATAATTTATCTAATATAGAATTAACTTTTTTTTGTAATGAAATATTAACGTTATTCAAATTTTCTAAATCAGAAATAATTTTTTTATTATTGTCTTTTTGAAGATCTATATTTTTTATATCATCGCTTAAACTAATAAAATCTTGTTTGATTTTATCAAATTCCTTATCCAAAGATTTGTTTGTATTTTCAAAATTATTTAATAGATCATAGAATTTAGAGTATTCTGCATTTATCCGCTTAGGTATGTAAAAATTAGTTATCCAATAAAAAAATAAAATTGAAATAATTACTATAGAACAACTAAAAAAAAAGGATCCATAAGTTAATAATCTGAATTTTTTTTCATTATTAACAGGACCCATCTCTATAATAGTCTCTTTATCGTTTTTAGAAGTAACCATATTAACTTTCCTAATTATTTAGTTATCTCTACTATATGATTTAAGATATCTTTAGTAAAATTTTTCTTAATAACTTCTATACGATTCCAACCTAACGTTTTTGCTTTTTTAGCAACATTATCACTATTTACAAATATAATTGATTTACTATTAATTTTTTCAAACAAATCATATTTCTTTAAAAGATTTTTTGTAATTAATAAATTCCTTGATGAAAGTATAACAAGATTACAATAAACCGCATGAATTAAACTATCTCTAGTCGCTTTATCTATTACTTCAATTGGAAACATCTTATATGCTTCATAAATTTCAAGTTTTCTATTATTTATTCTAAGAGCTTCCTGTAAATTAAAACTTCTATCTTTGCCCGCAACCCACAACCCTTGCTCATGAGGCAATGTATTATTTATAATTAATTGCTTAAGTGACTTTGAATTTCCATCTGCTTGGAAAATATTCTTGTAAAGTGCCTTCTCTAATTTTTCTTTTGTTTCCACACCTACAGTAAAAAATTTAATTGTCTTTGAAAGATTCTGTTGATTATTTTTTATAAAATTAGTTAAAGAATTGATCGCTTTAGGACTGGTTAAAACAAAATAATCAAATTTAACTTCAAAGGCATATGGTTCATAATAGACCAAACTTACTATGGGGAGAGGTTCAACTAAAATACCTTTTTCTTTTAAGTATTCTGAGTTTAAAAAAGCATCTTCTTTTTCACGAAGCACAAATGTTATTGTATTGGACTTATTAGACAAAAAAAACTCCTAATATTATTTTATTTTATTGTGCCAATAAATTTTTTCCACCTTTTGAAACTATTTCTTTTCCTAATTCTTTACCAAGCAAAACAGCATCTTCCATTAAACCAGATATGCTAGACTTTATAACGACTGTTCCATCTAACTTTGCTATTGCACCATCTAAGATTAAATTATTATTTTCAGTTACATAGGCGCTTGCAGAAATTGGTGTACGACAAGATCCATCTAAAAACCCTAGAAAACTTCTTTCTGCTAAAGTTTCATAATATGTCTTTTTATCATTAACTTCAGCAAGCAAATTATTAATATTTAATTCTAAACTTGTATTTTTAAAATTAGTTGACTGAATTGCAATCACACCTTGTGTAGATGCAGGTGGTATTATTTCTTTTGGAATGACATGCCCTATATTAATATTTAATCTATCTAGACCTGCTTTAGCTAAAATAATTCCATCAAATTCTCTATTATTTAACTTTGCTATTCTAGTTCCTACGTTCCCTCTCAAAAGTTTAATTATCAGATCCGGTCTATATGATTTAGCAAAAGCAGCTCTTCTAACTGAACTGGTTCCTATCACAGCTCCTTTTGGAAGCTCATCAAATGAACTATAATCACTTATTAAGAGATCACTTCTATCCCCTCTAGGTAAGACTGCAGAAATAATAGTATTCTGTGCAATTTTTGTTTCCATATCTTTCATGGAGTGAACAGCTATATCTGCTTTATCATTTAAAATAACATTTTCTAACTCTTTAATAAACAATCCCTTTCCACCAATATCGGCAAGAGATTTTTCTAGAGTTTTATCACCAGAAGTAACTATATCTAATATTGATGCCTCAACATTTTTACCAAGAATTTCTGTTACCAAATCAACTTGCCGAAGTGCTAATTGAGATCTACGTGTAGCTATTCTTATTTTTAATATCATTTTAAATTCATTCATTTTTTATTAAATCATAGATTTAACAAAGTTAGTTTTAATTAACATTTTAATACTAAATTTAGAAAATCTATTAACCTACAATACTAATTTGTATTTGCTTTACTAGACTTTAACTCTATTTTAGGCTTAAAAAATGGTTAACTTAGGATAAAATCATGCAAAATACTAATCAAAAAATTATTATGGGCATAGAAACAAGTTGTGACGATACAGCAGTATCTATAATTAGCTCAAATAAAGATATTTTGTCCAATGTAATTATTAACCAAAACTCTGATCTGGCTAAATATGGAGGGGTAGTTCCTGAGGTCGCTGCAAGAGCTCATCTTGCACATATAGAAAATGCAGTTAAAGAATCATTAAAAATATCTCAATTAAAAATAAATGATATGGATATAATTGCTGCTACTGGAGGACCAGGGTTAATTGGCGGAGTGATTGTAGGCACTGTATTTGGAAAATCATTAGCCATGTCATTAAATGTTCCTTATGTCGCAGTTAATCATCTTGAAGGACATGCCTTAACAGCTAGATTAACAAACAATATCAAATACCCTTATTTGCTTCTTCTTGTTTCTGGAGGTCACACACAAATCATTGCAGTGTTAAAATATGGAAAATATATAAGATTGAGCACAACATTAGACGATGCCGCAGGAGAAACTTTCGACAAAGCTGCCAAAATTCTTGGTATTGGATTTCCAGGAGGACCTCAAATAGAAAAAACGGCCCTTAATGGAGATCCCAATAGTTTTAAGTTACCAAAACCAATGTATAAATCAAAAAACCCTAATTTTTCTTTTTCTGGATTAAAGACAGCATTTTCTCAAACTGTTTTAAAAAGCAATCTAACAAAAACTTCAATCCAAGATTTATCTGCTAGTATACAAAAAACTATATCCGACTGTTTAGTTGATAGAACAAGAATATCCCTACAAAGTTTTAAAGAAATAATTGGTCCTGATTTACAAACTCAATTAGTTGTTGCTGGAGGAGTAGCATCTAATACATTTATACGTCAGGCATTAGAAAAGCTTGCGATGGAAAATGATGCTGTTTTTATTGCCCCTCCAATCAATTTATGCACTGATAATGGAGCAATGATTGCTTGGGCTGGTTATGAAAAATATAATTTTGAAGGGGAAACTGATTTAAATTTTAAACCAAGGCCCAGATGGCCATTAGATCCTGATGCCCATATTAGTAACCCAATAATAAAAAATGTTGGGAAAAAAGGAGTTAAAGCTTAAATGTCTAAATATTCAAATATATGTTTTTATGGTGGAGGAGCTTGGGGACAAGCTCTTTCAATTACCCTAGCTTCACTTGGGCACAAATCAAAGTTAATAGTTTCTGATCAAACAAGAGCAAATGAAATTAATTCTGGAATATCAAGAAGATTTTCTCAAATAAAGCTAAGTCCTTTGATCACATCATCTGTTAACGCTAAAGAAGTAATCAAGGAAAGTAATTTAGTTTTTATTACTACCGAAAGCAAAAGAGTAATGAGTGTGATTGAGCAAATAAATTTATTAAATAATAAAGAAATTAATATAGTCATAACTTCTAAAGGTTTTGCCAATAAGCATGGAGAAACTTTTAATGAAATTATTAAAAATCAATTTCCTACTTTAAAAACCGGTATTTTAACAGGGCCAACATTTGCAGATGAAATTGCTAAAAATCTTCCTGCAGCTGCTATTTTAGCTAGTAATGATATAAATTTTGCAAACTCTATATGTAATTTATTTAAAAATTCTTGTCTTAGACTTTACCAAAGCAATGACCCTTTAGGAGCTTCAATAGCAGGCGCAGTAAAAAATATAATTGCAATTGGTGCAGGTATTATTGAAGGATTAAATCTAGGAGACAATGCCAAAGCAGCTTTAATAACCAGAGGCATTTCTGAAACATCTAGATTAATAAAGTCATCAGGTGGCAATTATGAAACAGCATTTGGTCTTGCAGGCATTGGAGACATGTCTCTAACATGCAGTGGACCTCATTCTAGAAATATGGCCTATGGCATGCATTTAATTACAAGGACAAATAAAAATAAGACCTTAGATCTTGTGGAAGGAGTAAACGCTGTAGAGGCAACTTTAGTGTTAGCTAAAAAATTTAACATTGAACTCCCAATTGTTAATGCAATTAATGAAATTTTAAATAAAGAAGGTAATATTAAAGAAATAATAAATAAACTTTTATCTAGGCCTATCAAAAATGAATTCTAAATTTGGAAAATAAAAAATATGAATTTTTGGTTATTTAAATCTGAACCTGAAAAATGGTCATGGAGTGATCAATTAAGAAAAGGTTCAGTTGGAGAATCTTGGGATGGAATAAGAAACTTTCAAGCCTCAAACAATATGAAATCGATGAAAATTGGTGATCTAGGTTTTTTTTATCATTCCTCTAAGGAAAAGAAAATTATTGGAATAGTTAAAGTTATAAAAGAATATTATCCAGATTACACAGATGAAACTGGAAGATTTGGAATGGTTGACATAGTCGCAATAAAAGCAACTGTTAATCAAGTGAGTTTAAAAGATATTAAACAAAAAGAAGATTTAAAAGATATATGCCTAATTAAACAAGGAAGGTTATCGGTCTTATCAATTTCAGATAATGAATGGGAAATAATTCTTAAAATGAGTGAAACAAACATTTAAGTTTTATTTAATTATTCATTTCTCCTTTTTCTCTTTATGTATAAAATATAAATTTCTTAAATATATCAATACACCTACAGATTGCCCAGCAATAATAACTGGATCTTGCCTCCATATAGCATATGTCAACAAGACTAGCCCTCCAGAAATAGAAAAATACCAAAATGCAACAGGTATTACTGAACGACCTGCATTTTCACTACTTAACCATTGAATAATAAAACGAGTTGCAAATAAAGCCTGTCCACCAAAACCAATAATTATCATAATTTTTTCAGGATGATTATCTAGATAATAACTTAGAAATGGAAACACAGCAGTTATAATTGAGCTAAAAAAAACTGCAAACACTTCAATTTTTAAAGAAAGGTATTCTATCAAATTCATTAATTTTCCTTATTATTATCATTTATCTCTTGGGAGGTTAAATCTTTTGGCATTCTTTTTATTAACCACATAACGCCTAAAATATCAGAAATACCAACTAACAATCTTCCAAAATTAGTATACTTTGAAATCCCTTTTGTTCTTTCTCTATGATTTACATTGTATTCTAATACCTTCGCACCTTCTCTTAAAGCTAAAGCAGACAAGAATCTATGCATATGATCAAAATAAGGAAGTTTAATATATAAATCTTTGTGAAACACTTTTATACCACAACCTGAATCAGAATGATTATCTCTAAGAAGAATTCGTCTGCACAGTCTTGCAAAAGCTGATGCCCACACACGTGATTTACTATCTTGTCTATTAACTCTTACTCCTCCAATCAATGTTAGTTGATTTTTTTGACTCTTTATTAATACAATCATTTCAGTTAAATCAGCTGGATCATTTTGACCATCGCCATCCAAGGTTGCAATTATATTTGATTTAGAAAAGCTTATACCTGTTCTCAGCGCAGCAGATTGTCCTTTACTAGATTTATGATTAATAACTCTTAGTCTTTTATTAATCTTTATAACTTCTTTTAAATCCTCTAGTGTAGAATCATTCGATCCATCATTTACATATATTATTTCATAATTTAATGCTTCTAATGCATAATCAATTTCTTGGATTAAATTTGCTATATTTCCAGATTCATTTTTTACTGGAACAACAACCGTAATATCTTTATTTAATGCCATCGTTTTTCATTTTTTTAAAAATTAAAATTTAACAAATCAATAGCTTTATTAATATCTAAGGTCAAACAATTGATTTTTAAAAACATGAACTTTAACATGTTTTCCTTTAGCAATATTATATCCTTTAATTATATCTACTTCTTTTACTAATAATTTTAATTCTGAAGCTATGTTTAAAAAATCATCCAATGACTTTGTCTCAACTAAACCTATATTATTTTTTCCTTCTACCAAAAAAACGGCAACTTCTTCAGGAGTAGATAACATTATATTTCCATTAAGCAAAAAAACTAAACTTGGTTCATGATAGCCTGTTGCTGCTATGGCATCTGGCTGAATCATTTTAATTTTATTTGCAATTAATTTGCTAGGATATAAATAATCTAATTTAGGAAAAATAAATTTAAAATTAATAATATTAAATAAAGTTGCAAAGCCTATTATTAAAAAAGGTATATTATAAATAATACTCTTAGATTTTCTTCTATAAAGTTTTGTTTTAATTAGTAAAGCCATGCTTAGAACAAATATTATTAGCGTAATAATAAAGGCTATAATAGCTGAAATTATAATACTAAGATCGTGGTTATAATTAAATTTAATAGATAAATATAAAATAGATCCACCTAATACAACTCCACCTAAACCAAATAATGTTGAGAAGCTAATAAGGGTTCTTCGAGCCAATTGATTATTTATATTTTCAATATTTGATTTGAGATGGAATAGACTACCTATTGAAAGTATCGCTATTGCAGGGAGAATAGGAAGAGAATAATGAAATAATTTAGTTGGAATTATTTCAATTAAAATCCAAAAAGGAATTACCCAACAAATTAGAAATTGAATAACTATATTACTCTTATTTTTTATAAAAAATATTATTGAACCCGGTATAAATATAGCTAATGGCCATAATGTAATAGATAATAGTAACAAGTGTGTTCCAGGCCATGCGCCATGTCCTTCTTGACCACTTCTTAGTTTAGACAAAAAATCTTCATTAAATGCTTTTTCAATAAAGAGACCTTGGGTTGAATTATTTATTGCAATAAACCAAGGAAGAATAATAATTGAACAAATAACTATACCTAAAAGAGGATTTAATAATTTTACTAAAGAAAAATCTTTTCGAAGAAAACAAAAACTTATTAAAGTCAAAGAAAATATGGCAATAGATAATGGCCCTTTAACTAAAATACCCAATGAAAATACAATCCAAAAAATTGAAGGAAACCAATATTTAATTTGTTTTGAAGTTCCTTTTTTTAATATTAATTTTAAAAGGTAATATTGTTGTATACATATCAAAGCTAATAAAGTCGCATCTGTTTTTGCTA
Source organism: Pseudomonadota bacterium (assembly GCA_027625145.1). GTDB lineage: Bacteria > Pseudomonadota > Alphaproteobacteria > Puniceispirillales > Marisalimonadaceae > CAJJBL01. The sequence goes on from JAQBXK010000003.1 coordinate 80,250, forward strand.
AATGCGCCTCACCTATAAAAACAATACTTGAAGCAAAAAATAGCGTTACTATTATAGATTGATACAAAGGAAATATTAACCTAGATAATAATCCTACAAAGAAAAGTGATATTATTGAGCTTATTAAAGACGGTATACGAAAGGATGAAATTTCTGTTTCACCAAAAAATTTAGCAGATAAAGCTTGTATCCAATAAATTCCTACGGGCTTTTTTGCCCTTATTTCATCTTGAAACTTAATATTAATAAAATCATTGTTTTGTATCATTTGCCTACTTGCTTGTGCAAAGCGAGCTTCGTCACGATCAATTGGTGGCAAAGTACTTTGGCCTACAAAAAGTGCTGTAAAAGATAAAAAAAACAAAATGCAAATAGTTAAAAAATTAAATTTTCCAATTTCTTTTATATAATTTTTAATATTTAATATTGTCATATATACACAAACTAAAATTTTTGATTAAGAAATAACATAATTTAAAAATAATGTTATAATTTTTATATTGGATACAAAAAATACTTTAGGGAATAAAATGGAATATAATTTTGAAAAAAAAATAATTGGTTTTTGTGATAATAAAAAAGTACCTTCTATTCCTCTATATATAATAAAAGATCTTAAAAAGATAAATACTAATAAACTAATCTCTGCAGAGCAAAAAACATTTTTACAATCAGCTTTTTTATTAGAAAAAGGATTTTTTGGATTCTTCCCAGATTTAAATAATAATGTTGGAGGAGCTGTCGCGGTAATTGAAAATTGTAATCAACCTCGAAAAAGTATAATTGATCAAGCAGCAAAATTATCATCAAAACTTCCTATAAAAAAATGGGAAATTAAGTTTATTGACGAACAAACTGAAGAAGAAATATATGATTTTTTACTTGGTTGGGGACTTAGTTTTTATAAATTCAACATTACAGAGAACATAAAAAATAAGAGTTTAAATAATTCGTTATGTATTAATCAAATTAAAAATATACTTGATAAAAATAAATGGCAGCAATGTATTGCTGAATTAAAAAGTATTTTTATTACAAGAGATTTAATTAATTTACCTCCAAATATTTTAACTCCTTTAAATTATGAAAAAATTATTAATAATTGTTTAAAGAAATTTTCTCCTCAAATAAAAGCATATAAAGGGAAAGCTCTTGAAAAAAATTTTCCTCTCATTGATTTTGTTGGTCGTTCATCTGAAAATAAACCTGTATTTTTAGATATAACGTGGAGTAAAAATAAAAAAAATAATTATCCAAATATAACATTGATAGGTAAAGGGGTTACTTTTGATAGTGGAGGGTTAGATCTAAAACCTTCAAATAGCATGATGCTAATGAAAAAAGATATGGGAGGCAGTGCTATAGCATTTGGGATAGCACACACTTTAATGAGTATAGATTGCCCAATTAATTTAAGACTTCTTCTTCCACTTGCAGAAAATTCGGTTTCTGATCGCTCTATGAGACCTTTAGATATTATATTTTCACGAAATAAAACTCCAGTAGAAATTGGTAATACAGATGCAGAAGGAAGACTATTATTAGCAGACGCTCTTACTTTTAGCCAAGAAACAGAAAATAAAACTGATTTTATTATAGATTTTGCAACTTTAACTGGAGCAGCAAGAGTTGCATTAGGTACAGAATTACCTGCACTTTTTACTAACAATAAAAATTTAGGAAAAAGAATTATTGATGCTGGAATCCAAAAAGTCGATCCAATGTGGGAATTGCCTTTATTTGAACCATACGAAAGATTTTTAGATAATAAATATGATGCAATAAGTAGTACAGGGTCCTCTAATACTGGAGGAGCAATTACTGCCGCTTTATTTTTAAAAAAATTTATTAAACCAGAAACAAATTGGATACATATTGATTTAATGGCATGGAATGTTTCCGAACGACCTGGCTTTCCTGAAGGCGGAGAAGCAATGGGATTAAGAAATATAGTTAATATGATTATAAATTATTGTAATGAAACTAATAAAAAATAAATATTTATCTTAAAATTGATAACGCTGATTCATAAATATTTTTGTTATTAGACGCCAAAACAGAAACGGAGCCTTCTTTGTTTGAAGCTAGTGATAATTCACTTCCTTGCCAGTCAGTTATTTTTATACCTTGCGTCTCGAGAATGGGCACAAGAGGAATAATGTCATATAATGCAAGTCCTTCTTCAACAACTAAATCTAAATTACCATTAATTAACAACATATAATTATGACAATCTCCAGACCATATATGATATTTAGTGTTTAATAATATTTTTTTATATTTCTTTTTTCCTAGATCAGAAAACAGACTGGGAGAAGTAGAAGCAACCGTAGCTTGTGATAGATTATTATGAATAGATACTCTCGATTCAAAATCGTTTTTATTTAAATAACACCTTTTACCATAACCAAGCCATCTTTGATCTAACGCAGGAAAATCAGCAAGACCAATAATTGGCTTACCTTTAAAGGCCAAGCCAATCAAAGTACCCCATAAAGGTCTTCCAATTATATAACTCCTGGTTCCATCAATAGGATCTATAATCCAAGTATAGTCGGATGCATTATTTTGTGATTCATTTTCCTCTGCAATTATATTATGATTAGGAAATTTTTCTTTTATTAGATCAATAATTATTTTTTCAGCATTTATATCATACTGTGTAACAGGACTTCCATCCTCTTTGCCTATAACTTGATGAGAGGAGTTAAAGCCAGTCATTGTAATTTTTTTTGCACTATCAGCTAACAAATAAATAAATTCTGAAATCTCTATTAATTCAGTTTCATTCATTTAAAATAACCTTTGTTTAACAACAAAAAACTATATTTTTTTACTGTCCAGAAAGAGGCACAGGCTTATTAGATTTTGTCCTTAACCAAGCTATTAAATTAGCTCTATCATTTGTTTTGGTTAAGCCAGCGTAATTCATTTTTGTACCCTTAGCATATTCTTTAGGCTTGTATAAAAATTTATTTAATTCTTCATATGACCATTGACCTGACATTGCCAAAAAAACTTTTGAATATGCAAAGTCTGCTTTACCTTGTTCTCGTCCAACAATATCATATAAATTTGGACCTACTTTATTAGCCTCTCCAGATTCAAATCCATGACAAGCTGAACATTTTTTTGCAATTTTTTGACCTGCCTCAATATCCGCTCCAGATAACATTGCAAGTATTGGTTCAATAACAGTAACAGTAACCTCTTTTATAGCTTCAGCAGCATTCTCAGCTACTTTTATTGGGTATGCGTTATTTACAGATGTGTTTGGATGAACTAAAAAATCACCTAATTTACCAAAACCTAATATTAATAAGCCGCCACATAGTATAGCTGCGGCTATTTTGTTAAACTTAAGTGCATCCATAAACTTACCAATCTAATAAAAAATTTGAATAACTAATCCAATATTTACATGCAAGATTGTGATACTTCAAGTATAATTATTTTAAAATATAATTATTTATCATTTTTTTTAAATAATAAAAATATTCTGTATGAATTTTAATTCATAAAGATAAAGTTAAAAATTATAAGGAACTTAGCATTGGACTTTTCAGACTTCATAATCATAATCCCAGCTAGAATTGGTTCGACACGCTTACCTAACAAGCCTTTGTTAGAAATTAATGGAGTGCCAATGATTCTTCATGCTTATAACAGTGCCCAAAAAGCCAATTTAGGTGCTCCAATCATAGTTGCAACAGATGATCATAAAATAGCAAATGTAGTAAAAGAAAATGGTGGCATAGCTATTATAACCTCAAACAATCATGTGAGCGGATCAGATAGAATCTATGAAGCCATAGAAAAATATGACCCTGAAATGAAATATAAAAAAATAATCCACTTACAAGGAGACCTTCCAAATATATCTGGTGAATTAATTAAAAATTTAGCAAAAATTATTAAGGATGACAAAAAAAATATAGCAACAGCAGTCGTGAAAGCAACTCCTGAAGAGTTAGATGATCCATCCATAGTTAAAGTAGCAATAGCTTTTGGTAAAGATAATCCTAATGTTAATGATATAGGAAGAGCAATATATTTTAGTAGAGCTTGTATACCCACTGGATCTTTAGATGTTTGGCATCATATTGGTATCTATGCTTGGCAAAGAAGTATATTGAAAAAATTTATTGCCTTACCAGCATCTCCCCTAGAAAAATTTGAAAAATTAGAACAACTAAGAGCGATTGAATCGCATATAGATATTCATGCTATCATAACATCTGAACACCCAATAGGGGTTGATACAGAACTAGATCTTAAAAAAGCTGAAAAATATTTCAACGACTTTACTTAATCTTTCATATAAGATTATGAAGAATAAAAATAGAAATAACAATACAAATACAAGAGAGTTATATGATCAATCAAAAGCAAGATAAATTAGTTGTAGCCTTTCAAGGGATGCCCGGTGCTTATTCTAATATAGCTTGTGAAGCTTATTTCAATGAAATCACAACCTTACCATGCAACTCATTTGAAGATATGCTTAACAACACAAAAAATGGGATATCTGATTATGCTATGGTACCAGTAGAAAATTCTTTAGCTGGAAGAGTAGCAGATATTCATCATTTGATACCTGAAAGTGGACTTTTTATAATTGGAGAACATTTTCAAAGAGTTAATCATCAATTATTAGGCCTTCCAAACACAAAAATTGAAGATCTGAAATCAGTAAAAAGTCATGCTCAGGGATTGGCTCAATGTAGAAAATTTCTAAATAAATTTAACTTAACTCCTTTACAACACATTGACACGGCTGGAGCAGCAGAAGAAATTTTTAGAATTGGAGATCCTACAATAGGAGCTATTGCATCAAAAATGGCTGCTGAAATATATGGTTTGTCGATATTAAAAGAAAATATAGAAGATGCAGCACATAATACGACTAGATTTCTTATAATGGCAAAGCAACCTATAATGCCTCCCATAGACATTCAAACCACTGTTACAACTATAATCTTTGAAGTAAGATCAGTTCCAGCGGCTTTGTATAAAGTTCTGGGAGGATTCGCGACTAATGGAATTAATCTTACTAAACTTGAGAGCTATATTGGCGGAAAAGAAATGAATGCTGCCCGTTTCTATGTAGATGCAGAGGGTCATCCTGAAACAACTTCAATGAAAAATGCATTAGAAGAGATGCATTTTTATAGCGAACCTAATTCTGTAAAAATTATAGGTACTTATTCAAGAAAGAAAAAATAAAATCTTAAATAAAAATTTTAGAATTTCTTGCAAATATCAAATATTTATAACATATATATTAATGAAGGGTCACACGGACGTAATTCTTGCCAATCCGGTCAGGTCCGAAAGGAAGCAGCCGTAACAATGATAGCGGGTTGTGCGGCCCTTCATATTTTTTTCAAAATTTAAATACGAGATCTCAAATTAACAATATTAACGAACAAACAAATTATAGAGTTTTGGCTCGCAAATATAGACCCATTGATTTTAAAGAATTAATTGGCCAAGACACTCTTGTAAAAACATTACAGAACTCACTAAATAAAGGTCGCTTAGCTCATGCATTTTTATTAACAGGAATTAGAGGTGTAGGAAAAACAACAACTGCAAGAATTATAGCTAAAGCCCTAAATTGTATTGGTGAAGGAAATAATACAGAACCAACTTTTGAAATATGTAATAATTGCTCTCCATGTCAGTCTATTAATAAAGGTAACTTCCTTGATGTTATAGAAGTTGATGCAGCGAGTAGAACTGGAGTTGATGGTATTAGAGAAATTATTGATGCCGTTATGTACTCACCTAATGACGGCAGATATAAAGTCTATATCATTGATGAAGTTCATATGTTATCAAATGCAGCTTTTAATGCTTTGTTGAAAACACTTGAAGAACCTCCTGAAAATGTCAAATTTATATTTGCTACTACTGAGATAAGAAAAATACCTGCTACAATTATTTCCAGATGTCAGAGATTTGATTTACAAAGAGTAAATATTGAAATCTTAACTGCTCATTTAGAAAAAATTTGTAAGCTAGAAAACATTTTATTTGAACAAGATGCTATCCATCAAATTTGTAAAGCAAGTGAAGGTTCGGTTAGAGATTCATTGTCATTGTTAGATCAAGCAGCTTCTTTATGTAACGATAATATTAAAGATGAGATTGTAATTAATATGCTAGGACTAAATGGCTATGAAAATAACATCAAACTAATTGAACTTTGTCTTTTAAGCGATTGTAATGAAGCCTTAAAAGTTTACGATAAAATATTGTATAATGGCATACAACCCATTCAATTAATAAATAATCTTCTTGAAGTATGTCATTACGCCTCAAAACTAAATGTTATAAAAGTTGACAATAGTTTATCAGAATCATTCCAGAAAACTATACTAAACTTATCTTCATATGGTCTTCCTAAACTTGTGAGATTATGGCAAATATTAATAAAAGGGATTGAAGAGTTAAGATATGCTCCAAGCGAATATCAAGCAGGATCAATGATCATAATCAAATTATGTTATGCTTCTTCATTACCTGACCCTGGTGAATTAGTAAAAAAAATTTCAAATACAAAGTCCTCTGATAAACAAAATATCAATGAATTGAATAATAATAATAATAATACAGTTAATAATACGGATGTTTTAAATATAGAAAAAAAATTGATTAGAAACATTGCTGATCAAATTATAGAACAAAAAAATCTTAAAACCTTTGATGAAATGTTAGAAACATTACTAAAAAATAAAGAAGTTTTACTCCATGCACAAATAGTTAACAATGCACATTTAGTTAAATACGAAGAAGGATTTATTGAAATAAGATTAAAAGAAAATACATACACTGATATCATAAAAAACTTATCTTCAGCTCTTGAAAAACTAACTAATATTAAATGGATAGTAAAACTATCTACTGAAGAAGGAGATAAAACAGTCATAGAAAAAAAGAATATTGAGAATAATAAGATTGAAGATAATATTAAATTAAATACTAACGTTGCAGAAGTTTTCAAACATTTTCCAGAGGCTGAAATAACCTCTATTAAAAATATTTAATTAAAAATATTTGGATAAAATATCAGAAAAGTTAAAAATGTCAGAACAAATTCTTGAAAAATTAATTAAAAAAGTATCAAGACTTCCAGGTCTAGGACCAAGATCATCAAGACGAGTGGTATTGCATTTACTAAAAAATAAAGAAAAATATCTTCTCCCTCTAATTAATGACTTATCTCAAGTAGCTGACAATATAAAAAGTTGTATTGAGTGTGGAAATTTAGATCAAGATGAGGTCTGTGAAATTTGCAAAAATCCACTCAGAAAAAATAATTTAATTTGTGTTGTAGAAACAGTAGCAGATTTATGGGCATTAGAAAGAACTCAAGTATATGATGGGAAATATCATATATTGGGAGGGGTTCTTTCGGCAATAGATGGAATTAATCCAGAACAGTTAAATATTAATTCACTTGAAAGCAGATTAAAAAAACAAAATTGTACTGAAGTTATTATAGCTATATCCGCTACACTTGATGGGCAAACAACAGCTCATTATATTGCTGATAGACTAAATACTTTTAACATTAAGATTACTAGATTGGCACATGGAGTGCCTATAGGTGGAGAACTAGATTTTCTTGATGATGGAACTATTGCTCAAGCATTAAAAGCTAGAAATGAAATGTAAAACTTATTCTATTTTTTTCTTTTGATTGATCTCAATTATTTTTTCATCAATATCTATAGAAGTTATAACATCACCTCTATTTTCAATTTTCCTTTGAGAAATTTTAATATCATCTAAATCTTTTCGTGCTAAATCAAAATGTTTATCTAACTTAAAGACTCTGTCTGCCAATAAATTTAAATCTATTATTAATTTTCGAACTTCAATCTGAATTTTACCAGCAGTTTGACTCATCGTAACATCTCTTAAAATTGCTCTTACTGTATGTAAGAGAAGCATTAAGTTATCAGGGCCAGCCATGTAAACTTTCTTAATTCTGCTTTCATTAACAAGCTTAGGAAATCTTATATTTATTTCTGAATAAATAGACTCACTTGGCAAAAACATAATTGCCGAATCAGCTGTTTCTCCAGGTAAAATATATTTTTCAGAAATATCTTTTATGTGCTTTTGTACCGCATTATGAAATAATTTAAGATAATGATTTTTATCTTGTTCATTTGAAGCACCTACAAACTTTTTATAATCCTCTAAAGGAAATTTAGAGTCTATACAAATAGGGCCAGGTGGCTCAGGCATTTTAACTATACAATCAACTCTATTGTTGGATGTAAGGGTATATTGAAAATGATATGCATTTTGTGGAAGAGCATCTTTAACTATGTTTTCAAGTTGGACTTCTCCAAATGCTCCTCTTAATTGTTTATTTGATAAAATATTTTGTAAGTCATTAACTTGATTTGATAAAGCACTTATGTTTTCTTGGGCTCTATCAATGATAGCTAACCTTTGATGCATTTCTGTCAATGATTTTTGAGTAGTTTCTGTTTGATGACTTAAGCTATTACCTAAAGAAGAACCAAAACTACCAAGCCTCTCTTCTATGGATTGACTCATCTGCAAAACAGCACCTTTTAATTCTAAAATTTGATTTATTTCTTCTCTTTCAGAATCATTTGAAACGTTTTTATTATTTTTATTTTCAAAATACATTTTGCATATTTGATAAACAAGAATTAACAAAAATATAAAAGATATAAATAATATTAAAATATATTGAAAATTCATTTCAACTCCAATTGTCTTTAGCTATAATATGACAAATTGATTAGTAATTCACTATGATTTAATTAAATATTAATTAGGATAAAATATACGCATGAGTATTAGAGAAATAATCAGAGTACCCAATCCATTTTTAAAAATTGTGGCTAAACCAGTTAACATCATTAATGATAGCATTCTTGGTCTTCTAGATGATATGTTAGAAACAATGTATAATGCAAATGGAATTGGCCTAGCTGCAACACAAATCTCTGAAAATAAAAGAGTAATTGTTATGGATTGCGGCAAGGTAGATTTCAATCAAGACGACATGACAGAAGAAGAGTATAATGATAAAATTAAAAATATTGAGCCACAACCAATCAAGATGATTAATCCTAAAATAATCCATTTAAGCTCTAATTTAACTGAAAGAGAAGAAGGTTGCTTATCAATTCCTGGCTATAATGCTCAAGTAAAACGACCAAATACAATAAAAGTTAATTATATTGATGAAAATAAGAACGATATTACTCTAGAAGCTGATGGCCTTCTTGCTACCTGCATTCAGCATGAAGTTGACCATTTAAACGGTGTTCTATTCATTGATCATATTTCTAGATTAAAAAGAGAAATTATTTTAAGAAAAGCTATTAAAGAATTTACCACTGATTAATAAATATAAAAATGCGAGGAATAATTGAACATAGTATTTATGGGAACTCCAGATTTTGCTGTTCCAACTTTAGAGTTATTATCCAAACATCATAATATTTTAGCTGTTTACTCTCAACCTCCTCGACCTAATGGACGCGGACTAATTATTAAAGAATCAGCAGTTCAAAGCTTTGCCAAAAAACTTAAAATTAAAACCATTACTCCATTTTCATTGAAAACTGATGAAGTATATATAGAATTTAAAAACCTAAATCCAGATATTGTAGTGGTAGTAGCGTATGGACTAATTTTACCTTCTAATTATCTTGAAACTCCAAAATATGGCTGCATTAATGGTCATGCAAGCTTACTACCAAGGTGGAGAGGAGCGGCTCCAATACAAAGAGCAATTGAGTTTGGTGACAAAGAAACCGGTTCATGCGCAATGTTAATGGAAAAAGGCATGGATACAGGTCCGGTTATTTTATGTAAAAAAATTAATATTGATCAGGAAGATACATTCATAACTCTGCATGACAAACTTTCTATTCTAACATCCAAATCTCTTCTTGAAGCTATTAAAGGATATACAGAAGGCACCATTTCACCTAATCCACAAAATGAACATGGCATTAAATATGCTCAAAAAATTGAAAAAACTGAATCTCAATTAGATTGGTCATTATCTTCACAAATGATTTATAATAAAATTAGAGCATTGCATCCCTTTCCAGGAACTTATACAAATGGATCTTTTGGATTATTAAAAATAATAAAAGCTCATGTAATTAATAAAAACCATAATATGATTCCTGGAACAATAATTGATAATAAAGATAAACTAATTGTTGCCTGCGGTAAAAATTCAAGTATTGAAATAACCGAAGTACAAAAGCCAGGAAAAAAAACAATTTCAACTTCATCTTATTTAAGAGGAGTTCAACTTAATATTGGTGAAAAACTTGGAAATACAAAATAAATCAAAGTTTGCATTATTAATTGAGTATAACGGAAAAAATTTAGTAGGTTGGCAAAAACAAGACAATAGAATGTCTGTTCAAGGCTCTATTGAAAATGCTGCTAAAGCAATATTTAATGATAACTTTCAAATTCAAGGTGCAGGTAGAACAGACGCTGGAGTTCATGCCATAGGTCAAGTTGCTCATATAAATCTTCCATTTGGCCATCAACTTACATCAAAGCATCCTTTTTATTTAATTTCTGCTTTTAATTCATTGTTACGAGAAACAAACATAAGAATTATATCTGTAAAACCTGTAAGTTCATATTTTAATGCACGTTTTAGTGCTATTAAACGTTATTATAAATATAGAATATTATGTCGGGCTGCTCCACCAGGGTTAGACAAAGGTAAAGTTTGGCATTTCAGAAAAAATTTAAACATAGAATTAATGGAACAAGGGGTAAAATATATTATTGGGCAACATGATTTTACCAGCTTTAGAACCTCTAAATGTCAAGCAAAATCTCCTATTAGAACTTTAGATGATATTACTTTTTCTAGGATCAATCATGAAATAATAATGAATGTTAAAGCAAAAAGTTTCTTACATAGCCAAGTAAGAATTATAGCCGGGACTATTGTAAAAATTGGGGAAGGTATATGGGATCCATCACATATTAAAACTATACTAAATGCTAAAGATCGAACTGTAGCAGGACCTACCGCACCAGCCGAAGGATTGTATCTAGAAAAAGTTGATTATCCTGAAGAATTGTTAGACGATAATTGGCCAATTATATATGATGCAAATTCTAAAATAGATTTAAAAGGATAGAGATAAAGCTCTTGATAACATTCCTAAACCTGCTTCTGAAGCAACTGATAAAAATATCATTCCAGTAGCCCCCCATCCAGTTAATCCAACCTCTTCTTTACCTATTCTCCACAAAGAAAAAGTAACCCATATAACAAGACCTAAACTAAAAAAAACAAAAATAGAGGGTGGCAAAAATAATCCTAATACTGCAAAAGATAACATTATGATTGCTTGAAATGATTGCACCCAATTAAATGGAATAATAAATTTATAAAAAGCTTCTGGCTTTCCAATTTTTTCAAATATAAAATTGACTATTATTGAAAATAAACAAATATCTATAACTGTAATTAAAAGTAGACGAGGAAGGATTCCATTTTGCATATCTCCGTCAATATTGGCCTTAAGACCATAAGAAGCCAATATAGAAACAACAGCATTTATAAAAAAAACAATCCAGCAGCTATCCAAAAAACCATTTTTATTTAATTGAAATATATTATTTACTTTATCTTTCTTAGACATAAATCTAAAAGCTGAGACCATACCTGCTTTAAAAGCCATTGGATGAGGCGGAGGATTAATCACTAGCGTTTACTCCAAAAAAATTAAATAAAAATTGATTATAGATTTTTGTTAAATTCAACACATCATTTACCTCAACATGTTCGTCTATTTTATGCATTGTTTTTCCTACTAAACCAAATTCTATAACAGGAGAAATTTTTGTTATAAATCTGGCATCTGAAGTACCTCCAGATGTAGATGTATCTGGAGTTACGTTCATAATTTTTTTTATTGCACTTTCTAATGTTGATTTAAGATAATCATCACTAGTTAGAAATGGTTCTGCATTACAAAAGAAATCAAACTGATAATTATTTGTTATTGAGTTAAAATGATTTATCAACATTTTTTCTAAGGACACTTTTGAATGCAGAGTGTTATACCTTATATTGAACTTTGCTTTTGCTATTTCTGGTATAATATTGGTTGCTGGATTATTTACATCTATCGTTGTAATCATAGCAGTACTAGGTTGAAAATTAATTGTACCTTCATCTAAAGATATTTTTGAGATGGGCTCCAACATTTTTATTAAGGTATTTATAGGATTATCTGCTAAATGTGGATACCCTACATGACCTTGTATTCCTTTAACCGTTAATGAACCAGAGAAACTACCTCTTCTACCAATTTTAATAGTATCGCCCATTTTATCTACATTTGTAGGTTCTCCAACAATGCAGCCACTTATAATTTCAGATTTATTATCTAACCATTCAACTACTTTTTTAGTTCCATTTATAGCTTTTCCTTCTTCATCACTTGTTATAATTAATGAAATGCTTCCAGTCTCAAGAATAGCTGAATTATTTTCTAAGAAAACAGAAACTGCCGCTATAAAAGCCGCAATGCCAGATTTCATGTCAGCGGCTCCTCGCCCCCATATTTTATCGTCTTTTACTTCTCCTGAAAATGGAGGAATTGACCAGTTATTTATATTTCCTGTGGGAACAACATCAACATGGCCTGCAAAACAAATATTTGGTTCCTTGGTTCCAATTCTAGCATATAAATTTTCTACTTTGTCATCATCTTCTCCAAAATCAAGTCTTGTGCACTTAAAGCCTAAAGGTTCTAAATATGATATTATTAGCTCTAATGAACCTGCTGATCGAGGGGTCACACTTTCACATCTAATTAACTCTGATGTGAGCTTGATAGGATTTATTTGCTTAGACATAAAATACCTGATTTAATCTCTTAATAATTCATTAACAGAAGTTTTTGATCGCGTTTGTTCGTCTACTTTTTTTACAATAACTGCGCAATAAAGACTTGGGCCTTGGCTACCATCTGGCAATGCTTTCCCTGGAAAAGACCCTGGGACAACAACGGAATAAGCAGGTACTCTTCCAATAAAAATCTCTCCAGAACTTCTATCAATAATTTTAGTTGACGCTCCAATAAAAACGCCCATTGACAAAACCGCTCCTGTTTCAATTACGACACCTTCTGCAACTTCAGATCTAGCACCAATAAAACAATTATCCTCAATTATAACTGGGCCTGCTTGGATAGGCTCTAATACACCTCCTATTCCTGCTCCTCCAGATATATGAACATTTTTTCCAATTTGCGCACAGGATCCTACGGTTGCCCACGTATCAATCATACTTCCAGTATCTACGTATGCTCCTATATTAACAAAAGAAGGCATTAGAACAACACTAGGAGCTATATAAGCAGAATGTCTAACTACACATCCTGGTACGGCTCTAAATCCTGCAGATTTAAATTCTTCTTTACTCCATCCAGAAAATTTAGATGGCACTTTATCCCACCAATTAGTTGGACCTTTATTTGAACTCTGAGGACCTCCAGTTATAATATCCATATCATTTAATTTAAAAGATAATAAAACAGCTTTTTTTAACCATTGATTAACTTTCCATTGGCTTTTTCCTAAAGGCTCTGCAACTCTTAATTCTCCTTTATCTAAATAATTTAAAGCTGAATTAATTGCGTCGTTTACTTCACCAGAAGTATTTGGATTAACATCCTCATTATTATCAAAAACTCTTTCAATTATTACTTTAATATCTTCAAAACTCATTATATTATCCTTTATTAAATTTAATTATTTATTAATTCTTAGTTTTTAGTCATATCATTTAAAATAGTTTTAATATCTGAACCAATGAAATCTATATACTGGTGAAACGTTTTAGCCTCTTCTATATTAAAATCATTGTCAATCCATACTGTGCTAATACCTAATTCATTAGCAGGCTTTAAATTTCTAGCTGTATCTTCAAAAAAAATGCTTCTTTTTATTTTATTACCATCTAATCGAAATTTGGCTATCATCATATCATATGATTTATAATCTGGCTTAGCTATGTAATTGGAGTCTTTAATATCAAAAATAATTTCAAATTCTTCTAATATTCCCATTGACCCTAGTATATTTTTGGCATGATCGTAAGACGCATTAGTATAAATAAACTTTTGTCCTTTAATTTTTTTTAAAAGAGCTTTTAGTTCAAAGTCTTTTTTTAGATCATTAAAATCAACATCATGAACATATTTTAAAAAAGGCTCAGGATCCATTTTTTTTTCAATCATTAGCCCTCTTAATGTTAAACCATATTTTTTATACATTTCCTTTTGTAAATTCAAAGCTTCTGCAAACTCAATATCAAAAAAATTAACAATATATTGGGTCATTCTTTCTGAAATTCTTCTAAATAGTCCAAGATGATAATTATAAATAGTATTATCTAAATCAAATATCCAATAATCATATTGCAACATAAAATTTTTGTAATTATGTTTAGCTTTATTGTAAAATGACGCCTGATCAATAGTCATAATTAATTATGATTTTTTCTAATAATAGTGCCAACACCATGCTCAGTAAACAATTCTAATAATAGCGAATGTGAAATTCTTCCGTCCATTATTACCGCCGCCTCAGCTCCACCTTCAACAGCTTCAATACAAGTTTTTAACTTTGGAATCATACCCCCAACAACAACTTTATTTTTTATTAGCTCTAATGATTCATTAATTGTTAATTCAGGAATCAAATTACCATCTTTATCAAGGACACCCACAACATCAGTTAACATTATCATTCGTGAAGCCTTCATAGCAGCCGAAATGGCGCCAGCCGCTGTGTCTGCATTAATATTATATGTTAACCCGTCTATTCCTATTCCAACAGGAGCTATTACTGGTATCATCTTTTCATTTATAAGCGCGTTAATAACTTGAGGGTCAATTTTTTCTGGAACACCAACAAAGCCTAAATCTATTGCTTTTTCAACATTAGAATCTGTGTGTTGGTCTATATTTAATAATCTTTTGGCCGTAATAAGTTTCCCATCTTTTCCAGAAATACCAACAGCCTTTGCTCCAGCATTTGAAATTGCTGTTACAATTGATTTATTGGTTACTCCGCATAAAACCATTTCAACAACATCTACCGTTGCTGAATCTGTTACTCTAAGGCCATCAATAAATTCAGTTTGAATTTTTAATTTTGCAAGCATTTCACCTATTTGAGGCCCCCCTCCATGAACTACTATTGGCAACATTCCAACTTGTTGCAACAGAACAATGTCTTCTGCAAAACTTGAAACATATTCTTTTTTTCCCATGGCATTACCGCCAAACTTAACTACAATTACTTTGTTCGCATACCTTTTCATAAAAGGAAGTGTCTCAGTAAGGAGTTCAGCTTTTTGGAGCCATTCAGCTTGTATTTTTTCTTTATTTTTATCCAATGATTTAAGCCAATTACATAATTAATTTCAATAAATAATATCACACAATTTATAAAATTTGATTATTTTATTAGTTTTTTTATTAGTTTTTTTAAGATAGGCTTGCTAAATAAGTTCGCAGTAGAGGAATACCTTCATTCTTCAAACTTGAGGTTACTATAATTTCTGGATATGCAGCAGGATGAGAGGATATTATTTTGGTCGTTTTATCTTTAATACTCTCTATTTCTTCGTTTGTTAATTTGTCAACTTTAGTTAATATCACAATCCAACTCACAGCTGCTTTATCAAGCTCTTTCATTATCAATTCATCATAAACACCTACACCTCTTCTTGAATCAATTAATAAACATATAGTTCTTAATGAAGGCCTACCTTTTAAATATTTTACAGTTAAAGATGTCCATGACTGGATATCTTTTTTGGGAGCTTTAGCATAACCATATCCTGGCAAATCAACTAATCGAAGTTTTGTTATACCATATTCAAGTTGAAAAAATATTAATTGTCTTGTTCTACCTGGAGTTTGACTAGTTCTAGCTAAAGTTTTTCTATTAGTTAATGCATTTACAAGAGAGCTTTTTCCAACATTTGATCGTCCTGCAAAAGCTATCTCATAACAGTCCTCATCTGGAACAGCATTGGAATTGACTGCGGCAGCTATAAACTTACATTCACCTGAAAATAACTTACGAGCTTTTTCAACTTCCAAATCTTCATATATCAACTTTAAAACTTTCTTATTTAGTCTTTTTTTTCATACCATTCATTATTAACCATTGCTGACAAATGGAAAGTAAATTATTCCATGTCCAATATATAACAAGACCTGCTGGGAAAGTTGCTAATAAAAATGTAAAAGCAACTGGCATCCATGCAAAAATTTTAGCCTGAATAGGGTCCGGAGGAGTTGGATTTAAACGTTGTTGCAAAAACATTGTTACACCCATTAATAATGGCCAAACACCAAGATTTAAAAAATCAGGAAATATAGATGTGCTATAAGGCAGTAATCCAAATAGATTAAGTATACTAGTTGGATCGGAAACAGAAAGGTCTTTTATCCATCCGAAAAAAGGTGTTTGCCTCATTTCTATAGAAACAAATAAGACTTTATAAAGAGCAAAGAATACTGGTATTTGGACTAGAATTGGCAAACAACCTGCAGCAGGATTCACCTTTTCTTTTTTATATAAAGCCATCATTTCCTGATTTAGTTTTTGCCTATCATCCCCTACTCTTTCTCTCAACTTTTGTATTTCAGGAGAAAGATTTCTCATTTTTGCCATGCTCTTGTATGACTTATTAGCTAAAGGAAAAAATACAAGCTTAACAGCTACTGTAATAGCTAGAATGGCTAATCCAAAATTACCTAAATATCCATATGCCCATGAAAGAGCATAGAAAAATGGTTTTGTAAGAAAATAAAACCACCCAAAATCAATTGCTAAATCAAAATGCTTTATATTGAAACGTTCTTCATAGTCATCAAATAATGTCAACCTTTTAGCACCAGCAAAAGTTCTAGCTAAAAACTCACCTTGCGATTTAGAATTTATTTTAATAGCTTGACCAAGAAAATCAGTTTGAAACTCACCTCCATTGGAATTCAAATGCCTATAGGTAAAGTTATAATTTTCCTTTTGATCAGGCAATAAAGCTGTCATCCAGTACTTGTCGGTAAGACCAATCCAACCACCCGATTCTAAAGGCTTAATGTTTATGCCTTTCCTTCCTGCATCTTTTAAATCATCATAACTTTTTTCTGATAACGTTCCATCAAAAACACCGAGAGGACCTTCATGCAATACGAAAAATTTAGTAGTTTCTGGCTCTCCCGTTCTTCTTATCAATCCATATGGATATAATGAAATAGGATTTTTTGAGTTATTTTTCACTCTTTGATTTACTGTAAACATAAACGTATCATCAACACTTATATCTTGAAAAAATAAAACACCTTCGCCATTATCCCATGATAAAGTGACGTTAGTTTCAGGAGTTAAAATTCCTTTTGAGGTTTTCCATAAAGTATTCCCATTAGGAACCTTTATACCATCAGGGCTACTCCAACCAAATTCAACAAAATAGGGATTTGTTTCATTTGATTTTAATAAGAAATTTATTTGCTTACTATCTGGCTCAATAGTTTCTCTATATTGAGTTAAGGTTACATCATCAATTCTTGCTCCTCTTAACGATATAGAACCAGAAACTTCCTTACTCATTACAGAAACTCTAGGAACAGCTTTTGTTTCCACTATTTTACTATTATCCGAATTTAATATCCCGCTATTTTCGTTAGATGGAATTGGTATATTAGAACTGTCGTTAGTATTTTTAGAAATGCTTTCTTTTTGCGACAGATCTTGATTAACTTTATTAACATCGCCAAAGAGCAATTGATAACCAATTAATACAGCCATGGATAAAGAAATTGCTGCAACTAAATTTCGGGTTTCTGGATTCATTTTATCTCACTTAAATTTTACTTATTTTATAAAAAGCTAATATAATTTTAAAAACTATATGTATTTACATTAAAGATCCAATATTTCAAAGGTATCAAAAAAATAATTTACTTTATAGGATCGTAGTCACTCTTTCCCCATGGATGACATTTAATAATTCTTTTAATCCCTAACCAGGTTCCTTGCGTAAAACCAAACTTGATTATTGATTCTTTAGTATACTCTGAACATGTAGGCAAAAACCTACAATTATTCCCTAAAAAAGGCGATATAAGATATTTATAGAAATTAATTAAAGTTAATGCAAAATATGTAAGAGCTTTATTTATCATAATCTGTTCAAACAATTTTTCATTTCATTTTTTAAATTAACAAAGGAAGCGTTTATTAAGCTGGCTTTTGCTATTAAAACATAACTATTCCCATTTTCAAAACTAGATATATTATATTTTAGAAAAAGTGATATCAACGATCTCATTCTTCTTTTTGCTCTATTTCGATTTACAGCGTTACCTATTCTTTTAGTAGCCGTAAAACCAAATCTTACATTTGATATTTCATTATTTGAATCTTTGTTTTTTTGAAGGATAAAGTTGTTGGTATAAAATTTTTTACCAAATTTATTAGACGAAATAAAATCTTTTCTTTTTTTTAAAGTTTCAATTTTCATCTAATATTTCCATTTATAAATAATACTAAAGATATATAGAAAAAATTTAAAATGAATATTTTATGTTCTAAGCGGACAGTCTTTTTCTACCTTTAGCTCTTCGACTACGAATAACATTTCTTCCTCCAACAGTAGAAATTCTACTTCGGTATCCATGTCTTCTTTTTCTTACTAAATTACTTGGTTGAAATGTACGCTTCATGTTTACTCTGTATTTACATACAGCCTCTTTATTTAATTCATTGATGCTTATTAGACACTTTGTATTAAATAGTCAATATGATTATTTATTAGCTCTTTCAAAAATTGTAGGAGCTGGCTTCATTTCCATATCCCATGGGAAATATATCCAAGTGTCTTGAGAAACTTCTGTTATAAATGTGTCAACTTGTTCCCTTCCACTTGGTTTAGCATACACTGTAGCATAATGCGCATCAGGTAAAGTTAACCTGATAGACTTAATGGTTTCTCCTGTATCTACAAGATCATCAACTATTAACCAATTTTTACCAGTTCCTGCAGCAGTAGCGTCTTTTAAAACATTAACTGAGCCTTTACTTTTTTTATTATATGACTTAACGCAAACAGTATCGATTAACCTTATATCTAATTCTCTTGCAACTATAGCAGCAGGCACCAAACCACCTCTTGTGACGGCTACAATGCCTTTAAAAGTATCCATTTCAAGTAATCTCCAGGCTAATGCTCTACTATTCCTATGGAGCTCTTCCCAAGAAACAGGAAAAGATTTATCATAATTATTGTTAACCATATTGCCCACTTCAACTATTTAAAAGTTTCTAATACACTATTATAACACTGATTTATAATATTTATTTTCTTACTTGCTTATAGTTATTTATATAGATAATTATAAGCAAGTAAAACTTAAAAATAAGCGCTCGTAGCTCAGCTGGATAGAGCACTAGACTACGAATCTAGGGGTCAGGAGTTCGAATCTTCTCGAGCGCACCATTTTTTTAATTTAATATCAATAAGTTAGAAAAATAGAAACTTAACACACCTCAGTAAATACTCAGTTTTGACACAGATTTGACACAGTAAAAGGAGTCGAATCATGGGATGCGTGCGTAAAAGAGAAAAATCTTGGAATGCTCAAGTTAAAGTTTCTGGATGGAGAAGTTTTACAAAAACATTTAAAACAAAATTAAGTGCTACAGAATGGGTTGTGAATTTTGAAAAAGAACTTCGTTCTAAAACTATTCCAGAGAAAGATATTAAAAATTTAAAGTTAAAAAATTTATTTAATAAATATAAATTAGAAATTCTTCCTAAGTTAAAAAGTTATAAAATCGTTTCTTATAAATTAACAGTTTTGTCTAGATCATGGTTAGGAGACATTGTTGTTGTAAATTTAACAAAAAGACATTTAGAACAGTTTTGTGAAGACAGAAAATTAAAGGTTAAAGAAGGCACTGTTAAATCCGAATTGATGCTAATTAAAAGAATTTTTAAAATTGCAATTGATAAATGGAATTATGGAATACCTTTTGATGCCTTTAGTGGACTTGAAATTCCTTCACCTCACAAACCAAGAACTCGAAGAGCATCTAAAGAAGAATTAACAACTCTAATATTCAATGCAGAAAAACAAAGAAATAAATACATATCTACTATTATTCAGTTTGTAGTTGAAACTGGAATGAGACGATCTGAGATACTGAAACTATCATGAAACGATGTGAACTTAGAGACTAGAATTGCCTCTTTATATAACACTAAAAATGGAGATGATAAACATATTCCATTAACTAAACCTGCTATAGAATTATTATCTAATCTTACTCAGTCATATGAGTTTGTATTTCCAATATCAAAGGGTTAAGATTTCACGACCTAAGACATGAAGCAGTTTCAAGGTTCTTTGAAATGGAATTATCTGTTCCAGAGATTACATTGATATCTGGTCATAAAGACGTAAGACAATTATTTAGATACACTCATTTAAAACCAGAGAATTTGATTGCTAAATATTCAACTATTTTTTAATGCATCAATTAGGGAAAATAAATGAAATTTACAAAGTTTATAGAATGTTACAAATGGTTCAAAACTAAGTTTCCAACTTTAAAAGAATTGGAAAGAAAGCAGTTGGAAGAAAAACTAAAAGAATTGAAAAAGCAAAAGGAGAAGTAACATAATAATGTTCCAAAACAATAAAGTGTTATCACCAAACAAATCTTATGATGAGATTGCAAAATCAATGAATAACAAACTCAAACAATCAAAGAATGAAACCTTTGGTACATTAAAAAAACAGATAATGAATTAAATTTACCTTGGGGAACTTCATTTGAGATGTCTGGATATACAGATTATTTTGAATCAATATATTAAGATGGTGATGATTAGGGTTTAATTATTAAATACTTTACCCTAGACATCTATTTTGATTAAACTGAATTTATGAAAAAACTTTTTATAATGTTTTTAGTATCTCTTGGTTTAAGTAATTGTATAACCACTCAAGAAAAAAGTGCAGTTTCTGAGATAGTAACTGATACTTTTTCACCTAAAAAATCACCTGACAAAGAAACAAAGTTAGGTCTAACTCAAAATAAAATAAAAAATGATGTTAATAAATATAAATTCACTCAATGGAAATGTTACAAATCTCATTGGTTAAATAAATATAAGCAACTTATTTTAACAGTTGGATATTTTCCAGAATTTCAAAAATTTGAACAAAATAACAGAATTGGAATGTTAGAGTTAAATGATACGAAATCAAAAAAACTAGCCATATATTCTCGCAAGGGTGTTCAACATTTTTGGAATTGGGGAGGAAAAAATTTCAATAATTATCAGATAATAATTCATCCTTCTGGTAATGGATGGTTTTACGATTTTCAGAATACAAAACCTAATGAACAAAAAAAACCAAGAGAAACTTATGATTGCAAACCTTTGCAAACCATTTCTATAGCGATAAATGATATAGGTAATGTTATAAATGAATTGAATGAAGTTCCAAATTTTGAAGTTAAGGATTTAATTAAAAACTTACAAATCCATATGCTCAAATGTTTTAAATTAAATTTTCCTACTACAAAAGTTTTAAAAAATTATCCTACGGTTACTCTACAAATTTTTATTAACAAAGATGGTGTTGTCAAAAAAACAAACTTTTTGAATAGAAAAAAATATGAAACCGATATGGAATATAAAATTATAGCAGATATTGCTAGTAAAGCAGTTATGAGTTGCTCACACTTACCAATCCCAAAAAGCAAAACCGGATTATCTAAAAATTTCATAATGGATTTTAATTCTAACTTTATATTGGAAAATTGAGAACACAATTTATTATGTATTTTAAGAAAAACCATAAATGTGAAAACTGCACCTATCCCTTTAAAATTGTCTGGAATTGTAAGAAGACACTTGAAGATAAAGAATGGATTTTACTTTGTTATAACTGTATCCGATATTTCAAACATTTGAATCGTTGGAGATTTAAAACAAGACTTCAAAACATCAAAGGTTTTAAATGGTGTAGAATAAATCCGACTAAAATAGAACTTCCTTTGTATGAAATCCGACAGTCATATAAACATGATACTCTCAAACACTCTGCTTAATTAACCTTCATAAAAACATAGTTCTCTTTACATTTGTATCTGCAATGTATCGTTCAAACCCATTATGACATTCATGCAACACAAGAATGTTTATTTTCATTATTCTCAATTTTAATGCACCAATCCTTATATAGTACTGATGCAAATGAGATGGTTTTATCACCCATCATTGAGATTACTGATGCTATGAATATGGTTGTGACTACCTAAGTGTCGTTAGATAAGTAACTATTATATTATGAAACACCCAAGTTGGAATGGTGTTTAAATATTCCCAACAGGACAAGGGAGTACTTACCCTTACAGAATATGATGGCAAATGTATCTGCATCATAATTCAGGCCGTAGTTAAAGTAGAGAAATACTTTACTTGGATTTCTAACAAAGAGTGAAGTAAGTGAATGGGATATCGGACTACCCACCCAACTGAATGAATCACAAAGGTGATACTATTGGTTCATGTAGTTTCTCTGATACATTGTGAACGAAGTCGTCAGACTCAAGAAAAACACTTAACCTTTGAGTAGGTTAAGTGTGTCCAAAATCATCTCCTCAAATATTTGAACTATAGATTTTTATATGAAGTTTGATTTGTAATAAAGGTATAAATTTTAGATTAGGCTTTACTCACTAATCTTTTTCCCATTCTTATAAGTTCCAGAAAGTTTTATATTTAAAGTTCCATCTTGATTGTCAATTATCCAAGTACCATTCCTTTTATCATTAATGTAGTTACCTCTTTCAAGTAACTTTCCATAACCTGAATATCTTAATGTTAACCCTTCTTTTTTATCATTTTTAAAGTTTCCTTTAGACTTCAACTGTCCTTTTTTCCAATAATATAACCAAGTTCCTGCTTTTTTCCCGTCTTTAAATGAACCTTGTACTTCACTATTTGTATAAGACCATAATCCTTCAATTTTCCCTGTATATGGAACATCAGAAAACTTCTTGTAATAAAGATCATCTCTTTTAATTAAATCATCCATTGTCACACTCCAACCAATAGATGAAGTCAAACAAAAGAGAACTGTAAAGAATGTGATAAGTGTTTTGTTCATAACTTCATTCTAGTATTTAATTAGAGAAGTGCAAATAAAAACCCACCAGTTGAAATGTGGTAGGTGTTCTGATTGAGAGAGTGATTGTTGGATTAGATATTAATCACTAATCTTTATGTCATTTTTGTAAAATCCAGTCCATTCTTTCCAAATAATTCCCTCAGTATCATAAGTTACATGATGACCTTCTCTGTTACCATTTTTAAATTCACCTTTTTCATGTATATTTCCGTCATTAAAGTAAGCAACCCAATAACCTTCTCTTCTGCCATTCTTGTATTTACCTTTGGAATGTAATTGTCCATTATTATGGTAATACTTCCAGATCCCTTCATGATTGCCATTCTTATAATTACCTTTAAAATATAACTTTCCATTGTAATAATATGACACCCAAGAACCTTCTTTTAATCCGTTCTTGTAATTACCTTTATGCTCAAATTCCATATAATCGAATCGATAAACCCATAAACCTTGCTTCTTTCCTTTTTTAAAAGAACCTTTCTCAAAAGAACCATCATACTTACCTGTAAATTTTTCAAAAACTTTTCCTGTTGCTTCTCCATCAAATGGAACATCTAAGGATTTTTTATAATAAATCCCTTCTTTTTCTTCTAATTCATCCCAAGTTTCACTCCAACCAATAGATGCGTTGATACAAAAGAGAACTATAAAGAATGTAACGAGTTTTTTTTCATACTCATAATTCTATGAATATTTTCTCTCAAAGTAAAGAGATCAAACCCTCTCCAACATATCAAAAACACATCTTTATAAATACCATTAGCAACCATTTAAGGGCTGCTGAGTATCCCCCCAGAACCACCTTATCAAAACACTATAGAAAAGAGTTAAAATGAACTTAAAACAAAAGATAAATCTTCTGGAGAAACTCAAAGAGGAACGAGACACAAAAGAACAAAAACTACGATTTGGAGTGAAACCAAGATGGACTGGAAATACTGGTTATTCCTTCTTTAGAGAACTTCGTGAATCTCTATCTACATCAAATCAAACTAAACTTAACAATCTAAAAAGGAGTGTATTAGTATGAACACACATCAGTATCTAACAAGAATAAAAGACGAACATTGGGAAGATATACAAAGAGTAAAAACTCTGGATAATTGTTCTGCAAATTCAATTATCAATGAGGGAATAAGACTTATGATTAAAGAAAAGTTACAGGAACTATCTACATTGAGAAAGAATAGAACAAGTTTGCAGAATATGGTTTCAGTATAGAAGTCTAAATAGAATTAAGAGTGATTGATTAAAAAGACAAACTCCATTTGAATATAGTTTATCACTCTTATTTTTTTTATTCATGCTCTCCACCTTTATCATTAGGATCTAACTCTATTCTTTTTCCTTGATAATAAATTGCACGACTTCTACTAGGAGTATAATATCCGCCAAAAAATTTTGGTTTTCTTTTTGCAGTTTCAAAAGTTGCAACTGTAATAGCAATAGCACCCAATAAAAGAATATGTAGAACTGTTGTTATTCCAAATATCCACATACTGGTAAAATACAATGAAAACATAATGCACCACATCCATGCCAAGATTTGCATTATCATATGTCTAGTATTTGTATCTGGAATATTTTTAAGTGGATTTTTATTATGATTCATAATAAAAGACCAATTATCAAAAATTAATTTTTGCACTTAATCTCCATTAATATTGATTATATAAATTTAATTGTAAATTATTGTATAAAATACTTAGAATAATTATTCATTATGTAATTCTTAATTTTGGAGTAGTTCCATATACCAATAAAAGAAATTAGCGCAAAAAGAAAAGGTGATAATAAACTGGATGAAGAAGCTATACACATAATATCATTATAATTTATTTTTTCTTAATTACAAGACAGTTTCTTTAACTATTTTAATTGAACTTTAAAAGCATAATAGTTATCTAGATTATACTTACTTAATAATTTTAAAAGAAAATAATCATTCATAAAATACTCAAATGAGACATTTTTAAATGAACAGAAAATATGAAAAATTGTTACTTAACAAGGATTTTTAAATATCCATATAAATTCAATATTATAATAGTAGTTTTTAAGTAATTGATTAAGAAAAAAATACAGAAATATTAATATAATGACTTTTAAATATAATAAATTAAACGCTAAATGTATGTGGTGTAAAAGAAAAAGAAACCCTCACCCTGATTACAAAAATGAAACTATACCAACAAAAATATTCTTGTCTGAAAAAGGAAGACAAATTGAACTCTGTTTTAGTTGTTATGAAGATGATAAGTTTAAATCTGATAATACTAAATTTAAGAAAAACTTAGATTTTAAATTTGAAACAATGACACTTTTAAAACTATTATCCTAACAATATTGAGACAATATACCACTCACAATTATTTTATGTAAACTATCATTATAATAGTTATATATATTGAAAAGAAATAAACTGATAAAACAAACTTAATCTTAAAGTAATTTAATCATAAGATAAGTTTGAAGTTGTTTTTTCAGAAAATGCATCTGGATTTACTTCAAATAGTAGATTATTAAATCGTTTGTAAACTGTAAAACAGACTTGAATAGAAAGTTAATTAATGAGAGTGTTCTTTTTATAAGAACTCTTCGCTAAATCAGTAAAAGTTGAATAACATTCAACGCATACATAAATAAGGTATTTACCATGGGAAAAAAACTTTCTAGTGTTCAAAAAAAAGCGTTACGAAAAAAAGGGTACTCACTAAAACCTGTTGTCATGATCGGTCAGCACGGTCTTACTGATGCTGTCCTTGCTGAAGTTGATATCGCTCTCAATGCTCATGAACTGATTAAAGTTCGTATCAGAGGAGCAGATAAAAATAAACGAACTGAGCAATTTACAAAGATTGAACACCAGTTGAATGCAGAGGTAGTGCATCAAATTGGTGGTATTACTGTCTTGTACCGACCTACAACCGCTCCTTAAACAACAATAATGTCCAGAGAGAAATATCAATTACTCTTTACCTTTAACAATCATTTCTATTAAACTATGAGTATGAAAAAACTATTCGTCATATTATCATTTTTAATTTCAATTACATGTCTGTCATCAAAAAGTTGGGCATTGAAAGAAAAATGGTTTCCCACAGATAAACCAAATTGCCTTGTTTGGAATTCAGATCCTCAACCAGAAGAAATTGTTACGTGGTCAGGAGAATGTTTGAATGGAAAAGTCAATGGTATTGGTACATTATCATGGTCAATTGGAGATCAGTATATAGGTGAATACAAAGATGGTAACATGAATGGACAAGGAACTTATAGTTGGGAAAAGGGAGACCAGTACACAGGTGAGTGGAAAAATAATCACATACATGGACAAGGTACTTTTACTTATGCAGATGGCGATAAATATGAAGGTGAATGGAAAGATGATAAGATGCATGGACAAGGAACTTATACTTTTATAAATGGTAAAAAAATAGAAGGTATATGGGAAAATGGAAAAAAAGTAGAAGTGACTAAAACCTAATCTATAAACTAAAATAGTATCTAATCAATTAATCCTAAGAGTTAAAAACTTCAATGCCTAACACTTCAAAAGATATAGTTTATAAACACCACAACGCAATTAATGCTCAAGATGAACGAGAATATCTCGATAGTGTAAAGTTTCCTTTTACCTACCAAAATTATAATGGTGTTTCGATCACAATTAAAGATGAAGAGGACTATAGAACTAATTATCAAATGCCATGGGATATAATAAAGGATACTGAATCAAACTGGTCCCATACGGAAATGGATAAAATTGAAGAAGTGGCACGTTCCAATTCGTCTGTGGTTTTTAAACTTTTAATGAGAAGAATAAATAAATCAGGCAATACAGATATCATTATTCAGGTGATATGGATTGCTGTCTCTACACAAGGCAAATGGAGTATCCAATTTAGGCATAACCTAGGTACTCCTACCCTTTAAAACTGACAAACAAAACCTAATCTATAAACCACGGTAGTATCAAGAGAGAAATATTAATTACTTTTTACCAATAACAACTATTCTGATTAAACTTAGACATATTTAGTATTAACAAGGATCAATTTGACGTATGCAAGGATCAACAGCAATATCATCTCAGTTTTTAAAATAAGGATATAGCATGTCTTTTTTCATTATAAAGATTTTTATAACTGCAATATTAATTGTATCAATAAGTGAAATTGCAAAATTTAATGACCGATTAGGTGGAATTATTGCTGCAATGCCTATAACAACATTTTTTATTTTATTTTGGTTGTATTATGAAAATAGTTCTTTAGAAAAAATTTCTAATCATATGTCATATACTTTGTTATATGTCATACCCACATTGCCAATGTTTATAACTTTTCCTTACTTCATAAATAAATTTGGATTTTATAGGTCAATAATTTTAAGTATCGTAATAACAATTTTATTTGTAATTATCGTACATATTATTTCTAAGAAATTTGGATATAAATTAATATAGTAAGATTTTTAACAATTTTTCTAAAAAAATTACATAAAGTGAAATTATTTATTTTTAGAAATTTTTAATTCCTTTTTAATTTTTGCTTCTAGATGTCCTATCATTATTCTT
Organism: Pseudomonadota bacterium; assembly: GCA_027625145.1. Taxonomy (GTDB): domain Bacteria; phylum Pseudomonadota; class Alphaproteobacteria; order Puniceispirillales; family Marisalimonadaceae; genus CAJJBL01. The sequence goes on from JAQBXK010000003.1 coordinate 108,117, forward strand.
CTCATATATTCTGCTCTTCCCAAATCAGTAAAAGAATATTCTCTTATATCATCAGTGCTAATTCTAATAGAAAAGTTATAAAAAGCACCACTCTTTTTTATGCTCGAAGCACTCCCAGAAGCAATTTTATTAGGACTAACAAGTGCGCCTAATTTGGTTTCAATTATATTTGTCATAAAATTATCTCCTCACAACATTTATATTTATAATTAGATATCAAAAAATAAATTAAATCAATGTTTATAATATGTTAAAAATCAATTGTTTCTATAAGCAATTGAATTGAAAAAACACCGAGACTTAAATAAGTAAATAACATTCCAGAAATTCTTAAAAAAGGATTGGATTGGTAAAACGCAAAACAAATTGCATGTGCCAATCTTCCATATAAAAAAACCAGACTAATTATTAATAGATAGTTAAAAGAAGATTTTCCTGTAATTTCTAAAATCACTAAAAGAATCAAGAAAATGGGGGTGTATTCAGAAAAATTTCCATGTGCTCTAACATTTCTTTGTAACTTTTCCTCTGATATTTCTTCGTCCATTTTAAAAATTAGTTTCATAACAGGACTGCCTCTTAAATATCCTATACGAAATGATAAAAACAAATAAAATAAAGTAAAAATTGATGCAAAAATTGGAGTTAATGTAAGAATGTTCATTATTCATCTAACTAATTTAAATTTAATTTTAAGATTTTCTCTATCCTGGATATTATACTTTTACAAAGAAGCTTAGTCAAAACCTAATCTATAAAACACGATAGTATCTAGAGAGAAATATCAATTACTCTTTATCTTTAATATGTATTTTGATTAAACTTTGACAATGTCAAAATATCTTACAGATAACCTCAGATTAGATTATAGAATTTCATCCAACTTAAAATAACGATTTGAAACCAGAGAATTTTACATGCAAATCTAAGAAAAAAGTCTGGTATAAATGTTCTAAAGATGATGAATTACATAAAAAAATGTTTGAAAGGTTAATAAGGAAAGATTGGGTAAAGGTGGATTGAGATAGAGAAGTTCATAAGTATATAAAATAATTATGTTTGGGAAAAGGTTAGACGTTATGGGAATGATAAAAAGTAGATACATACCACATTGTTGTTTTGTATATTTGACTGAAGAATTAAAATATCTAACCAAAATTACTAAATGTGATGAGGAATGGATTAGAAATGATATGGAAAATGTAGAGGAATTTAAAAGAAGAATTGAAAGTGGAGAAATGTTTGAAGATGAAATACACTCATATGAAATAAGTCAAAGAGGAGATGATGTTTACCTTTATGAATGTGAACCAATTAAAAATGAAAGGTATAAAGAATTAGCGCAAAAGTATGGAAAGTTAGAAGAATACATTAATGAAGAAAAACCTATTGATGTATTTTTTGGAATTGGGGAAGGTAGAATCTATGTTGAAGAGGGTAAGTTTAATACCAAAGAAGAGGGAGTTTCACATATCTATGATGAAAATGGTTATGGAACAGAAAATCCAAAATATAGATTTACAAAATTAGAAAAAACGGAAGAATTATTTAGAAAAGTTAGATTAGGTTAAACAAAAACCTAATCTATAAACCACAATAGTATCCAGAGAGAAACATTAATCATACATCAATTAAATAACCTCAGATGTGACACAGTAAGGCACTAAAAAGTATACTTAATCAAAAATAAATATGTGAGAAAATAAGGGTTTAAAGGGGTCAACTGGATAGAGCACTAGACTGCGAGTCTAGGAGTCAGGAATTCGAATCTTCTCGAGCGCAACATTTTTTATTTTTATTTTTACAAAATTAAATCTTCCATCTAAAAATTCATTTAACATATCTGTATGTACAGATTATTTTAAAGGGATATAAGAAAATGGTGGTGATTGGTGTTTAATCTACTTTTAGGAATTATTCTTTGTTTAATTATAATAAATTATAATCAAGAAATAGTTCAATTCTTAATTGCATCTGGAAGTATAGATACGTTAATCAATTATCTACAAAATCTTAAAGAAACCAAATGAAATATAAAACACTAGAAGAAATACAAAAACACCCAGTATGGATAAAATTACGATCTAATGGAACAAACAAAGAACAACTTGATAAACAATTCTTATCTCTTACAGAAGATGAAAAGATTGTTGCAATTGACTTATTTGAGTCTTTAAAAATTGTGATGGAAAATGTTCTTAAAGAAAAAAAAACTCATCATTAGATGGTATGAATTTATTATGTTTTTTAAAAAAACCATTTATGTGAAAACTGTAATTTTTCTTTTAAGACTGTTTAGAATTGTAAGAAGACAATAGATGAGAATAACTGGATGTTACTTTGCTATAACTGTATTCGTATTTTTAAACATCAATTTCGATGGAGATTTAAATCTCAATTACAAAATATAAAAGGATTTAGATGGTGCAGATTAAATTCTTCTAAAATGAAATTATTGCTAAATGAAATCAATATTTAAACTTCCTCTTCTTCAAAAGATACAAAAATATATCAGATATATTTGTTATTTTATTATTATTGTAATGATAATTTTAATATGGATTAAGCTGCGTTCTCAAATTTAATTTGAGATGCATTAAGTTAATTTATTTTCTTATTGAGTTTTATCATCTTTTATATTCAAAATTGGATTATGAATCCATAGACTTGTTTTTCTAAAATATAACCAATTAAAAAGCAATATAGTTGAAGACATCATTAGATAAGTAATAAGAGGCAAATTAGGAGCAATTTGTCTGTTAAAAACTAACTCGTTACTTTCTATATAATGCAAAATTAGTAAGATAAAATACAGCAATAACATAAACATACAAAAAATTGATAGAGTTCTACTTATTCTATACTTAGAATTGCTCTTGTTTAAAATATTATCAGAGTATGTTTTTTTATTAATCCATAAAGAAAAACTTCCAAAAGTAACCCAATTAATTAGGATGACAATAAATATGGACACAATTATATCAATGGTTAACCCAAGTGTGAACTGGATAAATAAGTAGTCATCAATTTTTTTAGAAAAGTTATCAATATATGAATTAACAAACATAATTGTTTTAGAACCCATTAAAATTAAGAACATTAAAGGAACCAAACGACTCATTCTAAATAAAAATGTTTTCATTTTTAAATTATAATGAAAAAAGAAAAAAACTTAACTAAAAAATAACATCAATCGAATCTCTTTCTGATCATGTGTGTTTTTTGATAATCAGTTTGTTTATTGAATATTATTTTTTAAAAAAGTATGTCATATTTACATAGAAATTATTAAAACAGTCAAAAGTTGACGTTAAATTTTTATAATTTAATTATATTAAAAGATAGAAATCGTCTAAAGGAAATATATGGGTACTAGTAATAAAGAATTTCAAGTTATCTACGATGGAGATTGTGTCATATATAAGTTTGAAACTAGAAAAGAAGCAGAAGAATATATGGATGGTTGGAAAGAAAATAACTTAGTCTTTCCTCTTCTCACTATTAAACAACGTTTACCAGCAAGTGGTTTAGGAATATTCATATAAAATTAGATGAACCTATTACTGGTCGTGACAGGGTTTTAATAATTAATTATAATCACTTATTAGATACAACACAGTAAACTCTAGATGCAAATGAACCACTTTAGGAGATCTTAAGAAATTTAGATATGTCTCATTGCATTGGTGTATTAAATGATCAAATGGGAATATATTAAAATTAAAGTTTATTAATGGAGTTAAAATGGATTTCAAATATGCACAAAGCTGGTTATTAGGAGTTGTTTGTTTTATCTATGGTATTTACAGAATTATTGGTGGAACAAATGAAACATTTAATTGGGTAGATGTTGCTGCAATAATAGGATTTTGTTATTCAATATATGTAACACAAATTGCAAGTTTAAAAGAGAAATAAGTTTAAAAAAGTATACTCCCATTTTTCTATTTCAAATATAATTAGATTTTATTAATTATTATTTAATAAACATTGAGTATGAAAATACCTATTGGTTTTAGAACTATTTATTTTATAATGGAAAATGAACGATGGTATCAAATGAACAAACTATAACATGTCACTTTTGTTTTGAAACGTTTGAAATTGATCTAGGAATAGACCAAAATTTTAGTGGTCATAACACTGAGATATTTGACTGTGAAGTATGTTGTAATCCTAACAAGATAGACACTGAAATTTATGATGGCGAAGTTAATTCTTTAACTGTTAGCGATGGAAACGAATAAAAAAAACCTCAATCTTATAGATTTACAAAAAATATAATCTAGAAATCATGATAAATTACAAAATTAAATATCAATCCTACCTTTAACCCTCACAACTATTTTAATTAGAAAACATAAAATAATTACAAATAGGTCATATAATTCTTTATCTTCCATTTAAGAATTAGATTATATATGATAAAAAAACAGAAATATTAAATATAATGCATGTTAATGATTAAAATTTGAATTAATCCAACTATTAAAAATTAACCAACATAATTAGGGGTAATTTAATGTCAATTTCACTTCAAGTATTATACCCAATAACAGAAACAACAAACTTTGATTATGATTATTATTTTTCTAAACATATGAAACTTGTAAAAGATACATTTGGCGACCATTTAGATGACACCCTTGTTACAAAAGGCATCGCTGGTGGACCTAATAAAACTCCTACATACTATGCTATTGCAACGATGATTTTTAAAAATCAATCAGCTATGGATTTAGCATTATCAGGAGCTGGTCCTGTGCTTGAAGATATTCTAAATTTTACTAATACGGAACCAGTTATGTTAATCGGCGAAATCGTATCCTAATTTGTTTAATATAAAGCAAGAATGATCATTGAACTAATTTAAATACAAACATAGTACATCTATAATTTAAATTATTTTAATGTTTTAATATAAAGTAAGAAGAAATTAATACTGTTATGACAGTAATAGAAAGACATCTTCTTAGGAAAATGTACCAATTAGGAAATAACAAAATTTTATTATAAAATTCATCTACTAACTGACAAGTCAAATATCCTAATGACAAAATTATTAAACTAATTCTTTTATCAATTAACAAAGTTATCATACCTAGAAACGCAGGTGTAATTGACCAAATCAACATAAAGATTTTAAATTGATTTGTAAAAGCATTCATTTTGTTTTGATTTAATACAATACCCCAATAGACACTTCCTAAAAAAGTTAAAATTATTACACCATAATTTTTAGCGATATTAATAGGAAAAATAAGATTTCCTTGATTAAACCATAAATCTAATAATCCAATAATAAATGGAATTAGTCCCATAAAACCAAGTAAAATAATTATTTTTTCATAACTCTTTAATTGATAAATATCATTGATTAGTTTTTTCATATTGACATCTATTTAATTTATTTTTTGCTTCTATAAAATACTATAGAAAAAAGATTTCTTTAATAAGATAAAAAAATAACAGAATAATAATCAATAGTAACTAAAAATTAATCCATCCATGGAACTAAATCCATAATACTAATTCCTTCAAAAATGATACTCAAAATCTAATTTAGAAATCAGAATATTTTCCAAACTTAAATATTAATCTTATCTTTACCTTTCTTAATCATTTTGATTAAACTATGAGTATTTAAAACAATCAAAAGTTAAATAACTATTTATCGTTCCTAGGAGAATTATATTATGAGCAAACAGACGATAGGTTGGATAATAGTCGGCAGTTGTTTAATATGGGGTTTGTTGAGAACTGGAGATTGGGTTGAACCTAATTTTGTTATAAATTTTTTAACAATTGGAGGTTTTTGTTTAGGAATTTACTTAACAAAAAATAATGCCGATAAAGAGGAATAATTATCGTTAATATTAGAATGATAGGTAAATTATTATGGATAAAGAATCTCAAGAAAGACTTCGTACTTGGTGGAATGATGGAGACGGTAAATTAAAGAAATCTCTATATATTTTTTTATGTTTACAAATGCTTTTAGGAATTATATGGTTTATTGAATACATCTTCATATAAAACCAGTTCACATTAAAGCTAACAATTAAGAATTATTATATAAATCACAAAAGTTTATATAATAAAATATCAATTACTGTTTAATTTTAATAATTATTTTTGTTCAGAGTTTTTTAATTCTTTTTTAATCTTTTCTTCTAAATGTCCTATCATTATTCTTCTCATATACTCGGCTCTTCCCAAATCAGTAAAAGAATATTCTCTTACATCATCATTACTAATTCTAATAGAAAAGTTATAAAAAGCACCACTCTTTTTTATACTTGAAGCACTCCCATAAGCAATTTTATTAGGACTTACTAGTGTACCAAACTTGGTTTCAATTATGTTTGTCATAAAAACCATCCTTTTAAATAGTATTTATTATTATTCTAATATTAAAAATTGAATTAAATCAAACATTATCTTTATCAGGGCAAGTATTATACGCTTGTCTAAAAGTAGATATTATTGATAGGTAATGTTACTTGTTTACCTTATACAACTATTTTGATTAAACTGTTAACATGTCAATCTTAATCAAAGAACTCTCTAAAAATAAATATGAAATTATAGTTAACTCGAATACTTCAACTAAAAATATTGTTACTCTAACAGATATAATTTATCAAAAAATTACTAAAAATGAACTACTAAAATTTAGTTTTAAGTTTCTATTAGAAAGAAAAACTAACACTTAAATCCTTTCTTTTTTTGATGTAACAATCATTACAAGATACTTTCCTGAACATGAAATGAGTGTTAAAAAATGATTCAGCTCTTAATATAACTTTAACATAGTCAAAGCAGTTAAATATGATTAAAAAAAACTAGAGTTTCATTCAACTGTTTATCTTGCATTGGAAAGTAAAATTATGAATGATGATGATAAAAAAAATTGGTGGTATTGGGTAGCAGTATATGCATGTATCTCATTAGTATTATTTGTTATTTTTTCTATTTATGTAACCATCAATTAAAAATTAAATACCAAACAGTCTATACCTTCTCCATCTATTTAAATTAATTTCAAACTATAAATATTTTCATAAAGTAATAATACTTAACATTATATTTATTTAAATTTTTATCTTTATTTCATTTTTTTAAAAATCATGTAACCTAATGCTTTATTATAAGGAGCTAGGATGAAATTAATAAAATTAAGTTATATTTTTTTCTTCTTATTTTTTTTTTCAATTAATGCAATCGCTCAAGGACCTACTTCAGGCATACTTTGCCAAAACTTAAAAAACACAGTCTCTCTTGAATTTATATTTAAAAGTAATGAGAATGAAATATTTGCAAATGCTTTCAAAAGGGTAAATGGTAAATTTATTGAAGTTGGTAAAGTTGTAGGACAAAAGCCATCATCATTTATACTTTTTGAAGATAAATACGCATATCTAGGCATTGATTTTGCTTGGCATTTAGATAAAGTTACCAAAAACCTCAAACCTATTATTTTAAGTGAAGGGACTATTAAAATGGGCACAATGCCTGAGAGATTGTCCTGTATTAGTAAAAATTTTTGGTATTAAATAAAACGAATTATTTAACTAAACATTTACTTACTAAGTATTTTTCTTTTAAAGAAAATTATCAATTACCTTTTGCCTACCTCAATCATTTTGATTAAACTATGATTATAAAAAACTAATTTTTAGAATATTGAGATTATTTAATGAGTTTTAAAGATGGTGAAGAAGCGGCGGAAAAAGAAATAAAAGAAAAAGGTTTTGACATTAATTTATGGAATGAATTTTTAGAAAATCCTGATGACTTTAATAAACTTTTTAGTAAACTATTAATAGGTGAATCTGATAATTTTATTGAAGGTTATAGGAGTTATTACAGTTCTTATTCATTATGGGCAGATACAAAAGCATACAGAAACAATCTTCCTTTTTGGAGAACACCATGGAAAAAAACAAAGAAACCATTAAATAAAGAATAATGTAGATATATTATAAATAAATTAATTTATTCAATAAACTCTATTTCTTGAATATACAATTCTGCTAAATGATCTCTTCCAAAAGCAACTAACCCTATTGATGTAATATTTTGAGGATTAATTGTTTTAGATAAAAAGGAACCTGATCTCTTAAATTCTCTAATCGGGAGTTTTATTACCTTATAATCTTCCTCAACATTGAAATCTAATTGATAATATTGCCATGGGAAAAATGTTCCGGTTGTTCTTATATGTACAAAATATTTTTGATTATTGCCTTTAGCAATTACTTTAATAAATTGAGATTTGCTTAAATTAATATTATTAAGCTTTCTACGAATTTGAATAAATCCACCATTATTTTTTGTAGAAACATTACCAGAAATATAGGCAAAGTTTTTATTATCTTTAGAATTAAAAAAAACTTTTCCTGATGAGACGCCACCCATTACCTTGTCAGAAACAAAAGACCATTTTTCTGGATTTTGAAAATTATCTTTTAAAATTGTGTCAGAATAAGATTGAGTGATCATAATTAATAAAAATATTATTGTTTTGATAATATACATTCTATATTAATTAGTTAAAATTTGATAATTATCAAATAAAATTATTTTCTTAATAGGTTATAGATGAACAATTGGAAAACAGATTTTGAAGTTAAGTTCCATTTACACTTTGAACATCATAATGGAAGACAAGAAAAAAAGTATAATTCTTTAATTGTAGAAGCTGAATCTGAAGAAAAAGCAAAAGAAATGGTCTTTCATCAATATGAAAATAGTAGTTTTTTAATAATTGATGAAGTTAAAAAATTATGGAAATACTGATTTATAAACCATGATACTATCTAGAGTAAAATATCAATTACTCTTTACCTTTCCAATCTATTTTGATTAAACTGTAAGTATGAAGGAATCATTTTTAATAGAACAATTTTCTTTTAACACTAGTTTGTTGTCTAACACTGCTTCCATTTAAATTTGGGAAAATAAATTGATCTGCTGATAATCTAAACATATGTCTATTGTTTATTTCTGTTGGTGTGAACACCATTTGTATTGAATGTTTTTTATCTAACTCATATTCTTTTTTATTTTGTTCTTCTAACATATCTAAA
>JAQBXK010000065.1 GCA_027625145.1 Pseudomonadota bacterium
ATTTTTAATTAAATTTTTTTATAAAAATTTGTTAGTTTAAAGTTATTACATTAATTAAAATAGGAATGGAAAAGTTGTTATGATAAAAAAGGATATCAAAAAAAACATACTATCAAGCAATTTAAAAAATAATTTAAAATTAAGAAAAGCACAATTATCTGATAGAGACAAAAGTGAAATTGATGGAAAAAGATTAGATAAAATTGGAGTTGCAAAGCTTGATTTTAAGCAAAAGAACCAATAGAGACAAATTAAAATTATGACATTATTTTTACAAAATGATAAAGAAAAAATTTATATAACTGGGGGTTATCCTCTTAAAGGGATGGTTAAAACTAGTGGAGCAAAAAATGCTGCATTACCATTGATGGCATTATCACTGATTTTAAATAAAGGTTTAACTTTATTAAATATGCCTAATTTAGCTGATACAAGGTTAATGTCTAAGTTATTAATTCAATTAGGTATAAATATAAATTGGACCTATGATAAAGTTGAATGTAATGGTCACCCTAAAATTAATGAGGCCTCATATGATCTGGTGAGGCAAATGAGGGCTTCTATACTAGTTTTAGGGCCTTTATTAACTTCTTTTGGTTCTGCGCGCGTGCCTCTTCCTGGGGGATGTGCGATTGGTGCTCGGCCGATTGATTTACACTTACTTGTTATGGAATCTTTAGGAGCAAATATAAAATATGATTCTGGGTTTATTATTGCATCTATTGGCTCGGAAGGTTTAAAAGGTGGTGTCATTGATTTTCCTAAAGTTTCTGTAGGTGCTACAGAAAGTGCTATAATGACAGCTGTTTTAGCTAAGGGAGAAACTAAAATTTTAAATGCAGCTCATGAACCTGAAATTATTGATTTAGCTAAATGTTTAACTAGCGCTGGGGCAAACATTAAAGGCGCTGGAACTGGTACAATTATTATAAATGGTGTCAAAAAATTGAATCCTGTTTGTCATGATATAGTTCCAGATAGAATTGAAGCAGGATCTTTTGCGATAGCTTCTGCTATAACAAAAGGTAATATAGAAATAAATAATATTCGTCCAACTGATTTAGAATTTTTTTTACAAATACTAAAGTTCACTGGGTGCGAAGTTAATATTAATAAAAATTCTATTAATGTATCATCTTCTAAAAGACCAATTTCATATAATATAACGACTGAATCTCACCCTGGTTTTCCAACTGATTTGCAAGCTCAATATATGGCTTTAATGTCAATTGCAGATGGAAACTGTTATGTTAAAGAAACAATTTTTGAAAATAGATTTATGCATGTGCCAGAATTACTTCGAATGGGAGCCAATATAACTACTGATAATCAAACTGCTACTATCAGGGGCGTTAAAAATTTGTATGCTTCAAAAGTAATGGCTTCAGACCTTCGCGCCTCTATGTCTTTAATTTTAGGAGCATTAGTTGCTTCTGGAACTTCTGAAATTGATGGAATACACCATTTAGATAGAGGGTATGAAAAAATAGAAGATAAATTATCTAATCTTGGAGCTATTATTAACAGGTCAAAATAAGAATTTTGAATTTAATAAAGGTGTTAATTTCATGAACGTTCAAAAAAAAATTAAATTAACCGCTTTAACTTGTGAAGATTTAAAAATATTTTCTTATTTATGCCAAGATGGAATTTTTTCAAAAGATGAGTTAATGTTTGATAAAAAAGAAGGATTTTTTTTAGCAACATTCTCAAGATATTGTTGGGAAAAAAACAAAAAAAATACTTTAAAAGACAGTAAAATTAATTATAGAGTTATATCTGGCATGCAGATAAAAAATGTAAAAAAAGTTGATTATATTAATTTTGATAATGTTTTAGATATAAATTTTTTGAATTTATTATCAATTTCGTATAAAAGTAAAAAAATAACTTTACACTTTTCTTCGTCTGTAGAGATTATTTTAATAATAGATAAGGTGTTTGGAGTCATAGAAGACATAGACATTCCTTGGCCAACAAAATTTAAACCAAGCCATAAATAATATAAAAGTTAGGGGTTAGAGATGGTTAATAATAGTAATTTTACTATTGCTTTGCCAAAGGGTAGAATATTAGATCAAGTGCTTCCAATATTATCTAAAGCAGGCATTGAACCTGAAGCATCCTTTTTTGATGTAAAAGATCGAAGGTTAAGGTTCAAAAGTAATATAAGTAATATTGATTTGATTAGAGTTCGTTCCTTTGATGTTGTTACTTTTTTAGCATATGGTGCGGCTCAAATGGCTTTTGTTGGCAGTGACGTTCTAACTGAATTTAATCATTCAGAGGTATATTCTCCTTATGATTTAGATGTTGGAAAGTGTAGAATGGTAGTTGCAGCTCAAAAAGAAGTTTTAATGAAAGAGGACCCTAGAACATGGAGTCATGTAAGAGTCGCAACTAAATATCCCAATATGACACGTAAATATTTTGAATCTAGGGGTGTACATGCAGAATGTATTAAGTTAAATGGCGCTATGGAACTAGCCCCTTCTATGGGTTTATGTAAGAGAATTGTTGATTTAGTTGAAACTGGTTCAACGTTGATTGCAAATGGCTTGGTTGAAGTAGAAGAGATATGTAAAGTATCAACAAGATTAGCTGTAAATAGAAGTTTTTTGAAAACAAGTTCTTCATTGATTCAGCCTTGGATAGATAAAGTTGGAAAAGTAATAAATGACTAAAAAAAAAGTTAAAATTCTAAAATCCTATGACATGAATTTTAAGTCCGAACTTAAATCATTGTTAAGCAAAGATGATAACTATAATCATAATGTATACGATATAGTTTTTGAAATTATACAAAAAGTTCGTAAATCAGGTGATAGTGCTCTTTTAGAATTGATAAGAAAATTTGATAAGATAGAAGTGGATAAAGTTGAAAAACTTAATGTTGATAAATCTACTCTTAAATTAGCTTATGAAAGTTTACCAAAAGAACAAAAGCAAGCACTAGTTTTTGCTTCGAATAGAATTAAAGCTTTTCATAAAAAACAAGTGCCTAAAAATATTAATTATACGGATAGTAAAGGTATTAAACTTGGTTTGGTATATAACTCTATAGAATCTGCTGGATTTTATGTTCCTGGCGGCAAAGCTCTTTATCCATCTTCAGTATTAATGAATGCTATTCCTGCGCTTGTTGCTGGTGTAGAAAGGCGAGTAATGGTTAGTCCAATATCAGATTTAAAAAAATCTTCAATAGTTTTAGCAGCTGGATATATTGCTGGTGTAACAGAAGTTTTTTGTATGGGCGGCGCACATTCAATTGCTGCTTTAGCGTATGGAACTAAAACAATAGAGCCTGTAAATAAAATTGTTGGGCCTGGCAACGCTTATGTTGCTGAAGCAAAAAGACAGGTTTTTGGTATAGTTGGAATTGATTCTATTGCAGGTCCTTCTGAAGTTTTGATAGTGTCTGATGATAAATCTTCTCCAGAGCATATTGCAATTGATTTATTATCACAGGCTGAACACGATGAGCAGGCACAAGCGATACTCATTACAGATAGTTTAGAATTTTCTATAAAAGTTGAAATTGCAATAGAAAAATTTCTTAAAGATTTATCTAGATCGAAAATTGCGAGTACCTCTTGGTATAATAAAGGGGCTATAATAATAGTAAAAAACATTGAAGAAGCTTTAGATTTAATAAACTTTATAGCCCCAGAACATTTGGAATTATCTTTTGATAAAGCAGAAGAATGTATTAAAAAAATTAAAAATGCTGGCGCAATCTTTATTGGTAAAAACACACCTGAGGCTATTGGGGATTATGTAGCAGGTCCCAATCATGTTTTGCCTACTAGTGGTACAGCTAAATTTTCAAGTGGATTAAGTGTTTTAGATTTTTATAAAAGAAGTTCGGTAGTTCATTGTAATGCAGAAAATCTCTCAATTATTGGGAAACATGCAATTACGCTAGCTAAAGCTGAAGGTTTAGACGCTCATGCTTTATCTGTAGCATTAAGAATTAATAATTAATATTTATTAAAATTAATATAAAAAATCTTGACTAATTAACAGGAATGGTCAGATTACAAGTAAATCTGATTTGAAAGAGGTTATATGGCTAAAGAAGAAGTAATAGAGTTTTCTGGAACAGTTGAAGAGCTTTTACCTAATGCAATGTTTAGAGTAAAGCTTGAAAATGAGCATGAAGTATTAGCTCATACTAGTGGGAAAATGAGAAAAAACAGAATACGAGTTTTACTTGGTGATAAAGTTAATGTAGAAATGACACCTTATGATTTAAGTAAAGGTAGAATTACATTTAGATTTAAATAGTTTTTTAATTTTTAAAGGCTGTTTTATATTTATGAATAAGTTTAATCAAAATTTTATTCTCGCATCAGGGTCAGCCAGAAGAATAGCTTTATTAGAGCAAATAGGCATTACTCCAGATCTAATAGTAACTCCAAATATTGATGAAAAAATAAATTTAAAAGAATTGCCAATAGATTACGTAAAAAGAATGGCTAATGAAAAAAATATTATTTTTCAAGCTAATTATCCTAAATCTATTATTTTGTCTGCAGACACTATAGTTACAATTGGGAGAAGGATTTTACCTAAAGCTATAAATATTGAAATAGCAGAAGCGTGTTTAAAAAAAATATCTGGAAGAAGGCATAAAGTTTATACATCGTTTGCTTTGTCATCTCCAAATAATAAAATACGAATAAAAACTGTGCAATCTATCGTAAAATTTAAGAGATTAGATAAAAATGAAATAGCACGTTATATTAATTCTAATGAATGGCAGGATAAAGCTGGCGGCTATGCTATTCAAGGAATGGCAGCATCGTTGATTAATTTTATTTCAGGTTCTTATAGTAATATAGTAGGCTTGCCTTTAGCAGAGCTTTATAGAACACTTGTGTCAATTGATTACAAATTTAATAATGATAAATAAAATTTATAGTCATTTTATTTTAATTGATAAATGCGCCGAAGAAACAAGAATTGTAGAAATATTAGAAAAAAAAATTGTAAAATTTATTTCTTGGTACGATGCTAATCCTCCAATAATTGGTAATATATATGAAGCTTTTATTATTAAAAAATTAAATGGCGGAGTTGCACGAGCCCGTTTGAAAAATAATTCTATTATAACTGTTAGAGGTGTTTTTCAGTCGATTAAAGAGGGCTCTTTAATTAAAGTAATTATAATGAGTGACAAATTCGATGACAAGCCTGTTCAAGCGAAACTATTAAATGAAACAATAGATTTACAAAAAACAATAGAAACAATGAACACAGTAGATAAAATTATATATTTTTATTTTACTAAAGATCTACCTAGAATAAATGATAGTCACGCAATCTATTGGGATATATTAGATTTAGATAGATGTTATTATAACGCGCTAAATCCAAATATTAAGGTCAATGGGGGCGGTATGATTTGGATTGAGAAAACAAAAGCAGCTACACTTATAGATATAGATACAGAAAAACTAATATTAAATACTCCCAAGCAATTATATGATTTTTGTATGTTAGCATTTAAACAATGTTTAGCTGAGATTAAATTAAGAAATATTGGAGGAATGATATTAATAGATTTTCCAAGAATGTCTTTGCCCAAAAGAAAAGTGTTCCATGAAGAAATTGTTTCAGCAGGAAAAACTACTTTTAATGACGGAGATTTTTTAGGTTTTTCAAGGTTGTTGCTTTACGAGATGTATATTCCAAGAAATATAGGTTTATTAGAAGATTTTTATAAGGATAATAATGATTTTATATTTCAAAATCATTTGAGGTCTTTGTGGAGAAAGTCAAAAGAGATTAAATCTAAAAATAATGTTCAATTTATATGTGGAAAAAACTTATTTAAAAAAATTAAGAAGAAAAAAACTCCAGAATTTATTTCTATTTTAGAAAGAAATGATTTACCAATTAATTATGGTGAATTGATTGATTTAAATTAATGAAAAATATAAAAAATAAACAAATTAAATGCCCAATTTGTAAAAATTATTTTAATAAGGATTTAAAAACAAATCCTTTCTGCTCTCAACGTTGTAGTCATATTGATTTAGGTAATTGGCTGGGAGAAAAATATAAAATAGCTTCTGACAATGATGATTATGATAATCAATATGATATAGATAAATAATTTTTAAAAAGTATTTAATTTTTTATTTTGTTGTCTAGACATATCTTATTCTTCAGGTTATAGATTACACTCTTTTAATATTGCCCGGGTAGCTCAGTTGGTAGAGCAGAGGACTGAAAATCCTCGTGTCGGTGGTTCGAATCCGCCCCCGGGCACCACGTCCTTCATATGCCATTC
>JAQBXK010000020.1 GCA_027625145.1 Pseudomonadota bacterium
ATTAACTGAAATTAAAGTTGGTTATGATGGTATTGTTGTAGCTAATTCAAAAAAAGGAGCTGTACTTAATATATCTAAAGCTGATTTAGGAAAAGCTTTGACTGCTTTTGTTCCTTTTGACAAAACTTTAGCTAAAACTAATGTTAATCTAACTTCTAAAGAAAATACTTTAGTAGCTAATCCATATAAAACATGGAAGCAGGTTAATTCATCTTTACCTGACGTGGCTATAAGAGTATACGGACCACCGACAACCTCTGGTACCCGTGCATCATTCGCAGAGATGGTAAATGAAAAAGGTTACTGCGGTAAAGACAAGGAAATGAAGGCCATTTTGAAATCACTAAAGAAAAAAGCTAAAACTTGTCGTGCAATGAGAACCGATGGTGTGTTTGTTGAAGCAGGTGAACAAGATAACTTAATTGTACAAAAACTTCAAGAAGACATTAGCGCTTATGGAATTTTTGGATTTTCTTATTTAGACCAAAACTCTGATACACTTCAAGGTGCTGTAATTAGTAAAACTGCTCCAACTTTTGAAAATATTGCTGGTAATAATTATTCAGTGTCTAGAGCACTTTATTTTTATGTTAAGCATCAACACATTGGTGTTGTTCCAGGCATGAAAGAATATATGACTGAGTGGACAAAGCATTGGGGTGATGAAGGTGTTTTATCTGATGCTGGTTTAATACCAATGCCTGCTTCTGAAAGAGCTAAGTATAAAGCTGCAATGTCTAATTTGCCTCTTTTAACTGCTGCTGATCTTAAGTAGTATAATTAATATAATAAGGGCTAATACCTTACATTAGCCCTTATTTCTTTTAATAGAGAATTACACAATTGTTTAATCTTTACCTTTTATTTGTTATTATTTTAATTTCCCTTTTATTTTATTTTTTTGGTGTAAACAATGCTAAAAAATTAAAATTACAAAATAATAAATTGCATTCCTTAAAACATTATTATGGTTTTTTTGCCTTACTTTATTCTCTCTTACCTTCTTTAGGTGTTTATTTTATTTTAACTATAGGGGATGATATTTTGTTTTCTAATATGATTAAAATCTACATTCCTACTGATATAATTAATTCTAAAGATTTTAATTTCACTATTGCTTTAGCACAAATAAATAATTCCGTTGACGGATTAATATTTGGAACTCCACCTGCATGGGTAATTAATGCAGCTAATATATGGAAATCATGGGTTATAAAATCTCATATTATCACTTCAATTTTATGCATAGTTACATCGTTAATATCTGGGTATTTGGGATACTCAAAAATTAATCATAACTTTAGATCAAGAAATGCTGTTGAAAAAATTGTAATATCTCTTCTTGCAATTAGTTCCATTATTGCAATTTTAACAACTGTCGGCATTATATTTTCTGTTGCTTTTGAATCTATTAGATTTTTTGCTCTTATTCCTATTGATGAATTTTTATTTGGAACTGTATGGAATCCTCAATTTGAGGGCGCTGAAAGAGCAGGATCAGGTCAGGAAGGATTGTCACAATACGGTTCATTACCTCTATTTGCGGGCACTTTTTTGATTTCATTTATTGCTTTATGTGTCTCTGTGCCTATAGGATTATATAGTGCAGTTTATTTATCTGAATACGCTTCAAAAAAAGAAAGAGCATTCTTTAAACCTTTATTAGAAATTTTAGCTGGGGTTCCTACTGTTGTTTATGGTTTTTTTGCTGCTTTAACTGTAGCTCCTTTCCTTAGAAATTCAGGTTCACTTATTGGTTTAGATATTGCTTCTGAGTCAGCTATGGCTGCTGGGTTAGTAATGGGCGTTATGATAATACCGTTTATTTCATCTTTATCTGATGATGTTATTAATGCTGTTCCTCAATCTTTAAGAGATGCAGGTTATGGGCTAGGGTCTACTAAAAGTGAAACAATCCTTCAAATAGTTATTCCAGCTGCTTTACCAGGTGTTGTTGCAAGTATAATTTTAGCTGTTTCAAGAGCAATTGGAGAAACTATGATAGTTGTCATGGCAGCTGGTTTAGCTGCAAATTTAACAGGAAATCCTCTGGAAGCAGTAACTACTGTTACAGCTCAAATAATAACTATCTTAGTTGGTGATCAAGAATTTGAGTCCGCAAAAACTTTATCTGCATTTGCTCTAGCCTTAACATTAATCATTATCACTTTAGGATTAAACTTTTTTGCTTTACATGTTGTAAAGAAATATAGAGAGCAATATGAGTAAAAAATTTTTAAATCCCGCTGATGCAACAGCTATTGTAAAAAAATCTATAAAAAAACGTCGAGCAAAAGATAGCAGACTTAAATTGTACGGTAGATTTGCTGTTGGTTTAGCTTCATGTTTTTTGATTTTTTTATTTTATACTATTTTTGAAAAAGGTACTCCTGGTTTTTTCCAATATTATGTAACTCTTGATGTTAATTTTGATAAAGAAAGAATTGATCCTAAAGGTGATTTATCAGACAATTCTTTATTTAGTGGAGATGCAAGTAAAATAGTTAATGAAGCTTTATTTATTTTAATTGAACCAAAGGGTAGAAAAGAAAAAAAAGAAGCAAAAAAAATAATTTCTTCTGGAAAAGATGTCAGAATTGCTAAAATGGTTAAACAAAACCCCAACTTATTTGGTACAGTTACAAAAGTGAAATTTGCTTTAGACGATGATATAGATAGCTTTTTAAGAGGCTATATAAAAAGAGAAACTCCTGAAAATGAAAGGAGAGTTAATGATAATGTAATAAAGTTTATTGATAAACTTAATGCTGAAGGTAGAATTAGTTATAATTTCAGCGATTATATTTTAAGTGGCAGTGCATCAGGCAATCCTGAGATGGCAGGTATTAAAGGTGCGTTTGTTGGATCGATTCTTACTTTATTTGTATGTTTGTTGATTGCTTTTCCTCTTGGTGTTGCAACAGCAATATATTTAGAAGAAATTGCTAAAAAAAATAAAATTACTGAATTTATTGAAGTTAATATTAATAATTTAGCAGCAGTTCCTTCTGTGGTTTTTGGTATAATGGGTTTAGCAATATTTATTGGTATTTTTGGAATGCCAAGATCTATTCCTTTAGTTGGAGGCATGGTTTTAGCTTTGATGACATTACCTACAATCATCATTTCATCAAGAGCCGCAATTAGAGCAGTTCCTCCTAGCGTTAGAGATGCAGCTTTGGGAATAGGAGCATCAAAACTTCAAACTATTTTTCATCATGTCATTCCTTTAGCTATGCCAGGCATGTTGACAGGTACTATTATTGGCATGGCTCAAGCATTGGGTGAAACAGCACCTTTGTTAATGATTGGTATGGTTGCTTTTATAGTAGATGTTCCAAATAGTGTTGTTGATCCAGGAACCGTCCTTCCAGTTCAAATATTTATGTGGGCTGATTTTGCTGAAAGAATGTTTGTTCAAAAAACAAGTGCTGCAATAATAGTTCTATTAACTTTTTTAATTTCAATGAATGCATTTGCAATTTATTTAAGAAAAAAATTAGAACGACGTTGGTAAAAGGGTTAAAATAAATGAATTTAAAAAACGATGAATTAACTAAATCAATTAACACAGTAGGGGACGTATTTGTAAAAGATGCTAGAATAAAGGCTAGAAATGTTAATGTTTTTTATGCTGAAAAAAAAGCAATAGATGAAGTTACTATAGATATAGGTAATAAAGAAGTTATATCATTTATTGGTCCATCAGGATGTGGTAAATCAACTTTCCTCAGATGTTTTAACCGAATGAATGATACTATAGATATTTGCCGTGTTGAAGGAAGTATTACTCTTGATGAAGAAAATATTTATGATAAAAATGTAGATGTTGTTCCATTAAGAGCAAGAATAGGTATGGTTTTTCAAAAGCCAAATCCATTTCCAAAATCTATTTTTGATAATGTTGCTTATGGGCCCCGAATTCATGGATTAGCTGATAATAAATCTCATCTAGAAAATATTGTTGAAATGTCTTTAAAAAGAGCTGGGTTATGGAACGAAGTAAATGATAGATTGATTAGCCCAGGAACAGGTTTGTCAGGTGGTCAACAACAAAGGTTATGTATAGCAAGGGCAATAGCAGTTAGCCCTGAAGTTATTCTTATGGATGAACCTTGTTCAGCACTTGATCCTATTGCTACAGCAAAAATAGAAGAACTTATTCATGAATTAGGTAATGATTATTCTATAGTTATTGTTACTCATTCTATGCAGCAAGCAGCTAGAGTATCTAAAAGAACAGCATATTTTCACTTAGGTAAACTAATTGAAGTTGGTAAAACTAAGGATATATTCACTAGGCCTCAGCATAATCAAACAGAAGCATATATTTCAGGTAAAATTGGTTAGGACTTAATTATGGAAAATAAACATATAGATTCATCATTTGATAAAGATTTAAATAAAATAAATAATAACTTACTTAAATTAGGAACGTTAGGTTTAAATCAATTTGAAAAATGTATTAATAATTTCGGAACACAAAATTTAGAAGAAATTAATCAAGTAATTGCTTTTGACGAAAAACTAGATGAATTAGATGATAAAATTCAAAAAAGTGGTTTTGAAATTATAGCTTTAAGATCTCCACGAGCTATTGATTTAAGGAGAGTTATTGTTGCTTTGAAAATATCAACAATTTTAGAGAGAATTGGAGATTATTCTAGAAATATATCTAATAGAACAAAAGTTCTAATAGAATTGAATTACACAGATTTGCCAGGTGTTAATATTGGTAAAATGGGACAAAAAACTCAACAAATGTTTGAAGATGTTTTAGAATCATATACCAATGAAGACGATAAACTAGCAATTAAAGTTAGAAATTCTGATTTTAAAATTGATAAAATGCATACAGAATATTATTTAGAAATTATATCTTCAATGCAGAGGAATAAAAAGTTAGCCCCTATTGGAACTCATTTACTTTTTATAGCTAAAAATATTGAACGTGTTGCTGATTATGTGACTGATATTGCTGAACAAATATATTTTTTAGTAAACGGTAAAATGTTATCAGATCATAGACCTAAAGCAGATGAAACAAGTTTGAAAATTCCCGAATAATAACTGTTATTAGAAAGTTTTTTTTATGATCAAAATATTGATTGCTGATGACGAGCCTAATCAATTAGAACTAATGGCTTTTAATCTTGAAAATGCTGGTTTTTCTGTAATTAGAGCTCAAAATGGAAAAGAAGCCCTTCAATTTACAGAAGATCATAATCCAGATTTAATTATTATAGATTGGATGATGCCAAATATGTCAGGAATTGATGTTTGCCGGATATTAAGATCAAGAACTGATACAAAGCTTTTACCAATTATCATTTTAAGCGCAAGAAGCGAAGAGGGAGATAAATCTCTAGGATTGGATACTGGTGCTGATGATTACATTTCAAAACCATTTTCTCCTAAAGAACTTATTTCAAGGGTTAAAGCACTATTAAGACGTTCAAGGCCATCATTAATAAATGATATTTTAGAATACAATAATTTAAAATTATCACTATCAGAAATGATTGTTACTTTTGAAAACAAGCCAATTAAATTAGGTCCTAAAGAGTTTAAACTTTTAACAGTTTTAATGGAGAGACCCGGTCATGTTTTTTCAAGAACTAAACTATTAGATTTAGTTTGGGGGCATGGAGTTTATGTTGAGGAAAGGACTATTGATGTTCACATGAGCCGTTTAAGAAAAGCTATAAAATCAGCTTCTGGTGATAAAAACATTATAAGAACTGTAAGAGATGGCGGTTATGGATTATTTAATAATCAAGTGGATCTATAAATATTTATATATTAAATTATTTTTATAATATACAAATTATCTTAATATAGTAAGTTAAAGTTATGATATATATATATAAAATATTACCATTTCTTATCTCACCTTTAGGCTTAACTCTAATATTATTAATATTATCTATGTTTATATATCGTAGAATTTTAATATTACTCTCATTATTTATTTTATTAATATCAAGTAATATATTTATATCTAACTATCTTTTGTTAAATTTAGAAAGCCCATATAAACCTATAGACATTAAATCTACTGAAAATACAGATGCTATAATTGTTCTTAGTGGAATGATACATCAGGTAGGTGATAATAAAATTAATAAATATGAATGGATTGATGCAGATAGGTTTTTTGCTGGCATAGAACTTTTCAATAATAATAAGGCTGATTTTTTAGTGTTTACTGGTGGAAGTTTACCCTGGACTAAGAATTGGAAACCAGAAGGCTTTATACTTAAAGAAAAAGCTATTGAATTTGGTATTAATCCAAATAATATTTTAGTAACGAATAATGTCCAGAACACATTTCAAGAAAGTGTTGAGGTTCTAAAGTTATTAAAATACGGATCATCTATTACACTTGTAACTTCTGCATTCCATATGGAAAGATCTAAATATTTATTTGAAAAACAAGGCTTTAAAGTAACACCTTATCCTGTTGATTTCAAAATTTCTAATTCAAATAATACTATTTTAGATTATATGCCTAGTTTATCTGCTTTAAATCATACTTCATTGTTTATAAGAAAAAATATTGGTCGCTTTTATTATAAAGTTATATTGTAAGGCTTTATTTTTTTTTAAAAGGAACTTGATCGGTATACCAATTATATATTTTTTTTCCTGTCATTATTTCTACACCATCATGTTCTAAAATATAATCTAGTAATTTTTCAAAAAACAATATTCTATGAGGAACCCCTGTTAAGTAAGGATGAACGCTGATTGCCATAATTTTGGGGTTTTCATCTGCCTCTTTATACAATCTATCAAATTGAAATTTTCCTCTATTATAAATTTCATCTGATTTATGCATTTGTATTGAAGTCATTACTACATCATTAATTTCTATAGGGTAAGGAAGGCTAACCATACGTTTCCCACTTTTAACTTTTAAATCTACAGGTAGATCATCTATAGGCCAATTAGCTGTATATTTAATACCATTATCTGACAATATATCTAGTGTATCAAGAGTTTCTGTAAGCCCTGGACTTTCCCAACCTATTACTTTGGTATTGGTAAAGTCTTCTATTTTATTAATTGCAGATTTAATATCTACAAATTCATTTTCAACTTTATGCATAGGTCTTTGAATATAGCCATGGCCCATTGGTTCCCACTTTTCTTCCATAGCAGCTTTAACTGTTTCTGGGTAATGATCAACTACCGTTGCATTTAAAGCAAGAGTTGAACATATCTTTCGATCCTTAAGTGTCTTTAATAATCTCCAGAAGCCAACTCTCATACCATACTCATGCCAACTCCAATTTGGTAAATCAGGAAGCATTGGAATGCCCATTGGTGGTGGTAAAATATTTCTTGGTTGAGCTAAATCAGCATCCCAAACCTCTAAATTTACTATAACCCACAATATAATTTTTTTATTATCCTTCAATAATAATTTTTGCTTATTATTTGAATTTTGACTATTTAACCTCTCTCTTCTTTCCATTTTAATAACCTTTTTAAAAAATTTAGCTTATAATTACCCAATTTTCATTAATGATAGTTCCACTATTTCTTATAACTTTAGCAATAGGACAAAACATTGATAATTGTTTTTTAGCTTCATTAATATCAATTTCAGAAGCATCTGTTGAAATTTCAATGTTTAATAATATTTCAGGAAATGGAACTTCAACTTCTTCAAGTAGTCCAACACCATCTCTATTAAACTTTGTTATAGCTTTAATATCCATATTAAAAACTTTAAAACCCATTTTTTCTAAAATTCTATGAGTTATAACATTTGTGCACCCAATCAATGATGAAATAAGTGTCTCGGTTGGAGATAAACCTAAGTTTGTCCCACCCCTTGCAATTGGCTCATCTATTACACATTCTACATCTCTAGCAAGTATATCTGTTCTTGAATGGCTTTTTGAAGAACCTTCTACTTTGATTTGAATAATATTATTAGACATATTTTAACCTTTATTATTTTAAAGAATTTAAAAAATATTCTATATATTTTAAACTAATAAATTAAATCATATGAATGAATAGATTAAATCATAAAATACGATCTAATAAATATTGATACTATCTGGATTTAATGATTTAATATTTTAATATATGGGGAAAGGGGGGGAAGAATTTATAATGAAATCTCCAGATTTTTGTTATTACGAAGCACTTTCTATTGAAGATGCTATAAAATTTAAATCTAATGATTTAGAATCTGTAATATTAGCAGGTGGTCAATCTTTAGTTCCAGCGCTTAACATGAGACTTTCATCTCCTTCATGTTTAATAGATATTTCTAAAATTAAAGAATTAAAAAATATTACTAAAGATAACGATTTTATTTATATTGGCTCTGCAGTTACACATTCAGAAGTTATGCAAAATAAAATTATAATAGATCATTTACCAGTTCTCATAGACGTTCTTGATATGGTGGCGCATCCCGCAATAAGAAATAAAGGTACTCATGGAGGCAGCATTGCTTACGGAGACCCTGCGGCTGAATTGCCAGCTTTTGCTGTGGCAGCGAATGCTGAAATAATTCTTATGGGTTTAAATGGCATTAGAACTATACAAGCTAGCGATTTTTATCATGGTTTATTTGAAACGGATATTCAAAATGATGAAATATTAACATCTATTAAATATCCAATATTAAAAGATAATCAAAAAATTTTATTTGATGAAATTTATCGACGACATGGTGATTATGCAATGGCGGGAGTTGTTGCAAATATTGAGATTTTAAATAATGAAATTAATAATTTAAAATTAGTTTTTTTTGCGACAGGCACTAAACCTGAGGTTGCATTAAAGACTTCTGAGCTTATTATAAAAGATGGTTATGATTACAGCAATGTTAAAAACATGATAAAAACTGAATTAGATTTTGAATCAGACCTTAATAGTAACGCAGAAATGAAATTACATTTAGCAACTATTCTTACAAATAAAATTTTAAAATTAATGGAGACATAAGTGCAGGGTAGTAAAAATATAACTATTAATTTTATAATTAATGATGAAATATTTAATAATATTACTGTACCTGTTCGCCAACATTTAGGAGATTTTTTAAGATCTATAGGACTAACTGGAACTCATATAGGTTGTGAACAAGGTGCATGTGGGGCATGTACAGTTGAACTCGATGGAAAAGCAGTTAGATCTTGTTTAATTTTATCGTCTCAGATTAATGGCTCAGTTATTAAAACTGTTGAAGGTTTAGATGACACTTTAATGAAAAAAGTAAAGGAAATATTTTTAAAACATAATGCCTTACAATGTGGTTTTTGTAGTTCTGGAATGTTAATTACCACTAAAGAGATCTTAAATAAAAAAAAGAAACTTAATAGAGAACAAATACGAACTGAAATTTCAGGAAATTACTGTAGGTGCACAGGTTATCAATCAATAGTAGATGCTATTGAAGAAGCTATTGAAGACAATATTAAGGATATTTAAAATGGTTGATATAACTTTAAATCAAAATTCTAAATTAGGATCTATAGATAGGCCAAACTCTTATATTGGTAGAAGTTTAACACGTGATGGTGCTATTAGACATCTAGAAGGTGGAGGAAAGTTTGTAGATGATTTAATTTTACCTAGAATGGTTAATTCAGCTTTTTTAAGATCTCCTTATGCTCATGCTGAAATTAAATCTATCAATATAAGTGATGCTCAAAAGTATCCAGGCGTTATTGATATATTTTTATCAGAACATATTGATACCGTTTGCAAGCCATGGATAGGCGTTCTAAGTCATTTAGGTGAAATGAGGTCACCTGAACAGTCTCCTTTAGCTAAAAAGATTGCTAGATGGCAAGGTGAAGCGATTGCAATAGTTATAGCTAACACTCGTGCTCAAGCTGAAGATGCTATAGAGGCGATAGAAGTTGATTGGGTTGAAAAAGAACCTCAAATAAATATGGAGACAGCGTTAGATAAAGATACTGTTGTTATTCATAAAGAATTAGGTAACAATCTTTTTTGGACAAGAACTGTTGAACAAGGAGATGTCAAAAAAGCATTTAAAGAATCTTCTACAATTGTTGAAGCAACCCTAGATTTTGCTAGGCACACAGGTGTTACGCTTGAGACAAGAGGTATTGTTGCAGATTGGGATAAATCAGAAAAAAAAATGTCAATTTATCATAATGGTCAAGCTCCTCATATGATGCAACATATCATTGCAAAACATTTTGATATTTCAGAAGGTTTAGTAAGAGTTATAAGCAAAGACGTTGGAGGTTCATTTGGAATAAAAGTTCATGTTTATGGAGATGAAATGGCTGCTATTGCGGCTTCAAAAATATTAGGGCGTCCTGTAAAATTTGTTGCTGATAGATTAGAGAGCTTTACGACAGATATCCATGCAAGATGTCATAAAATAAGTGGTAAATTAGGGGTAGATAAAAATGGCAAATTTCTTTCTATGGAAATAAACGACCTTAGCGGAATAGGTCCATATAGCATGTATCCAAGAACGTCAGCTATAGAAACAAATCAAGTTTTAAATTTATCTGGCTCTCCATATATTATTCCTAATTATAAAGCTGTTGGCACAGTTGTTTTTCAAAATAAAACTCCAATGTGTCAATATAGAGCAGTGGGACACCCTATTGCCGTAGCAATTACTGAGGTTTTGGTTGATAAAGCTGCAAAAAAAATTGGTATGAAAGTAGAGGATATTAGAAAAATTAATTTTATACCAGATGATCAATATCCTAACAAAACTCCATCAGGAGTCCCTTTAGAAGATTTATCACATCAAGCTACAATGAATAAATTATTAAAGATAATGAATGTACCTGATTTAGAAAAACAAAAAAAACTTGATTTAGAAAAAGGAATTTTAACAGGTATTGGTATTATAAGCATGTGTGAAGTTACTAATCCAAGCCCTTTATTTTACGGTGTCGGAGGAGCTCATATTTCATCCCAAGATGGAGCTTCTATAAGGTTAGAGGGATCAGGTGCTGTTCATGTTTCATCATCTATTACTGAGCAAGGACAAGGAACTGAAGCAATTATGAAGCAAATAGCTGCAGATCAATTAGGAGTATCTATGGATACGATAAGACTAACATTAGGTGACACTGATGCAACTCCTTATGGAGGTGGTACATGGGCCTCTAGAGGAGCAGGAATTGGAGGTGAAGCTGTTCTCAAAGCTGCAAGAACCCTAAAAAACAATATTTTAAAAATCGCTTCTGCAATAATGCAAACTGATATTGATACTATAGATATTGCAAATAATTCTGTAATTCGAAAAAATGGTGGAGAAGGTATATCATTAAAGAAATTAGCAGAAACAGTTTATTATCGTGGCCATGAGATTCCTCAAGGAACTAATCCAGAGTTAATAGCTACATCTAGTTTTTATATTGAGGGAATTCCTTTTGTTTTCACAAATAGTGCTATGGGATGTCAGGTAACAGTGGATCAGGATACTGGCCTAATTAAAATAAATAAATTTTGGGTTATAGAAGATTGTGGTACTCAAATTAATCCTAAATTAGTTGAAGAACAAATAAGAGGTGGTGTAATACAAGGTATTGGTGGCGCGCTCTATGAAGAATGTGTTTATGATGACCAAGGAAATATGCAAAATGCTACTATGGCTGATTATTTAGTTCCAATGGCTTGTGAAATGCCAGATATTATAGTTGATCATGTTATAACAAATTCCGGAAGAAGTATTTTAGGAGCAAAAGGGGCTGGCGAAGCTGGGACAGGAGGAGCTCCAGCTGTTATTATGAATGCTATAAATGATGCTTTATCTTCTATGAATAAAGAAGTAACATCACAACCAATTACGCCAGAAAAAATATTAAAAGCTATCGGAAAAATATAATAATATCAAACAGATATCCAATTATCCTTATTTTTTAATCTATGCTTTACCAAACCTGGCTTTAATGATGCTTCAATGAAACAACCTTTAATAGCCGCATTCAATAATTTTTTTTTTCTATCTAAGGTTTCATTACTTATAATATCAATATCTAAATTATACCCTTTGCATTCAGCAAGATATGGACCTTCGTCTGTAATATTACCATTCCATTCCATAGTTGCGTCTATTTTTATCTCATTTACTTGAATATTTAATTTTTTTCCAAAAGCTTTAATTTGCGTCATTACACAACCACATAGAGAAGCTGTAAAAAGCGCAAGTGGAGGAGGTGCTGTTCCTTTCCCTCCATGAAAAGCTCCTTCATCAGTAGCAAGTTGAAATCTTTCATCCATAGATTCAAAAATAACATCTATATCATTTCTCATGCTTCCAGTATTTATTGCATTACCTTTAAAAGTTAAATTAAAGTTCTTATTTTTCATTTTAATAAACTCCATTAATCAATTGAGTGGTTTTTAATTTCATAAAGACTGATTGCAGTGTCTGATAAAACATTTAGAATATCTGGCATTATGAGAGTCTCATTTTTCATTGACTTGGATAAATATATACCTAGTTCTCTGCTTCTATTAACAAGAAATTTTCCTGCCTTAATTCTATTTTTTTCCCATTTACTCAAATTATTTAAATAATTATTTGAAGATAAAGAATTAGACAAAGTGAATGCATCTATCGCAGCTTTAGTAACTCCCATTCCAACATGAGGCCTTGCAGTAAAAGCAGCATCACCAAGTGTTATCAATCGTTTATTAACCATAAAATTGCTCTCAAGGTCATAAATAGGCTGTATTAAAGGTTGTGATGTCTTTATAATTAACTCATACATTTGAGGTGGTAAAATATTATTTGCTTCAAGTAATAATTGTTTTAAGACTTGATCCAGTATTTCATTAGGCGGAATTCCATCCTTATATTGTTTTCCAGATTTACCAAGAAACAATTTCTTTAAATCTTTTTCTGTTGCAGGTTTGTACCAAATCCAGTTTATCCGTCTATTACCTTTATCAAATGGATTTTCTCCTTCACCAGCTATAGGATACGAAGCAATTTGTTGATTAAATGGAAGAACTATTACAAAATATTCAGATAAAATTTTTAAAGATTCAACTGAAATATCTTTTTCATTAACAACGCCTCTCCAACCAACATATCCTGCATATTGAGGAATAGCATTTTGATCAACGTATTTTCTAATAACTGATTTCATTCCATTTGCAATAATAATTAAATCTGATTTTTTTTTCTTCCCATTAGAGAATAAAGCAGTAGCTGATTCATCATCTTGTATTATTTTAATACAATCATCATTCATAAAATATTTACTGTTTTTTATATTATTTCTTAATAAGGAAAATAAATACTGCCAACTAGTATAAACTTGAGGATAATCATAACTTGAATTAATGTTACCTTTTATATCAAGTGACACTCTAGTTTTAGCTTTGGTTCCAAGCACTTGATTATTACCTGTTGCTTTAAAAACCAAATCGGCTAATTCATCATATGTTGCAATTCCTGCACCTCTTCCAGATAAAGGAGATTCAACCTTTTCATGAACAGTAACATTCCATCCTTTTTGTATTAAGGCGTTAGCTGTAAAAAGACCTGCAATAGATCCACCAATTATAGTTGCAGTTGGCAATTTATTTTATAGCCATTGGATTAATTGGTGATCCTACAGCTTTTGTTATTGGCAATGGTGGAGCACAGAAGAAGAAATCATAAACTTTATCTTCTGCACAATCTTTTGCTAATTCTCTTAAATAAAAAATTTCACCCATTGTTATCCCTATCATTGGAATAACCACCCAATGCCATGGTTGTTGAGCATCTTTAGTCTCATTTGGCCTAACTTCACATCCCCAAGTGTCGGTACATATAGCTGCTATTTCTTTGTCATATATCCATTGAGCAGTTTCAAATGCTAGGCCAGGAGCGTCTCCTCCTGCATATCCACCCCATTCACCACAATCAAGTCTTTGTTCCATCTGACCAGTTCTAACAATAACAAAGTCACCTTGTTTAATTTCAACATTTTGAGATTTTGCACATTCATCTAAATCATTTGAAGTAATAGCTATTCCGTCTTCAAAATAATCAACTCCAGCCCATCTTGCTACATCTAATAAAACGCCTCTTCCAGCCATTTCAGCCTTTACTTTTTCAATCCCATTTTTTTGAGCACCATCACTGTCTACTAATCTAGCATCATATCCATTCCACATATAGTCATCGTAGAAGATATGAGACAAAGCATCCCATTGTGTTGCACACTGAAGTGGAAGTGAAACCATATCATCAGCATACCTTAAACCAAAGTCATCAAATCTACCCGCGACGGCGTCAGTTCCTGTTGCAAGCATTAAATGAATAGGATTAAATCTATTACCCCAACTTCCTTTTTGTGGACCGTATCTATCAAAGTTTAATCCAAGACTAAATCGCTTACCTTTTTTAATCAGTTTGCTTGCTTCCACTATTTTTTCAGGTGTTATAAAATTTAAAGTACCAATTTCGTCGTCAGATCCCCAGCGACCCCAATTTTTTAGTTTGTCAGCTGTCTCGCGCAAATGCTTTATATCAAACATTTTTTCATTATATTTTCTTGGCATATCTTCCCCCCCCCCTTAAAAATTAAAAAGTTATTCTACAACAGCATAATTTAATTCAACTTTTACTCCATCAGGATCATCAATAAATAATTGTTCTAAAGGAAAATCTGGAATTTTTCTGTGAGTATATTCAATTTTCTTAGTATCAAGGTTTCTTTTCATTCCTTCAATATCATCAGCATTAAAAGCAACATGATCTATCGCTCCTGATCCAGATTTAACATCATCTTTCTTGCCAATATAATAATCTTGGCCATCACCTTGTTTTCTCATGGCCAAATGAATGCATGCAGCTTTTTTATTATCTTTTAAATACAACCAGTAACCTTGAAAAGGAAAGTCAGGCCTATAACCAGCTTCTAGGCCAAGCAAATCCACATAAAAGTTTTTAGTTTTTTCTAAATCATCTGCTAATATCAGTACGTGTTCAAAAGTTTTTAAAGCCATTTTATCCCCCATTTATAATGATAATTTAATTTAAAAATTCTAAAATTGTTTTGTTAAATATATCTGAAGCTTCAATGTTTAAAATATGAGCTGCACCAGGTATACATACGTATTTACTATTTGCTGTTAAGTGTGACATTTCTTCCATTGCTAAAGCAGGAGCTCCCATGTCTTTTTCACCTGCAATATATAACATGTCCTTATTTATTGTTGAAAGATCTTTTAGATAATTTAATGTTTTCAATGCATGAGCACATCCAATATAGCCATTAGATGAAGTATTTTTAATCATTTCTTTAGAAAGATTAATTATATTATTATTATTGTGATCTGTTCTAAACTCTTCACTATACCATCTATCAATTGATCCTTCTACAACACCAGCAGTGCCTTTTTCTTCAATAACACTAATTCTTTGATTCCAAGACTCTATATAAGGAGGAGGGTTATCAGCACGTGCAGCACAACATATAATTTTATTAAATCTATTTGGGTATTTTAAACTTAGACCAAGGGATGTCATGCCCCCTATAGATAGGCCAATAAAATGAGCTTTATCAATATTAAGATTATCCATAATAGTGATTACATCATTCTCAAGTATTTCAAATGAATAAGGACCTTCAACAGGAGAGCTATCACCATGCCCTCTAGTATCATATCTTACTATACAAAAATTTTCTTTAAGTATGTTAATTTGAGTTTCCCACATACGTACATCAGTGCCTAAAGAATTTGAAAAAATAATTTTAGGGTTGTTAACATTTCCATCAATATTAATTTTAAGATGATTTCCATTTTCTATAGGCACAGATTTCATAATTATATCCTACTCAGTTGCTAATTGTATATTTTGGTTAATTTGGGGCATAACTTTATCTGACATTAATTCCATTGATTTTTTTGCTAAATCTACATCCTTCCAATCATGTCCAGCATAAAGTAAAGTACCAAAATCTCCAACCTTTTCTCTAAACTGTAACAATTTTTCCGAAACTTCATCAGCAGATCCATAAATAATTAATTTATTACATATTTCATCAAGCTTTAATTCATTATCAGGAATAGATTGATCTTCTTTAAATAAATTAGCTCTTCCATGCTTTAACATTTTAGTTAGTAATTGTTTATAATAAAAAACATATGGACTTCCATTTCCAAGGGCATATTCTTTAGCTTTATTTCTATCTTCACAAACAAAAATTGATTTAGCAATTCTCCAATTTTTTGAAAGAGGCTTAATCCCTCCTTTATTACATCCTTCAACGTAACTAGGCCAATGTGTCTTAACCCATTTAGGTAATAAAAAATTAGCTGATATAGGGTGCCATCCTCTAGCCGCAGCTGCTATTAATCCTTTAGAGAAAGGAGCAACAACAGTACAAATAATTGGAGGATGAGGTTGTTGAAAAGGTTTCTGCATTATACCTTGGCCAATATCAGTCATTTGGGTTTTTTCAGTAGAAATTTCCCAATATTTCCCTTTTATATTATATGGAGCATCTCTTTTCCAAATCTCTAGAACAATGTCAATACATTCTACAAACATTTCATTTCGATCTTTTTCAAGGTTTCCAAAAACTTCTGCGTCAGATGCAAGGCCTCCAGGGCTTATTCCAAAATTAAACCTTCCATCGAGCATATGGTCAAGCATTGCAATTTGTCCTGCTATGGCCGCCGGATGAGAGTTTGGCATATTAACTGTACCAGTGCCGAGACGGATATTTTTTGTTTCTGCTGCCAAAGAAGCTATAAATAATATACTAGATGTTATGTTTTCAGCAGAATCTGTTACATGTTCTCCACAATAGGCTTCAGAAAACCCAAGTTTGTCTGCTAAAAGAAAAGCTTCTCTATCTTCTTTTAATGTTTTTTTATAATCTTTATCAATAGGATGAATAGGCATAGTAAAAAAACCAATATCCATAAATAAACCTCCATTTAAATTATAACCTTAATTTATCAATGACTAAATATTAAATGATTATTTTTAATGAAGTCTATCAGAAACTCTGATTTACTTTTATTCAATTTATTTAATATAATATTTTAATAAATTCGTGGAGTATTGAAATGAATCAAATTATTGGCTCAATAGGATTGGGAGTAATGGGAGGTAGTTACGCTTCACATTTATTAGATAACAAATTTACTGTATATGGAGTTGATCCAGATCAAAAAAACTCTACTATTTTTAAATCTAAAGGCGGCATTATACTTAATGATACAAATTCATTAATTAAAAAAAGTGATGTTATAATTTTAAGTTTGCCAACTGTTCCAATATTTAAAGAAGTAATTGAAAATATTGTTAAAAGTAATTTTCAAAAAAAGCAAAAAATATTAATTGATATGAATACAATTTCATTTGATGACAAATTAGATGCTAAATCTAAATTAGATAATTTAAATATAAAAATGATTGATGCTCCTGTAAGTGGCACAGGCGCACAGGCTAAAGAAAAAGATTTAGTTATAATGTCAAGTGGCAATAAAGAAATTGTCGATTTATGTGAAAATATATTATTAAGTATTGGAAGAAAAAATATTTATGTTGGAAAATTTGGTAATGGTATAAAATTTAAATTATTAGCAAACCTATTAGTCACAGTGCATAATACCGTAGCTGCAGAAGCTTTGCTTTTAGGCAAAAAGGCTGGTCTAGATCCTCAAATGATTTATGAAGTATTAAGTTCCGGAGCAGGAAATTCCGTTATGCTAGATAAGAGGATGCCACTAATGATTAATAAAGATTACGTTCCTGCCACAGCTTCAATGACAATTTTTTTAAAAGATATAGAAGTTATTAGGGATTTTTTATCTAGTTTTAACCTTAATGCACCTACTTTTGAAGCTGCTGCTAAAATATATGATCAAGCAAAAGATACAATTCCAAAACATTATGACACTGCGGCAGTCTATGAACAATTAAAAATTAATAATAACAGTTAATAGAGGTTAAAATGAATAAAAATATAGATGATAAAAACTTACCTGAAATTAGAACTCTTTCAAGAAATGAAATGGATAAAAGAATTGCTATTTTTAAAGATCAAAAAGGGTCTAAATTAGGTTTGCCTGATAGTAAATTGCCTGAATGCACAAGAGAGTTAATAAATATAATTGGTTTCCAGCCACCAAAAGGAGATTCAAAACATGTTTCACCACTTGGCAATGATAATGCTCAAATACCTGCTATAAATATTTCAGAAGGTTTTAATTTAGGTTTTTGTAGATGCAAACCTGGTAAAGGACCATTAATGCATAATCATGATACTAATGAAACATTTATGCCAATTAGTGGTAAATGGAGATGTGAGTGGAACGAAGGTAAAGAAATTGATTATGTAGACCTTGGACCATGTGATGTCATTTCTTTTCCTCCAGGATCTGCAAGACGATTTATGAATATTACTAAAGGTGAAGATGATGTTGATCACTTGCTTTTAGTTGTCATTGCTGGAGACGCTCCAAAAGCAGAGTTTACAAATAATGCCTACTCTAGAATAAAAGAATTTGAGAGTTCTAATGTTTAATTATTTTTATAAAGGATAAAAAATGATTTGGGTTATTCTGTGCAAAGATAAAATGGATTCTCATGAAAGAAGAATGAATGTTATTGAAGAACATCGTAAATATTTATTAACAAATCCAATAAAAACATTAATTTCAGGCCCTTTGACAGACAAAGATGGAAAAAGAATGAATGGTTCTTTTTTTATGGTTGAAGCTGATACAGAAGAAGAAATAAGGATATTTCAAATAAATGACCCAATTTATCAAGCTGATGTATGGGATGAAATTACCATATCTCCATTTAATAAAAGAGTAGATAATTTATCATCTTAAATATAAGGCAAGACAAAATGACTAGAAAATTTATAGATTTATCAGTAAGTCTTGAAGAAGGAATAAAGTCGGATCCTGATTTCATGTTACCAAAAATTAATTATCACCATCACAATAATACAAGTGATGAGCTTATTAAATTTTTTCCTGGTCTTAAAAAGAATGACTTACCTGGTGGAGAAGGGTGGGCCATGGAAACTATTACAGTTAGCACTCATAATGGAACACACATGGATGCACCTTACCATTATCACTCTACAATGAATAATGGTGAAAGAGCTATAACAATTGATGAAGTTCCCTTAGAATGGTGTTTTAATCCTGGTATTAAACTTGATCTAAGATCATATGATGATGGCTATGTCCTTACTAAAAATGATATAGAGCATGAGTTCAAAAAAATTAATTATAAGTTAAATCCTCTTGATATAGTTCTAATTAACACTTCAGCAGGGGACAGATATGGTAAGGATGATTTTTTATCTAAAGGGTGCGGCATAGGAAAAGACGCGACTATTTTTTTATTAGATAAAGGTGTTAGATTAACTGGAACAGATGCTTGGAGTTGGGATGCACCATTTGTCCATACTGCAAAAAAATATAAAGATACTAAAGATGCCTCTCTTATTTGGGAAGGTCATAGAGCCGGGATGGTTACAGGTTATTCTCATATAGAAAAATTAGCTAATTTAAATTCATTACCTAGCCATGGTTTTACAATTTCAGCATTTCCTTTTAAAATAAAGAATGGATCTGCAGGATTTGTTAGAGTAGTTGCTATATTTAATTAATAAAACCACCCTGTGATTTTTAAGCCTACCTTTATCGCTATAGGTTTTATAACTAGAATTGCTGGAAATGCGATTATCACAGCATACATCCAATTCCTTGGCCATACATGCCAAAATAATCCAGTATCAGATAAAGCCATATATGTAACACATGAGCTTATTAGCATTGTAATAAAAGTAGCTGTAATAAACGTAGTTATACATAGAAGAAACGTATTTTTTTTCATAACATAAACCTAAAAAACAAAATAGACGACCTAATATAAAGATCGTCTATTATTTGTATATTAATGGATTAAGTTAGCCACCAATTTTGTAACGAACAGGAAATTTGTGCCCAGTTTTTTCCATTTCTTCCATGTATGCATTCATTAAAGCTGCACCATCAATACCATAATCTTTTGTTATGTCTTTAGCTCTTGAATTAGGCCAGTCTTTAATTGTTTCAGCCCATATTTTTTGTTGATCTAAAGGAAGATATGTAACAGCATCATTAATGCCTTTCTTTTTTCCTAGTTTAACAAGATCTGTTAAACCTTTTTGATATCTTTGTTGGCCATCTTTGACAGCCGCTTTTTCATAATTATGTGCTTCTTCTATAATTATTTTTGCAACTTCAGGTGGCAGTTTTTTTAAAGTATCAAGATTGATTGTTGTAATAGTTTGTGCCATAGCACCAAATCCAATTACTTTCCAATAAGGAGCTTGTTCATAAAATTTAAATCCTCCAGCATGTGCTGATGGAAAAATAATAACTCCTTTTGCAACCCCAGTCGCAAGATCATTATACATGGTTGGGAGTGTAGACGTAACTGGAATAGAACCAAACAATGATACCCATGGTAAATTTGGACCAGCAGCTATTACTTTAACACCTTTAAGTTCACTTGCTTTCTGCCATTGTTTTACAGTTCCT
Source organism: Pseudomonadota bacterium (assembly GCA_027625145.1). Lineage (GTDB taxonomy): Bacteria > Pseudomonadota > Alphaproteobacteria > Puniceispirillales > Marisalimonadaceae > CAJJBL01. The sequence continues at coordinate 20,533 of JAQBXK010000020.1, forward strand.
AAGCCATAATCATCAAATCCCTGCATGCCAATAAATTTTTGGTTATATTTATCTTCAAGCATCTTAGTTAACTGAGGAAATTTTTTAAGAACCTTATGTTTTACAGCCCAACTAGTTTCTAAGTTAGAAGTTGTAAACGGAACAAAGTAATCAAAATTCCAAGGCAATAATTTAGCAGTTTCAAAACATACACAATAAGAACCAATGTCTAAAAGACCTTTTTCAACGGCTTCTAAAGTCTCATGAACCTTTGCTATTTTACCTGCATAAGCTTCAATGATCTTAACTTTATGTTTTGTTTCAGCTGCCACTCTTTTTTTAATATTTGGAACTAATACTTTTTCCATATTAGTAACGTAAGCTGTCGGTTTAGATGGATGGCCTGAACCAACCCTTAAAGTAAAAGTATCTGCTAAAGAAGCAGAAGCTATTATTGTCGTGGCTAATACACTTAATGGTATAGCATTTTTAAGATACCTAATCATATTTTCCTCCCTAGGTAGTATTAAGTTTAGCTTATAACCCCATGTTTTTGCTAAACAAAATTCGTTAACCAGCTTGCTAATTCTGGAAATAATATTACTAATAACATTACTATTAACATCATAATCCAATATGGAATTGACCCTTTAAATATTAGTCCCAGAGGTATGTTATCACCTCCAGCAGATAAGACGCCTTTAACTGTGTAAACGATAAGACCAAAAGGGGGTGTAAGTAAACCTGCTTCAATAGCTAAAATACCAAAAATTGCAAAAGCATAAGGGTTTATATCGCCTATTAGTAGAATAAATAAAGGAACAGTGAGTAAAATTATAGATATTGAATCCAATAACATTCCTAAAACTAACCAAATAATTACCATCATAAAAAGAACCATTACTTCATTAAGTCCAGCAGATTGCATAGCTGATACAATAAGAGAATCTACATCAGACAAAGAAAGAAATCTCGAATACATTCCTGCTGTAATTAGTAAAATCATTATTGGAGCGGAAGTTTTTCCAGCATCAATAACTGATGCTACAATTCCTTTCCATTTCATTCCTTTAAATAAAGCAATAAAAAAACTAGCTAAAGCTCCTACACCAGCAGCTTCCGTAGCTGTAAATATGCCTCCCCATATTCCGCCTAAAACTAAAATTATTAATCCTATAATTGATAAGCCAGAAAAAACTTCATTCCTAGTAAGCTTTGAAATATCTCCTATACTATCAGGTTCGGGTGCAATATCAGGGTTTCTCCAAGCTTTAAAAAGGTTATATAAAGCAAAGAAAAGAGCTAATATTATACCAGGAATAACTCCGGCTACAAATAGTTTTCCTATTGAATCTTCAGTAATAATCCCCCAAACAATTAAGAGAACACTTGGAGGTATTAACATTCCTAAGCAAGCACTGCCAGCAATCGATCCAACTGCAAAGCTATGATTATAGCCAGCTTTTTTCATTTCAGGCCATGCTATTCTAGAAAAAGCTGCAGCAGAAGCAATTGACGTTCCTGTTACAGCCGCAAATGCAGCATTTCCAGCAACAGTAGCTACTCCCAATCTGCCTGGAACACCTTTTAATCCTTTGTTAATTAAAGTATATAAATCACCTGCGGCTCCACTTCTTGACAAGAAGTCACCCATTAAAACAAATAATGGGATAGTCATAAATATATGATCTCTAATCAATTCATATGCAGCTCCTCCAACTTGACTCGCCGCCATATATAAATCTTCAAATATAAAATAAGTACCAATCATTGCTGTAGCTCCTAAAGCTAAAGCAATATGAACACCTGAAAATATCGCTAGCAACATACCTAGCAAAGTTAATAACATAATTGTGTCTAAATCTATATCCACTGTGAAAATCTTTTATATAATCATTAATTTAAATTAAGAGTTTGTTTTTTATCGTTTACAAAAGTTTTAATTATTAAAGTTGAATATATTATTACAATTATAATTGAAGAAAAAATAATTACAGTACGAATAGGGTAAACAGGGAATTCAATTGCTCCAATTCCTTGATATTCTCCTATCTCCCAGCCTTTAATCATATCAGTCCAACCTCCAACCGCAATTCCAGTAAAAAGAAGAACTCCAATAATATAGGAAATTCTATTTACAATTCTTTTACCTGTTTCTTTGAAAAAATCATAAATAAGGGTTGTTCTAAGCATGGTTCCTGAAGCAATAGCAAATGGAACCTGAAGAAAAACTATTGCAGGAACTGAGTTTTGAACAATTTGATCAGCCCCTAAAAAAAGACCGAAATTTCTAAAAGTCACTTCAGCAAAAATAGTTATAGCTACTAAAATTAGCCATATCGCTGCAATAGCTTGAAGTAATTCTGGTATTTTTTTTAAAAAATTTAACAAATGATCCCCCAATCAAAATTAAACTTAGACATATTTATAGACATATATCAAGTACGTTTTATTTAATCAGTTAAATTAACTAACTTATTCAACTTGCTACTAATACTTTTAATTTTATCACATATTTTATTACTAAACAATTTTGCTGCAGGGCTTAATTCTTTGCTTGCTGAAGTAATAATTACATAATCAGTAATAAGAGTTGGAGATATTAATGGAGATAAAGTCCTTGCATCACCAGATAAATCTAGGTCACATAACGCCGCAGGTAAAATGCCACACCAATCACTGGAAGCAATCATTTCTAGTGTTCCTATCATTCCATCCATTTCAAGTTTTTTTGATATATTTATATTGTGGGTACTAAAGTATTGATTAATAGCTACTCTCCTTGAATTATCCGGTCCAGGTAGAATTATTTTAATATCTTTTAAGCTTGATAAATTAATTGGTTTAAGGTGTGTGAGTTTTGATTTTTTAGAAGTTACCAATAAATTAATATCACTTGATACAAAATTAACATTTAAACCAGTTGGATTTTTAACTGAAGGAACTATGGCAAATTCTAACTTATTAGATCTTACCATTTCTTCTAAAACTCCTGAATAAGCTTCAGTCACTTTTATGTCTACGTTTGGATATTCAAAAAGAAAATTTGATAAAGTAACTGGTAAGGCTGACCTAGTAAAGGTAGGCATCAAGCCACAATTAAATGTGCCAGAAAGCTCCTTAGTGTCATTTTTTACGTCGATTAAAGCTTTTTCCATAAGTTTTAAAATATCTAAAGAATATTTATAAAAAGTTATACCACTTTCAGTGAGAATCAATTTACCCGGAATTCTGTTGATTAGTTTTTTACCAATACTTATTTCTAAATTTTGAACAAGCATAGACATTCCAGATTGAGTAGCGTTTAATCTTTGAGCAGCCATACTAAAAGATTTTTCTTCAACTACAGCGACAAAAGCTTTTAATTGTTTTATTGATACACTCATATATAAAACCATATATCATAAAATATGATAGATTTAATCTAAATAAATAATTACTTATTATACATAAAAAATGATAAAAAAAAAATCTTTAATTAATTATTTGAAATAATTTTTTAAATTAAGTTAGAAAGAGATAAAGCGTGCCTATTCAAAAAAATGGAAAAATAGATATTGTTAATCATGAAAATAAAGAATTTGATGAAAAATTTTATAAAAATACATTAGGTTTATTTTCAACGGGTATAACTGTAGTTACAACTATTAATGAATATAAAAAACCAATAGGCATGACAGTTAATAGCTTTGCTTCTGTTTCTTTAAAACCCGCTCTTGTTTTATGGAGTATTGACAAAAATCAACCTAGTTATAATAGTTTTATAAATTCTAAAGGCTATGTTGTTAATATTTTAAATAAAAATCAAATTGATTTGTGTTATATTTTTTCAAATCCTTCAGAAAATAAATTTAAAAATATTGAATGGGAATATAGTAAGAATGGGTTCCCTTTATTATCTAATTCACTTGCTTGGTTTGATTGTATGCCCTGGGCTAATTATCCAGGAGGTGACCATGAAATATTGGTTGGCAAAGTTAGTTCATATGACCAAAATAAAAGTGAACCACTTACTTATTGGAATGGAAGCATTAAATAACATTTTTTTAAAAATACAAATAGACGATTTAAATAATAAATGTAAATTTAATATATTATTAATAATTTTGAGGTTAAAATGGCTAAGTGGTTAAAAAAAGGGAAGTCAGAAAATGAAATAAAAGAAGCTGATGCAAAGGTAAAAAAAACTGTTGAAGACATTCTCGCTGATGTTGCTAAAAGAGGGGATCAAGCTGTTAGAGAATTATCAAAAAAGTTTGATAATTACGAACCAGAAAATTTTATATTAACTGAGCAAGAAATAGAAAAAGCTATTAGTGAAGTTTCTAAAAGGGATATTGAAGATATTAAATTTGCACAAAATCAAGTTAGAAATTTTGCTTCAAAGCAATTAGAATGTATTAAAGATTTAGAAATTGAAACATTGCCTGGAGTTATTTTAGGTCATAAAAATATACCAATTAATGCTGTAGGCTGTTATGTTCCTGGAGGCAAGTATCCAATGGTTGCTTCTGCTCATATGTCAGTACTTACAGCTAAAGTTGCTGGTGTTAAAAACATCACTGCTTCTGCTCCACCTCAAAATGGAAAGCCTCATCCAGCAATAGTTACAGCCATGCATTTAGGAGGTGCTGATAAAATACTTTGTCTAGGTGGTATACAAGCTGTTGCTGCGATGGCAATTGGAACAGAAACTATTAGTGGTGTAGATATGCTGGTTGGACCTGGGAATATGTTTGTCGCTGAAGCTAAAAGACAGTTATTTGGACGTGTTGGGATTGATCTTTTTGCTGGTCCAACAGAAACTTTAGTTATTGCCGATAAATCTTCTGATCCTGAAATATGTGCAGTGGATTTACTTGGTCAAGCTGAACACGGGCCAACAAGTCCATCTATCTTATTAACTAATTCAGAGGATCTTGCATTAAAAACTATAGACGAAATAGAAAGGCAATTAAAAATTATTCCTACGGCGGATATAGCTAAGGTGTCATGGAAGGATTATGGTCAAGTTATAGTATGTGATAATATAGATGAAATGGTTTCTGTTGCTAATAATCTTGCTTTTGAACATGTACAAGTAATGACTGAAGATCCGGATTATTTTTTAAAGAATATGACCAATTATGGTGCTTTGTTTCTTGGCTCAAGAACAAATGTTGCATTTGGAGATAAAGTAATTGGAACCAACCATACACTTCCTACTAAAACTGCTGCAAGGTACACAGGTGGCTTATGGGTTGGTAAATTTCTAAAAACTTGTACATATCAGAAAATTTTAACTGATGAAGCTTCAGCAATGGTTGGAGAATATTGCTCTAGACTATGCGCACTTGAGGGTTTTTCAGGTCATGGAGAACAAGCTAACATAAGAGTCAGAAGATTTGGTGGAAGAAATATAAAGCCATATTCATCTGCAGAATAGGAGTAGAAATGGAATATCCAAAATTACCTAGTTTTAGATTAGATGGTAAAAATGCTTTAATAACAGGTGCTGGCAGAGGAATTGGAATGGGAGCATCAATTGCTTTGGCTGAATCAGGAGCCAAGGTAACTCTTGTTTCAAGAACAGAAAGTGAATTAAAGGCATTGACTAACCACATTAACTCGTTAGGTCTAAAAGCAACTTATGAAACATTAGATGTTAACAATGAAAATGAAATTGAAAATTTAATAAATAAATCAAATCCATTTGATATTCTTATTAACAATGCAGGTACAAATAGACCAGCAAAATTGATAGATACAGACCTTAAAGATTTCGATCATGTAATGTCATTAAATGTCAGATCAGTAATGAATTTAACAAAACATGTTGTTAAAAAAATGTTAGAAAACAATATTAAAGGTTCAATTATTAATGTTTCATCTCAAATGGGCCATGTGGGCGGTCCAAATAGAACAACTTATTGCGCAAGTAAATTTGCTATAGAAGGTTTTACAAAAGCTCTTGCAATAGAATTAGGGCCAAATGAAATTAGAGTGAATACCATTTGCCCAACTTTTATACAAACACCAATGACTGAACCTTTTTTAAAGGATGAAGACTTTAAGAAGGCAACGCTTAACATGATCCCACTTGGAAGATTAGGTGACATTAAAGACCTTATGGGGCCTTTTGTTTTTTTAGCTTCTGAAGCTTCCTTACTAATGACTGGGTCAAGCTTATTAGTTGATGGAGGTTGGACAGCTAGATAAGCACTTTGCCAGCTAGTTTTTTTATTAATGGGGAGCATTAAGTTTTAAATTGTCTAATGAAGTAAAATGTAAATTAAAAATAAATGGTTTAGTTTATAACTTATCAATACCTAGTGATACACCACTTATATTTGTTATAAGAAATAACTTGAATTTAAAGGGCACTAAACTAGGTTGTGGATTAGAGCAATGTGGTTCTTGTACTTTATTAGTTGATGGTAAAAAAACTTTATCTTGTAATCAAAATGCTATTGATTTTGAAGGTAAAGAGATAACTACTATTGAAGGCTTAGAAGTTAATAATAAATATTCATTGTTACAAGAAGCATTTATAGAATTTAATTCAGCTCAATGTGGCTATTGTAGCAGCGGAATAATAATGTCTTTAACTTCTCTATTTAACGAGAAAAACATACCTACAGAAAATGATATAGTTAAATCTTTGGAAAACAACTTATGCAGATGTGGATCTCATCATTCAGTCTTAAAAGCTGTAGAAAAGGTGATTTCTATTTTATCTAATGAAAAAGTTGAGAATCAATATGAATGAGTTATCGACTGGGCCAAGCATTAAAGTTTATAATTTATTATCTAATTGGATTAGCTTTAATAATAATAATAATAAAATTAAAATTTTTTCTGGCAAAGTTGATATTGGTCAACATATAAGTATGACTTTGTCTATCATAGCTTCTAGAGAGCTAGATATAGACATAGATAAAGTGGAAGTTGTAAATTTAATAACTGGTAAGTCACCAGATGAAGGCTTTACAGCTGGCAGTTTATCAGTAAGTCACTCAGGAACAGCTTTAAAAGCAGCTTCAATTACTTTTAGAAATTTATTTATTGAATATGTTCTTTCTAAATTTAATGTTGAAATTGATAATTTAAATATAGAAAATGGAATTGCCAAAATTTCAGGTACAAATCATTTTTTTTCTTACTGGGATTTTGCTAAATTAGATACTTATAAAAATATAAAAATTACTGAATTTATTCCAAAAAGAAATTTTGATATTAATTCTAAAAAAAAATCAAATACAAATAAGACAATAAGAGAAATAATTACTGGAAAATATGAATTTATTCATGACTTAAATTTTCCAAATATGCTTCATGCAAGAATTCTAAGGCCACCAAATTATTTATCAAAGTTAAAATCTATAGACAATCAATTAATATCGAAATTAAAAAATGAGAATATCAAAGTTCTTGTTATAGGTTCTTTTATTGCTGCGATTGGCGTCGATGAATATAAAGTCATTCAATCAATTAATAGATTAAGATCTTCATGTATATGGGAATCTTTAGGTGATATAAAAACAACCAACATATTTGATATGTTAGCTAATAACAAAAAAGATACCCTTCTTGTAAAAGCTGGGGGTGAAGCTTTTCATGAAAATATTCCAAATAAACAAATATTTGATAACAAACAATTTGTAACATTAAATAGCGAATATAAAAAGCCATACATAATGCATGGATCTATTGGACCTTCTGCAGCGTGCTCTATTTTTGAAAATAATAGATTTAAAATTTTCACTCACAGTCAAGGCATATATCAAACAAGAAGTGCAATTTGTGAAGCTTTAAATGTTAAGGAACAAGATATTGAGATGAGCTTTATGCCAGGAGCAGGTTGTTATGGCCATAATGGTGCAGATGATGCTGCATTTGAGGCTGCAAAAATTTCAATCTCATTTCCTGGTAAGTATATTTTACTTAAATGGACAAGAGAAGACGAAAATTGTTGGGAGCCTTATGGAAGCGCCGCATTAAGTAAAATAACAGGAACTTTAGATTTAAAAGGAAATATTGTTTACTGGTCACACGAGACTTTTGCAGATACATTTATGACAAGGCCTTCAAATGGGGGAGCAGTTAACCTTTTATCTTTTAAATATATAGAAAATAGTTTTATTAAAAAAAATCATATACCAAGAACAGCTCCTCATATGGGTATACATAGAAACCTTGATCCATTATATAATTTCAAAAACACTAGATTAGTAAAAAATTTAGTTCATGATTTACCATTAAGAACTTCTGCATTAAGAGGTCTTGGAGCTTTTGGTAATGTGTTCGCTATTGAATGTTTTATGAATGAACTTGCAGAAATTGCCAATATAGATCCTTTAATTTTTCGATTAAATCACCTGGATGATATAAGAGCAAAAGAAGTTCTTTTAGATTTAAAGAAACAAATGGATAAAAGTATATTAGACACAAGTCATGCCCGTGGAATTGGATTTGCTAGATATAAAAATTCAGCTGCTTATTGTGCCGTTGGAATAGAAATTAGTATATCAGATGATGCTGAAATAAAATTAATTAACTCATGGATTACAGTTGATGCTGGTGAAATAGTTTATCCAGCAGGTGTCACCTCACAATTAGAAGGTGGTTTAATTCAAGGTGCTAGTTGGACAATATATGAACAAGTTGAATACGATACAAAATCTATTTTATCTAAGGATTGGGATGAATATAAAATTATAGGTTTTGATAATATTCCTAATATAAATGTAAGTATGATTGACAGAAAAGGTTATCCATTTCTTGGTGTAGGTGAGGTTGTGGCTGGCCCAATTAGTGCTGCTATAGGAAACGCATTATATAATTTAATAGGAGTAAGATTAAAAACCTTACCTTATACTAAAGTAAATATTAAAAGTGAGATTTTAAATTAATTATTTAAATTAATTATTTATAATAATACATTGATTTACAAGGAATATTTATGAAACATAAAAGGAGTGAAATCGGATTAGCTATTGTTGGTTGTGGAACTATTGGAAGAATTAGGGCTATTATGGCTAGAGATTATCCAGGTATTGGCTGGTTAGGTTTGTGTGACATTAATCAAGAGTTAGGAGAAAAACTAAAAGTAGACTCTAATGCTGATTTTTATACTACTAATTATAACGATTTATTAAAAAGAAGAGAGGTAACTGCTATAATAATAGCAACGGATGAAAATCACCATTTTGGCCCAGCTATGGCTGCAATAAATGCCAATGCTTCACTCTTTATTGAAAAACCTCTTGCAACTGATTTAGTTGAATCCAGAACGGTTCTTAATGCTATTCAAGAAGCTAAAGTTGATGCTGTTCTTGGCTATACTCAAAGGTTTAGAAGAAGGTTTTTATCTGTAAAACAAAAGTTACAAGATAATGAAATTGGTGATGTTACATCAGTTGTTACAAGGGCTTTTATGAATAGTATGGTTCCAATTGCTACCGTTAGAAGAACAAATGAAAGAAAAAACCTCACTCCTATGGTGGTTTCTGGAACACACAGCCTTGATATGTCTTTGTGGCTAATGGAAGGGAAAATACCTAAAACTATTTATGCACAATCTGTCGATAAAAAATTGCAAAGTCATGGAACTAAAGATGCTACCTTTGGCATATTTACCATGACTGATGACACTATTTTTAGCATGAATATTAGTTGGGGACTACCAACAGTTTGGCCAGGTTCAGTTTATGGATTAGAAGTTGGAATTGTTGGAACTGAGGGTGTTATAGATATAGAGGATACCCATCGAGATGTTGTGTTAGCATCTAATAAACCACAAGGAGCGGGCTATAGTCCATCAGGCTTTAATCCAGGCGTAGATAGGCATGTTGATTTTTTAACTTCCTATCCTCCAGGGGATATTTATAATAATCAATTGTGGGGACCTATGAGAGAAGAGACAAACTCTTGGTTTCAAAGGTTGTATATTGGAACAGAAACACCTCATGCCTCTGCTTTTGATGGACATAGAAATCTTGTGTTGTCGATGGCAATGGATGCCTCAAGTAAAATACAACAAAAGATAGAAATTAATGATGATATTGAAAAAGAAATTTTAAGAATTCAACACTTATAATTAAGGTTATTATAATATGAAAGCTCTAGTTTTACATGGCCCTAATAATCCATTTTCTTATGAAAATGTTTCTGACCCTATCCCTAAAAATGGTGAAGCAGTTGCAAAAGTTATTGCATGTGGTTCAGGGTTAACTATTCAACATGTTAAAGCAGGTAGAACTGAAGTTAATTTTCCTATAATAATTGGCCATGAGATTACAGCAGAGTTAGTTGAGTTAAGAGGAAATTGTGGCGAATTAAAAGTAGGTATGCCTGTTACTGCATACTTTTATTTAACTTGTGGTTATTGCAAATGGTGTAAAATTAATAGAGAGAGCTTATGTGAAAACTTTAATGGATATATTGGCAGGCAAATAAATGGAGGGTATGCAGAATATATTTCTCTTCCAGCTAAAAACTTTATACCTTTACCAAATACATTAAATTACAAAAAATACCCTTTAGAGACAGCTATAATTTGCGATGCAATTGCTACACCTCTTAAAGTAATAAAAAAAGGAAGAATTACCAATACTGATAAAGTTGCTGTAATAGGTGCTGGGGGTGGATTAGGCATTCATATGCTTAAGATGTTAAAAATGTATAACATTGATTGTATCGCTTTAGAAACAAAGACTATTAAAGAAAAGGCATGCAAAGAAGCTGGTGCAAATTTGTTTTTATCAACAACATCTAATAACATTATAGAAACTATTCAAGATTATACAAAAACATATGGATTAGATGTTGTCGTAGACTTTGTTTCTAGTAAAGCATCACTGGAATTAGGCGTTTCTATACTTGGGAAGGGAGGTAGGCTCATAACACTTGGTGGAAGTGGTGAATCATTTGTTGCAGATTCTGGAAAAATGTTATTAAAGGAACTAGAACTTATAGGAAGCAGGTATTGTACAAAACAAGAAGTTTTAGATAGCTTAGAATTGGTTGCTCGTAAACTTATAACCCCATTAGTAACTGAAAAAGTTTCTCCACTTGAAGCAAATGAACTTCATAATAAAATAGAAATGGGGACTGTTATTGGACGAGCAGGCATTATATTCTAGATATTTAATTTTTTATAAAGTTCATTTTTATTTAATACCCATGCAATAGATCTTGACATAATATCAAGAGCAGCAAGGTGTTGATCTTTTCCTCGCATACTTCCTGTGCATTCTCTAATTAAAATAGGCTTGTATCCTCTATTACTAGCCCCAAAGGCTGTTCCGTACACACATGTGTCAGTGTTAACTCCACAAATTAAAATGTTTTTAAGACCAATAATACGACTAATTAATTGATGTAATTCAGTTTCATGAAACGAGTCAAAGTTTCTCTTACTAGTAACATGAAAATCTCCTTTACCAATAAATAAGTCAGGAAGTTTTGATGACATTGTCCCTTCAACTCGTTCTGGCTTTTTTCTAGCGGATGCTTGAGCATTTTGAGATAAATTATTTGATTGGCTTACATCTATATATGGACTAATAAAAAAATTATGATTTAGTTCTTCTTTTCTTCTAACTACATAGCAATGAATAATTGGAACATCATTTTTTCTCATTTTCATAAGAAAATCATTGGTATTTTTAGTAATGCTTTCTATGTCATCATTAGCTAAAGGAGACGTGCCATATTTAGGATTTAAATATTCATTCTGCATATCAACTGTAAGAACACATACATTATCTATAGAAATATCTAAGAGGTTATTCATTTTTTTTGTATAATCTGAGAAGTTGTTTTGTTTCATTATAAATTCCTTTAAAAAATACAAATTGATATAATAAATCTAATTTATTATATTATATAATTTTAAGAGGAAAATATATGGAAAGTTTTTCATTTAATAACAAGATATCTATAATAGGATTAGGTGTTCTTGGTTCAGCAATTGCATAGAATTTTATAGAAAAAAAAATATCTATTTCAGGTTTTGATATATCAAATAAAGCAACTGAAAAATTAAAAAATAAAAATATAAAAATTTATAATTCTATTAATGAGGTAATTGATAATAATAAATTTATAATCACCTCTCTCCCTTCGGAAAAAAGTTTGATCAGTGTATCTAGTCAATTATTTAATAAAAAAAAGGAAAAAATAATAATAATAGAAACATCAACTTTACCATTAGATTGTAAATTAGAAGCTAAAGAAATCCTTTCAAAAGAGAACATTTTAATTTTTGACGCCCCTTTGTCAGGAAATAGAATGGCAGCTTTGGAAGGAAAATTATCTGCATATTTAAGTGGAGAAAAGTTAAATAAAGATTATGCAAAGACAATTTTAAATATGTTTTGTCAAAAGGTTACTGATGTTGGGGATTTTGGCAATGGTACCATTGTTAAATTAATAGGTAATATTCTAAATCTTGTTCACAATGCTGTTGCTGGAGAAGTTATGGCTTTAGGAATAAAATCTGGCCTTGATCCAGAGGTTATATTTAATGCTATAAGTGGCACTTTTTCATCTTCAGGTGTTTTTGAAAATAGAGGAAAACTTATGGTTGATGAAGATTATGAAAAAGAAGGAATGAATTTTTCAACATCCATTAAAGATTCTAGCTTTATAACAGATTTATCAAAAAAATATATGGTTCCACTTCCTATATATCAAGTTGCTCTGCAGTATTATTATGCGGCAGTCGCTCAGGGTCACTTTGATAAAGATGCTGCATCTGTTCTAAAAGTAATAGAAAAAAATGCAAATATTCATAGAAAATAAATTACTTTACTATGTTTTTATTCCATAATTTATAAATTTCAGTGAAATCATTAAGATCTAATTTATTATTAAAATCATTTAATAAAGAACTAGTTAATTTTATATAATTATTACTTGTTTCTTTTGAATCAGAAAAATCTTTGACTAATTGAAGGTCCTTTTTTAAATTTTTAATAATAGACTTGCCATCAAATTTTTTATTTAAAATGTGATTTGGAAATCTTTCTTGACTTATATAACTTCTTGCATTTGAACAATTAAAAGTATTAATTAAATCTTCTAATGAAATACCTAACTCTTCTCCTAAGTTTCCAATTTCACACATCATTAGAAATATTCCATGGCACACAGAGTTATGTAATAATTTCATTGAGTGACCATTTCCAATGTTTCCATAATAAAACACGTTTGAAGCCATTGATGAAAATATTTTAGTTAAATATTTTAATTCCTCTTTCTTACCTCCTATCATTAAAGTTAATGTACCATTTAAAGCGCCAGAAGCGCCTCCAGACATTGCTGCATCAAAGTAACTAATGTTCTTTAATTTAAGATATTTATAGAGTTCTAATGTGTTTTGAGGATTTGATGTTGTTAAATCTATATAAGTAGAATTAAATTTTAAAATTTTATTTTCTATAATATTTAATATTTCTTTATTTGAAGGTACTGCAAATAAAATAACATCTGATACTTCTAAAATGTAATCAATATTTTTATAATTAATTTCTTTTTTTGATTTTGTTAACTCAAGATTATTATCATATCCAAAAACATTGAAACCTTTTTTTTTTAATCTATTATATATTGAACTTCCCATACTTCCTAGGCCAATAACAGATATTTTTAAATTTTGTTTCATTGTTTCATTTATTAATTTTTAAATTTTCAATTTTGGATCTAACCAATCACGAAGACTATCACCTAATAAATTAAATGAAAAAACAGCTATACTTACAGCAAGACCTGGATATATGATCATCCATGGTGCTGTTCTGTAGTAATCACTATTAACACCTGATAACATTAATCCCCATGATGGAGTTGGTTCAACTACACCAAGCCCTAAATATGACAAACTTGCTTCTAATAAAATTGCCTGTCCAATGAAAGCTGTCAACATTATTAAAAAAGGAGCTGATACATTTGGAAGTATATGTCTAAATATAATTCTACTTGAGCTGTATCCTCCTGCTTTTGCAGCATCAATGTAAGGTAATGTGACAATTGTTAATGCCTGCGATCTTATAACTCGAGCAACTTTAGGTGTAAATGGAATTGCTATTGCTATAATTACATTTATATCAATACCAACTACGACTGTTTTAGGAAAAATTGCAATTACAACAATTGCTAAAACAACAATTGGAAACGAAAGCATTAAGTCTATTAGTCGTTGAATTACAAGGTCTGTTTTGCCTCCAAAATAAGCGGATGTTGTTCCAATTATAGCTCCAAGTGAACAGCCAACTATTGCAGAAAGGAAACCAATAGCTAATGCAGTCCTAGCTCCGTAGATTAATCTTGTTAAAATATCTCTTCCAAAAGCATCTCCTCCAAGAGGATGTGCTAATGATGGCTGACCTCCACCTAAAGCAGGAGAAGCTTCAAAATCTATTAATTCAGGGTCATAAGGAGCAACATATGGTGCAAAAATAGCAGCCAAAAACATTATAATAATCAATACTAAGCCAATAAAACCAAGAGGTTGCTCTCGAATAAAATCTATAAATGTTCTTCTACTAGGTTTAACAACTTTAGTAGGAGTTGATACC
>JAQBXK010000066.1 GCA_027625145.1 Pseudomonadota bacterium
TTAATACAGTTATCTAAATTCATTCTCATGTAATCATGAGAGGTGTCTTTTGGAATACCTTTATGTTGTTTTGGTGTGTTATATCTATGATCTGATATACCTAAATCATTTGCAACATCTTGTAGTTCACAATTATTATTTACTTCACAAGTTCCACATTCCATTGGGTGGTCAGTTAAAACTAGTTCGACAATATTTTTTCTTAAAGCCGTTAAATTTTCATTATTTGTAAAAATATGTTGGTTTTCACCAACTGGTGTATGGCATGATGCTACAACTTTAGTTGGACCATCTTTAACTAAAGCAACCTCAACCGAACAAACTCTGCAAGCGCCATAGGGAGCTAAGTTTGGATCATCACAAAGGGTTGGAACTTTTTTTTCACCCAAATAACTTTTTACAAAATTTAAAACAGAGGTATGGTTTGGGCCAATTTCATATGGCTTACCATCTATGTAGGCGATTTTTCTTTTTTCTGAGCTCATTAATTATCTTTCACCATATCATCCTTCATTTCATCACCAAAATATTTTAATATATTCATGATAGGAGTAGGAATTGCTCCGCACAAAGCGCATAAACAGCCTTTTTGCATAGTTATAAGCAGCTCATTTAGTAATTTTAATGGAATCTTAGCAGTTTTATTCTTTGCTTGATCAAACATTTCCTTACCTCTGTAAGAACCAAGTCTTCCAGGAAAGCATTTTCCACATGATTCTTCGGCAGAAAACTCAAATAAATGATGGATATATTCAATCATAGGAAAGTCTTTTGGAATACTTACTATACTTGCGTGTCCTAACATAAAACCTGCAGCAGTAAATTCTTGAAAATCTAAATTTAATTTTTCAATCTCGGTAATAGGAATTACGCCTCCTAATGGACCTCCAATTTGTAATGCTTTAATGGGCTCTTTAAAACCACCACCAATATCATTTAAAACTTTTTTCATTGGTGTTCCCATTTCAACTTCATAAACACCTGGATTATTGAAAAAACTATCAAAGCAAACTAATTTAGTTCCCGCAGATTTTTTATTTCCAATTGCAGAAAACTTATCAGCTCCATTAATAAGTATACCTGTAGCTGCAGCTAATGTTTCAACATTATTTACAACTGTTGGTTTCTTGTAAAGACCTTCAGTGACAGGGAAGGGAGGTCTTACATCTACTTCAGCTCTTCTACCTTCAATTGATGCAATCAATGCTGTTTCTTCTCCACAAATATAAGCCCCTTGTCCAATACAAATATTTAAATCAAAAGAAAATTTAGTACCTAAAATATTTTCACCAAGTAAGCCTGCTTTTTTTAAAGAATTAATTGCTCCATTAATTGCTTCAATAGATTTTGGGTACTCTCCTCTTATATATAAAACACCTTCATCACTACCAATAACATAACCACAAATAACCATTCCAAATAAAACTTTTAATGGTTGATCTTCTAATAAATATCTATCAGAGAAAGCACCTGAGTCACCTTCATCGGCATTACATATAACATATTTTTTTTCAGAAGGAGCTTTTCTACAAAAATCCCATTTCATACCAGTAGGAAAACCAGCACCACCTCTGCCAGTTAAATTAGAGTCTAGAAGGGATTTAGTTATCTCTTGTTTGTCAGTAGCAATAAATTTTTTTAACAGTTCCTTAAATTGATCTAAACTAGAAAGTTTGTCATCCATTAAAAAACTAGTTGAGGCATAACTTTTAGAAAATAATTTTTCTTGAACTATGTCTTCACCTTTAATTATTTGATCAATCTTATTAATATCGTTTCCGGCATAATTCTCACCATCATAATGAAAAGCATTATTTTCATAGCAGTGGCCAAGGCAAAACATTTCACCAACTTTATCGTCACCTAATTTTTCTTGTAATTTTTTTTTAAGCGGCTCTTGTGTTCCAGCACACATGCAAGCACTACCATTGCAAACAAAAGCTTTTTTCTCTCTATGAGAGGGTCTTAAAAATTCATAAAAACTTTCTGCACCATGAATAGTTGAGACACCCATGTTATATTCTTTTGCAATTTCCTTAATACCATCAGCATTATTTGATTTTAATGATCGTTCAGATATTTTTTCGAACAGATTATTCTTTAAACCTATTCTGCCGGATAAATTACTTATATTTTTTGACACTTATTAACCTTTAATTATCACTCTGTCTTCGTTACTATAAATATTAAAACTATCTTCTTTTACAAAACCTATCAATGTAATGTCAAACTTATTAGCTAAATCGATCGCTAGACTTGTTGGCGCACCAACTCCAATTAGAATACCAATATTGGTCATTAAAACCTTTTGAACTAACTCAAAATTTAGTCTTCCAGAGCACGTTATAAATTGTGAAGAGGGGGTTAATAATCCCTTATTTAATGAATAACCAATTAATTTATCAAGAGCATTATGTCGACCAACATCTTCTTTTACACAAACTATTCCACCATCACTTGTAAATAGACCGCTAGCATGAATGCCACCTGTCTTAGAAAACTCTGATTGATTGTCCCTTAGCACAGAAGGAGATTTGATAATTATTTCTTTAGAGATTTTAGGTAAAGATTTTAAGACCTTATCTTTTTTGATAATCTCTAATGAATCTAAAGAGGTTTTGCCACAAACACCACAAGATGAATTTGTTAAAAAATTTCTTTTAATCTTATCAATATCTATGTTTTCAGAATTGTTTAATGTGACAACAATTTTATTTTGAAGCTTATATTCACCTACATAATCTCCAACACTCTCAATTTTCTCAATATATTCATTTTTTTCAATAATTTTTTCATTGAAAAGAAAACCTCTAACTAGGTCTTCATCATTACCTGGCGTTCTCATTGTTATAGAGATTATATTTTGCATCCAAGTTTCTTTAGTTTTAAACTTAATTGAAATTTCTAAAGGCTCTTCAATAGAGATTAAGTCTTCTACATTATTTAAATTATTAGACTTATATTTTTGTATTTTATATTTTGAGTTCATTGGATTAACTTAAGGGGTAGTTCTTTTTTAAAATAAATTTATTTAAGATTATTCCAAAAATTAAAATTATTAGACAACCAAAAATAATAGGATTTATTAAATATTCAAATGAAACACCTCCAATGATGACCATAATAGGGTTTCCACCTGCTGGTGGATGAACAACATCTAACACAATCATAAAAAAAATACCGAACCCAACTGCTAAGGCAATATTTATAAATATTGGTAGATCAACATAGTTTACAAACAAAATTCCTATTAGTGCAGTTATGAAATGACCAAAGAATATATTTTTAGGTTGAGCGAATGGGCTTTCAGGAAATCCGTATAGTAATACCATTGAAGAACCAAAAGAGGCCGCTAAAAATAACCCCATTGTAGTTTTATATGTGAGTAGTGTAAGAAACCCGATAGTAATAGTTGATAAAACACCTGCGATAGATGCTTTTAAAAGTTTTGCTTTAGTAATGTTAATCATGATTAAAACTTCAATGCCTTCGATATTGTTTTAAACGGTAATAAAAGACATTCTTTTCTTGAGATATTATCTTTATTCATAATTTCTTTAAAATCATTCCATTTTTTTTCAATTTTAATGTCTGTTTCATTAAACAAATCTTCAATTGAAATAATAAGAGACTTAATTTCACTTATATTTCGATCAATAATTTTTTGAGACAGCATACTAACTGATGCCTGACAATACACACATGAACGACACTGGTAACCCATATCCTTAATTTTATCATTTTTCACAATTAATCTGATTTCCATTTCATCACCACACAAGGGGTTTTTATTTTTTGAGTGATGTGTGTGATTTTTAACTATTTTGTGATTTGCTGTGTTAGATGCAATTTCGAGAATTCTTAAGTCCATTATAATTCTTTAATTAAGAGATTAATGTTTTATATTTTAATTTATGAATGATAACAATATTTTAGCTGTTGTACTAGCAGGTGGAAAATCAAAAAGATTTGGGCAAGATAAAAATTGCGTAAAACTTGGATCCAAAACATTGCTAGAGCATGTTTTGTTCAAAATTAGCAATAAATTTGAAGAAATATTGATTGTCTCAAGTAATCCATTGAAGATAGAAGAAGCAAAAAATACCACAGTAATTCCAGATTGTTTTAATGATCTAGGACCTTTAGCGGGAGTGCTAAGTTCCATGAAGTGGGTAAAAGAAAATAAAAAATCATACAAATGGATTGCAACTTTTCCATCTGATACTCCATTTTTTGATCCAATTATTATTGAAGAATACAAAGCAAGAATTGAACAAAGTAAAAGCAGTTTATATTTTGTTAAATCTAATGAAAAAAGACATAATATTTTTGGTTTATGGTCAATTGATTTAATGGAAAAATTAGAAGAAGATTTAATAATAAATAATTATCGAAAAGTTGAGGAATGGGCTAATAAAGTTGGTGTGAGTACAATTGATATTAAAATAAAAAATTATGATCCTTTTTTTAATATAAATACCAAAGAAGACCTTGAAGTTGCTCAAACTATTTTAAATCTTGATAAAAATGATTGATTACAAAAAAGCAAAAAATATTTTAATAAAATCAAAAATAAACATTAAAGATGAAGTTATAAACACATCAAAATCATTAAATAGAATTAATGTTCAAGATATTTACTGTCCTGTGAATTATCCTGCAGGAACTAATGCTGCATTTGACGGTTTTGCCATTAATTCTAAAGACACATCTACGATTAATAAAAAAAATCCTAAAGAATTTAAAATTTTAAAATCAATATCAGCAGGTGATAATCCTAAATTAAATAAGGTAAAAAAATTTCAAGCTGTTGAAGTGATGACGGGTGCTCTAATTCCTAAATATTTTGACACCATTATTCCCATAGAAAAAATTGTGTTTACTAACAATAAAAAGTCTATCGTAATAAATGAAAAGATTAAAACTAATCAACATATAAGACATGCAGGATCTGATTATAAAAAAAAGGAATTAGTTATTAATAAAGGAACTATTATTCAGCCATCACATATCTTAGCCTTTAAAACATTGGGTATTAAAAGTATTAAAGTTAAAAAGAAGCTTAATATTCTATTTTTTTCCACAGGAAATGAAATTTCAAATAACGTAGATATTGCTGATTGGAAGGTTAGAAATTCAAATAGTCATTATATAAAATGTTTATCTAATAATTTTTTGTTTAATTATATAGAAGGTGGAATTTTGAGAGATAAAGATGAACAGTTTTTTAAAAAACAAATTGATAAAAATCTTAGATCAAAAATAGATATCATAATTACCTCAGGTGCTGTTTCAGCAGGTAAACATGATTTTATCCCCTCTGTAGTAAAAAAATTTAATTTATCAAATTTTTTCAAAGGGGTGGCCATTAGACCGGGTAAACCAATTTTATTTGCTAAATTTAAAGGAAGTGAAAAGGCTTTCTTTGGGCTTCCAGGTAATCCTATTTCTTCTTCCGCCTGCTTTAGATTTTTTGTATATCCCTATATTTTAAATATCCTTGGAGTTAAGGAGGAAAAACCTTTTAAAGCTAAGTTAAAAAATTCTTTCTTTAAGAAAAAAAATTTTACTAGATTTATAAAAGCAAGGCTTACTACAACTCATAATGGAAATTTAGAAATCAAGGTACTCAAAGGTCAAGAATCTTTTAGAATAAAGTCTTTTGTAGAGTCTAATATTTGGGGCCTATTTAAACATGGTCAGTCAAATTTTAAAAAGAGCGAACTTATTGATTGCTATTCTCCAATTGGTTCAAATATTAATATTTTTAAATAGATCTCATTTTTATTGTAGTGCCAATTAATAAGCATTAAGTATCGAATTATGATTGAGCTAAAAAATGAAAAAATTGCAATTCCAGTAGTTTTATTAGCAGGTCTTATATGGTCCTTTGGACCTTTGGTTGTAAGATACATGGATCAACCCAATTTAGTTCCTTGGCAGTATATTTTTACAAGAGGCCTAACAATTTTTTTAGTA
>JAQBXK010000021.1 GCA_027625145.1 Pseudomonadota bacterium
AATAATAATAATAAAATAATTTAAAATAAATGAATAATTTTTATAATCAAAAAACTTTTACGGATTTAAATGATCCACAAAAAGAAGCCGTCAAAACATTAGAAGGGCCATTATTAGTTCTATCTGGTGCAGGAACTGGGAAAACAAGAGTTTTAACCGCAAGGTTAGCTAACTTATTGTACAGTGGTGTAACCAATCCATGGAATATACTTGCTGTAACTTTTACAAACAAAGCAGCTAAAGAAATGAAATTAAGGTTAGAGACATTAATAGGACCTTCAGCTAATTCTGTTTGGTTAGGAACATTTCATTCAATTGCTGCAAAAATTTTAAGGCAAAACTCAGAAATAGTTGGATTGACTTCTAATTACACGATTATTACACCTGATGATCAAGTAAGACTTCTTAAGCAAATTATGGTTGATGAAAACATTGATATTAAAAAATTCACTCCAAAAGCAATGTCAGGCTTAATAGGTGGTTGGAAGGATAAAGGTTACAAACCAGAAAATGTTGATAACATAAATAACGATTTTTTTGCTAATGGCAAAGCTGTAAATATATATAGAATCTATCAATCACGCCTAAAAACATTAAATTCTGCTGATTTTGGAGATTTGTTAATGCATAATTTAACAATTTTTCAAAATAACCCTGATATTTTAAATAGCTATCATAATAAAATTTTATATTTATTAGTGGACGAATACCAGGACACAAATACTACACAGTATTTGTGGCTAAGATTACTAGCAGAAAAAAGTAAAAATATTTGTTGTGTTGGAGATGATGACCAATCTATTTATGGTTGGCGAGGGGCTCAGGTTGGTAATATATTAAGGTTTGAAAAAGATTATCCTTCTGCCAAAACAATAAAATTAGAAGAAAATTACAGATCTACTGGTAAAATCCTCTCAGCAGCTAATAGTGTTATATCAAATAACAAAGAAAGATTAGGAAAAGAGCTAAGAACCTCGGCTGCTGATGGAGAAAAAATAGAATTAATAGCAGTTTGGGATGGAATTGAAGAAGCAAGAAGAATTGGATATGAAATTGAAAATTTGTCTAATGTTGGGATCAGGCATGATCAAATGGCTGTATTAGTTAGAGCAGGACATCAAACTAGATATTTTGAAGAAAGATTTATTGAAATTGGAATTCCATATAAAGTAGTTGGTGCAAAATTCTATGAAAGGTTAGAAATTAGAGATGCACTTGCTTACTTAAGAGTTATTCAACAGCCAAATGATGATTTAGCTCTTGAGAGAATTATAAATACACCTAAGAGAGGGATAGGTACAAGTACAACTAATATGATACATGGATATGCAAGAAAAAATGAAATCTCTTTTTTTTCTGCAACAGAAGTATTATTAAGCACAGATGAGTTTAGGCCAAATGTAAAAAAAACATTACAAAACTTAATAAATCAATTTTATCATTGGGCAAAAGAAGAAAAGGTGATTTCACAAACTGAATTAGCAATGAAGGTTTTTGAAGAATCTGGATATATAGAATACTGGCAAAATGATAAATCAATTGATAGTGAAGGTAGACTAGAAAATATAAAAGAATTAATCAATGCTATGAGTGGATTTAAAAATCTCGGAGGTTTCTTAGAACATATATCACTAGTAATGGACGGTGATACTGAAGCTGAAGCAGGAGAAGTTTCATTGATGACATTACACGCTGCTAAAGGTCTTGAGTTTGATGCAGTGTTTTTACCAGGATGGGAAGAGGGCTTGTTTCCAAGTCAAAGATCAATTGATGAATTAGGCTTAACTGGTTTAGAGGAAGAAAGAAGATTAGCATACGTTGGTATAACTAGAGCAAGAAAAAAATTATTTATTTCATACACCGCCAATAGACAAATTCATGGTTTATGGCAAGGATCAATTCCTTCAAGATTTATATCGGAACTTCCTAAAGGAGATTTAAATGAAAATATTGAAGGTAATCTAGGTGCAGCAGCTTCTAGTCATCGACAATTTGAATTTAATGAAATATCTAATCAAAATAATAATTATGGGCCTGGTTTTTTTCGAGCTAAAAAAAATAAAATTAATACATTAAATCAGTATAATTCTTCAAAGAGAGATAATCAAAATAAAATAACATCATCTTTTGCTACTCAGTTTAAACACAGTCAGCGGGTTTTTCATCAAAAGTTTGGAATGGGTACTATAATTTCTGTTGACGGAGATAAATTAGATATAGCCTTTGATAAAGCAGGTGAAAAGAGAGTTATATCGAGTTATATAAAACTTTTAGAATAAAAAAAGGTTAGAATATGAAATTATGGTCAATAGGGATTTTAATAGAGGATACATTTAAAAATTTATATAGTGATTACTTTGAAGATTTTGATGGATACTTATCTTCGAGTTTATATAGTCAAGAAGATAATCCTCAAGATATTTTTTCATATCTGCCCTCAAAATACTTATCTAATAAAAATAATTATTTGGGAGAATATCATTTAAATCAATTTTGGGTTTTAGAAGTTATATTTGATAAAAAGCCTATAATAGAAATAATTAAAATTAAATTAAATTTATTGTCAGAGCAGTTAAATATTAAAAAATATAAAGCTGAAAATGATACTTTAAATGATACATTTGATTATAATATTATAAAGTTAACAAAAATCATTAATAAAAATTGGCTTGAGGAAAATAGAAAATCTTTTCCTATTATAAATATTGATAAATTTTGTATTTATGGAACTCATATATCAAAAAAGTATCCATCATATAAAGTTCCTATAAAAATAAACGCGTCAATTGCATTTGGAACTGGATCACACGCAACAACAAAAAGCTGTTTAAAAGAACTAATGCATTTATCAAGATTTTATAAGCCAAAAAAAATTTTAGACTACGGTTGTGGCACTGGGATCCTAGGAATAGCTGCCAAAAAAATATTTAAAAAAAGTGAAATTTATTTTGCTGACATAGATAAAAACGCAATTATGCTAGCAAAAGAAAATTTAAAACTAAATAATATTATATCAAATAAAGTTTATCAAACTAATAGTCATTTTTATAAAGAATATATAAAATTTAATAGTTATGATTTAGTCATCGCTAATATTTTATATTCGCCCCTTTATAAATTGGCTCCTGTTTTTAAAAAAATTTTAAAACATAAAGCCAAAATTATTCTTTCAGGATTATTAAAACATCAAATACCATATATAATAAATAGATATAAAATATTTGGCTTTGTAGTAGAAAAAAAAATAAGTATTGATGGATGGGGAGCTATAACTATGGTTCAAAAATAATAAAAATTTATAAAAAAGGATAATAATATATTGAAGAACAGGTTAAAATTACTTCAAAATGAAATGATAAAAAATCAAATAGATTGTTATTTAGTACCAAGAGTAGATATGTTTTCAGGAGAAGAAGTTCCTCAAAATGAAGAACGTTTAAAATATATTTCAGGGTTTTCTGGTTCTGCAGGTTTTGGAATAATATCTTCTAATCCTGATATAAAATCTGCAATATTTAGTGATGGACGATATAAACTTCAAATCAAAAAAGAAATTAATCAAAAAGATTTTGATGCTTTTGAAGGCAATGTAAAAGAAATTGGAATATTCTTAAAAAACAATCAAGATAAATTTGAAAACATTGGAATTGATCCCTGTTTATTAACTTTAAAACAATATTTCAGTTTAAAAAAAAGCCTAGAAAAAACAAAAATAAATATCAAATTTATACAATCTAATCTTATAGATGAAATATGGTATGATAAACCTGTTTTTCAGGTAGAGGATATATTTACTCTTCCAATTAAAAAAACAGGTAAATCAAGACAAAAAAAAATACAAGATTTAGCTCAAAAAATAGATTCTTTAGGAGGAGATTATTTTATTTTATTTCGACCTACAGGAAATGCATGGTTATTAAATATACGTGGTAGAGACCTCGATCATACACCTGTTTCTAGATCCTTTAGTGTTGTTTCAAATCAAGGAAATATAAAGATATTTACAAATAATATGTCTTTTAATACTATTTTTAAAAACGTTCCTAGCATCGAAATATATGATTTTAATGAATTCTCACCCTTTATTAAATCTATTAAAAATAAAGTATTTCTTATCGATGAAGACGTTCTTCCAATAAAAATATATAATCACTTAAAAAATAATAAATTAAAAACAAAAATAATAGAATGTCCTGTTGAAAAAGCTAAATCTATAAAAAACTTTCAAGAATTAAATGGTATGAAAACAGCTCATCTCAAGGATGGATTGGCCATCATTAAGTTACTATATTGGTTTGAACAAAATGTTAATTCAAAAAAACTTAATGAAATATCTGTAGCTAGAAAATTATTTGAATTTCGTTCTCTAGAAAAAACATTTGTATGCGAAAGTTTTTCTACAATATCAGGATTTGCTGAGAATGGTGCAGTTATTCATTATAAGGCAAATGAAATTACTAATAAAATAATTGATAAAGACGGTTTATATTTATTAGACACAGGTGGTCACTATTTAGAAGGCACTACAGACACAACTCGTACTTTACTTGTTGGGAAATCTAGTAATGATATGATTGAAGATTACACATTAGTTCTTAAAGGGCATATTGCTATTTCACAAGCCGTGTTTCCTGAAGGAACTAGAGGAAGAGAATTAGATACACTTGCAAGGGCTTCATTATGGCTGAGAGGCAAAGACTATGCTCATGGAACGGGACATGGAGTAGGTTGTTTTTTAGGTGTTCATGAAGGGCCAATATCTATTTCAAAACACAGTGATTGTATAATAGAAAAAGGAATGGTTATTTCAAATGAACCTGGTTATTATCGGAAGGGTAAATATGGCATTAGGATAGAAAATTTAGAAATAGTTTCTAAAAGACATTTCAAGAATAATAATAAAAAATTTTTATGTTTTGAAAATATTACTAGAGTGCCAATTGAAACAACTTTAATCAATCAAGCTATGTTAACTCAATCCGAAATTAATTGGATTAATGATTATCATTATAAAGTATATAGTGATTTATCAAAATTAATCAGTAATAGTGACACAATTTTATTAGATTTTTTAAAATTAAAAACTAAAAAAATTTAATCATAAGTATTAATTTTTTTTTAAATTAATACTATTTAACCATTCTTCTTCATTCATAGTTTTAATTTTAAGTTCATAAGCTTTTTTTGCCTTAGAACCTGAGTCTGCACCTATTATAACTATATCAGTATTTTTAGAAACAGAACTGCTAACTTTAGCTCCTAAATTCTGTAGTTTATTTTTAGCTTCGTCACGACTCATCGTATTTAAAGAGCCAGTTAATACAACATTTTTTCCTGAGTAGGGAGATTGCATAGACTTATAATGTACATCTAGAATTTGAACTTCTTTTAATAGTTCATCTAGAGTTTTTAAATTTATCTCATTATTAAAATAATTTATTAAGTCATTTGCACTACTATCGCCAATTTGATCAATAGAAATTAAAGTTTGGTAAGCATCAGACGTATTATCTTTTGATTTTTTCATTTCCGAACAAAAATAATCATAATTATTATAATGATATGATAATAATCTTGCGTTTGTTTCTCCAATTTGTCTAATTCCTAGTGCATAAATTAATTTATCAAGAGTAATAATTCTTCTAGATTCAATCGATTTTAAAAGCTTTGAAATTGACAATTCACCAAATCTTTCTTTATCTTTTAAAAAATCTTTGTAATTTAAGATTTTAAAAATATCACTAAAGTTATTTATTATTTGTTGATTATAAAAAAAAATTATTTGTTTTTCACCAAATCCAGCTATATCAAATGCATTTTTGGATACAAAATGTTTAAATTTTTCGATTGCTTGAGATGGACAATTTACGCCTGACGTACATCTTCTTATAGCTTCGTTTATGTTTTTGTATGTTCTATTATTGCATGATGGACAGAATTCAGAAGGGATATATTTTTTAGTTGTAATTGGTCTCTTCTCTTTAATTACTTTTACAATTTGAGGAATAACATCACCAGCTCTTTGAATTTGAACAGTATCTCCAATACGGATATCTTTCCTAAAAATTTCATCTTCATTGTGAAGAGTTACATTTGATATGTAAACACCTCCTACTTTAGTTTTTTGTAATTTACCAACGGGTGTAAGTGCTCCCGTTCTTCCTACTTGTATTTCTATATCCATTAAAATAGATTCAGCTATTTCTGGAGGAAATTTATGTGCAATTGCCCATCTTGGAGCTCTTGCCTGAAACCCAAGACG
The DNA here is from genome assembly GCA_027625145.1 of Pseudomonadota bacterium. Lineage (GTDB taxonomy): Bacteria > Pseudomonadota > Alphaproteobacteria > Puniceispirillales > Marisalimonadaceae > CAJJBL01. Next base: position 6,263 of record JAQBXK010000021.1, read on the forward strand.
ATCTTGATAGTCTTTTTTATTTATTTTATATACTAAACCGTCAATCTCATAATTCAAAGAATCTCTCTTTTTTAATACCATATTATAGAATTCTTTAATTTGTAGAATATTATCTACTTTAGTAATCTCTTCATTTATAATAAATCCCCATTTTTTCAATTTTTTTAAAAGATTATATTGTGTATCAAATGTAAATTTTGGAGAAGCTTCACCAATTGTGTATGCATAAAAATTTAACTTTCGATCTTTTAATATATTTATATTTTTTTGCCTAATTGATCCAGCTGCGGCATTTCTAGGGTTTGCAAACTGAGGTTTCCCTATATCAATTTGTATTTTATTAAGTTCTGTAAAGCTTTGTTTATTCATAAAAATTTCACCACGAATCTCAATTAATTCTGGAAATTCTTTTTTTAATTTAAGCGGGATATCTATAATAGTTTTTATATTGCTAGTTACAATTTCACCATTGTTACCATCACCTCTAGTTACCGCATTAATTAGTATTCCATTTTGGTATGTTAATGAAATAGATAATCCATCTATTTTAGGTTCACATACTAATTCTAATAATGAATTGTCATTTATAGATAAAAATTTTTTAGACCTTTTTATAAATTCTTTTATGTCATTAATAGAAAATCCATTATTTAAAGATAGCATAGGCTTGAGATGAGAATATTTTTTAAATTGATTAGAAGGAAGATAACCAACTTTATCTCTTTTTAAAAAATTTAATTCAAAATTTTCTTCAATTAATTTATCATAATCAGAACATAGTCTATCATACTCATAATCGCTAATTTCAGGATTGTCTTCTCCATGATATTTTTTATCATGATACTCAATTTCATTTAATATTTGTTGTATCTTATACTTAATATCAGTTTTCATGAAGAGCTATCATTAACTAGTTGATATGCAGCCTCTCTTGCTTCTGGTGTTACTATGTTCCCAGATAGCATTCTTGCTATTTCTTCTATTCTATCATTACCTAATAATTCTGAGACCTTGCTGTATGTAACTCCATCAGTAGTATTTTTTTCTATCAAATAATGATGATCTCCTTTTGAAGATACTTGCGGAGAGTGTGTAACAATTATAGTTTGATAGGCTTTCCCAAGTTTTGCTAACCGTATTCCAACTGCATTAGCAACGGAACCACCAATTCCAGAGTCTATTTCATCAAATAATAATGTTCTATTATGAATATTTGTTTCAAGCACACATTTAATCGCAAGAAGAAATCTAGAGAGCTCACCGCCAGAGGCTATTTTATTTATTGGTTGCATACTGATACCTACGTTTGTGCATGCAGTAAAAATTACCTTGTCAATTCCTTTGTTTGAAAAATCATCATTGTTAAGATCTTTAACTTCTATATTGAATTTAGCGTTTTCTAATTTTAAGTAAGGTAACTCTTTATTGATTTCCTTTGATAAAAGAGTTGCTTCTTTTTTTCTACTTTCTGAAAGTAAATTACTTGCATTTATATATTTTAATTTAGCTTCTTGATATTCTTGTTGTAAATTATCTATAAAAGATTTGTTGTTATCAATTTTATCAAGGTCCTTTTGTAAAGTTAGCTTAATAGAGTTAAGTTCTTCAATTTCACAGTTATGTTTTCTAGCTTGTGTTCTTAATTCGTGAAGACGATCATCTAAATTTTCTAAACTTTCGGGTACATAAGTAGATTGAAATATTTCATTATTAATAATATTTTTTAATTCTTCTAGTTCTACAGATGATTTTTTAATTATCTCTAATCCTTCTAATAATTTACTGCTTGATACTATCTGGATACTATCTAATATTTTAAATATTCTGTTTGCAAGATCTTCTAAACCATTGTCTTGCTCAATTATATCCTTGATTTCATTGATAGAAATAATTATTTTTTCTTGGTTTAAAATAATATTTCTTTTTTTATTAATTTGTTCTTCTTCTCCTGTTTCTGGTTTAATTAAATTCAGTTGTTCTAATGAATCTCTTAACCAAAGTTGATTATCCAAGTTTTTATTATATTCTATTTCAGATTCATGTATTTTTTTTTTTAAATTATTTTGGTCTTCAAATGTTTTTTTCGTATTTAATAATAAGTTATCATGTTTTGCAAAAGCATCTAGTAAAGTAAGGTGAGTATTTGTATTTAAAAGCCCTCGATCTTCAAATTGACCTTGCACCTCAATAATTTGATCGGTTATTTCTACTAGGGCACTTCTCGATATAAGAATATCATTTACTAAACATTTAGATTTACCATCTTTTCTAATATCTCTTCTTATTATTAATTCAGAATCATAATTAATATCGTATTTTTTAAGTATTTTAAATATTGAATGAGATTGAGGGAAATCAAAGATTGCTGTTACAGAAGCTTGGCTTTCACCTGTTCTTATTAAACTAAAGTCCGATCTGTTTCCTAAAACTAAACCAAGGCTATCAAGTAATATTGATTTTCCAGTTCCTGTTTCTCCAGTTAATACTGATAGACCAGGCTTAAACTCAATATTTAAAGCTTCTATTAATACAATATTTTTAATTCTTAATTCACGTAGCATGTTTAATTTTAATCAAAAATTGTTTTTACATATTCTTTTATTGAAACAATAATCCCTTTTTCTTTATCATTTTTATTTGAATTAAATAAATTTATACTTAGTTTTTTCCATTTACTATCAGAAAAATTATAGATTAATAATGCTTGGCTTTTTTTTGCTTCTGTTTCTAATCCAATCATAAGGAAAGCCTCACATAGCCTATATAATGTTTCAGGAATAAGGTTGCTGTTTTTATAATTTTCAATGATACTTTTAAATCGCTTAATTGCTGCTCCAGGTGCATTATTATGTAGATAAAAAACTCCAATTGATAACTCATTTAATGCAAGTTTATTTTCAATAAATTGAATTTTTAGTGTGCTATCTTTAGCGTATTTACCTCTTGGATATTTTATTAAAATAGTTTTAAAACTGTTCAATGCCTGTAATGTTATACTAGGATCTCTTCCTTCATTTGTAATTTTAATATAATAGCACATAGCTAAAAGGTAATGAGCGTATTCATTATACTCATTAACAGGGTTTAATTCAATAAAACTATTTAGTCTTATAATTGCTTTTTCTATTTCATTATTTTCATATAAAGAGTATGCAGCCATTATTTCAGCATGAGAACTTAATTTAGAATAAGGATAATTTTCTATTAATTTATCAAGTTCAATAGTAGATTTGGCGTGGTTACCTTTTGATGACAAGGAGATTGCTTCTTTATATATTTCTATGTCTGTTTTATCACTTATTTTTTTAGTATCAGTTTGACTACAGTTGAATAGGAGTAAACTAATAAATATACAAGATATTTTCTTTTTAGATTTCATAGTTTTAATATGTCCCTTAATAACTAATTTTACAATGTACTATTTATTATTTTAAAGAGATTTTGTATATAAAAACAATTTTATATAACTAGTTTAACCAGAGTTAAGCTGCATTAGTTTTTTTTATATTATCATTATGATTTTCTAATAAACTATAGTAATTATCTGTTTTATTAAAACCATATTTAGTTCTTATTTCATAGTTAGAAGGATCTTCTAGTATTTTTTTTATAAATTTATGATTTAATTTATGTCCAGGCGCATAACATTCTATATTTCCAAGTAATGGCATGCCAATTAAGTAAAAGTCACCTAGGCAATCTAAAACCTTGTGTTTAATAAATTCGTTATCAAACCGCAACCCTGATTTGTTAAGAATTTTATATTTATCTACAACAATAGCATTATTTAAATTACCACCTATTGCTAGTCCTGTAGTTCTCATTTTATTAATATCTTCAGCTAATGCAAATGTTCGCGATCTCGAAATTTCATTAATAAAATTAAATGTAGAATGTTTATATAAAAACTTATCATTTCCTATAATTGTATTTGGATAATTTATCTCAATATTAATTGACAATTCCTCTGCAGGAGTAATTGATATATACCTATTATTATCATAAACACTGACCTTTTTAACTAATTTTAAAAATTTCTTACCTAAATCTTGTTCTATAGTTCCAGATTCAATTATTCTTTTTGTGTATTCATGTGAGCTTCCATCCATAGCAGGCAATTCAGCTGAGTTTATTTTTATTTTTGCATTATCTATGCATAGTCCAAGTAAGGAAGCCATTAAATGTTCAATTGTAGAAACTGAAATACCAAATTTATTTGTAATTTTAGAACATAATGATGATTCATCAATATTCTTAATAGAGGCTTCAATTATATTTTTATTTTTAATATCAACTCTTTCAAAGACAATCCCTGTATTTATTTCCGCAGGCTCAATTGACATTGTCACTGCTTTTCCATTATGTATGCCTACGCCAGAAAAAATGACTTTATTTTTTAAAGTAGTTTGATTTATATTTTCTGTATTCACAGTATTATTTATAAAATTCATATTAAGCACCTTTAATTACTTACATAAACTTTTATATAATTTTGTGATAAATACAAATCACATATAGTTACTAAATATTTCAGTTTTAATTAGATTTTAAATTAGTTAGCCTGTCTCCTAAGAAAAGCAGGTATTTCTAATATATTTTTATCTATATCATTTATATTTTGTTCTATATCAATTAAATCAATTTGATTTTCGAAAAAATCTTTTTTTTCATCTATAAAATCATTTTTTTCTGCTATGAAATTTTCACTTATTAAAGTTTTATTTTCAATTGTTTTTTTAGGCTCTGTATTTTTATTTTGAAAATCTAATTCATTTTTTCTGTCTTCTTTTTTAAAAAATGTTGAAATACGGCCAATAATGTTATGTTGTTTATTATTAGTAAAGTTATTATTAGGCTTTTTATCTATTATTCTTTCTAATTCATCATTATTTAAAGTAGATATTAAATCGTTGATATTATTTTCTTCATCAGCTTTTTTTTGAAAATTTTGATTAACATTTTTTTCTTCTTTTAAATTATTAATTTGTGTTTCCAAATCAATTTGTTCAACCTTTTTTTCTGTTAATATATTAATATCATCTGAATTATTTATTGTATTTATATTGGGCATTATTTTATTTTTATTTGAATTATCAGTGTCTGGGTTTAATAAAAATTCATCTAAATTTATATCACTTTCCTCTTCATATGTTTTGTCAATACTATTATCAATTCCAGTTGCTACAATAGAAACTTTGATAATGCCTTCTAATTTTTCGTCAATTGATGAACCAAATATAATATTTGCATTTTCATCTACCTCATTTCTAATTTTACTAGCAGCTTCATCAACTTCAAATAATGACATATCTGGACCACCTTTTATATTTAATAATATAGATTTAGCTCCTTTAATATTACTGTCTTCAAGCAAAGGGTTGTTAAGTGCGGCTTCTGCTGCTTTTTGAGCTCTGCCTTCACCAGAACTTTCACCTGTGCCCATCATGGCTTTTCCCATGTTCCCCATAACAGTTTTGATATCAGCAAAATCTAAGTTTATCATTCCAGGATTAGTTATAAGGTCAGTTATTCCACAAACTCCTTGATAAAGAATGTCATCAGCTAATTTAAAAGCTTCTGAGAATGTAGTTTTTTCATTCGCAATCTTAAATAAATTTTGATTAGGAATTATTATTAAAGTATCTACATTATCTTTTAATTCTTTTAGGCCATTTTCAGCAACTTGCATTCTCTTTTTTCCTTCAAAATCAAATGGCTTTGTTACTACTGCTATGGTTAAAATCCCTTTATCTTTTGCTGCTTTTGCAATTACAGGAGCCGCACCGGAACCAGTTCCTCCTCCCATTCCAGTTGCAATGAAAAGCATATTTATGTCACCAAGTTCAGAAATTATTTCATCTATTGATTCTTCAGCTGCTTTTTTCCCAGTTTCAGCATTTGATCCAGCTCCTAGTCCTGATGTTAAGATCTTGCCAAGCTGAATTTGTCTTTTAGTTAAACTATGAGATAATGCTTGTCCATCTGTATTTGCTACAATAAATTCAATATTTTCTACCTTTGAATTAATCATAGTATTTACAGCATTGCCTCCAGCGCCACCTATTCCAATAACTGTTATTCTTGGCTTTGTATTATTTATATTATTAGGTATTGTAATATTAAGTGTCATTTTATTCTCCTTAGTTGATATAAAAGTTTATTATTATTTTTTTATTATAAATTTTCATTGAACCAATTACCTATTTTCCCAAAATATCTATGAAGTCCAAAATTATTTTTTTCGTATTCGGGAGTTTTTTCAATTTCCAAACTTTTAATTAATAGACCTGCTAAACAAGAAAACGATGGGTTTTGAGCTATTTCCGGCAAGCCTATCAAACCTATTGGTCTACCTATTCTAACATTGCACTTAAAATAATTTTCAGCTAGTTCTTTGATTTTGTTAAGGTTTGCTCCTCCACCAGTAAGCACTATTTTATTTATGTAACTCGGATTTAAATTAAAATGATTAAGTCTGTTATGAATGATTTCAAAAATCTCTTCTATTCTTGGCTTTATAATAGCTATTAAAAGAGCTCTTGGTATTTGTTGGTTAATCACTTCACCATCTTCTGAAATTATTTGAATTTGTAAGTTTGTAAATTCATCTAATTCATTAGCTTGGGCTGATCCATGAAGTATTTTAATCTTTTCAGCATCTGCGGCTTTTGTTCCCAATCCTCTTACAATATCACTTGTTATATGAACTCCTCCAATAGGGATTGAATCAGAAAAAATAATTTTATTTCTAATAAACACTCCAATGCTTGTTATGTTTTCACCTAGATCAATAATTATAGCGCCATCATCACGTTCATTTTTAATCATTGTTGCAATTCCAGATGCTTCTGGTGTGATTATAAATTTATCAACTATTAAATGACATAATTTAATTGAACTTGTTATATTTTGAATTACAGCTTTATTTCCTAATATATTTGATATGTCGACAGTTAATGTCTTTGTATGCATACCTATTGGATTTTCAACAATATTATTTGAATCAATCATATATTTAATTGCAGATGATGATAATAGTGAATAGTTTTCATTTAAAATTTTGTGATTAATTTTTAATATTTTTTCCAAATGCTGTTTTTCTACAGAGTTATTCTCAATTGGTATTGTTTTACGTGTAATTTTTGTTAAAGGATTTCCTCCTGACAAACTGCAAACAACTGTTTCTATAGCGAACCCTGCCATCGTCTCTGCTGCTTCAACTGCGCGCGCAATCGAATTTGCCAGTTCTTGCATGTTTGTCACTAATCCATTGCTAATTCCAAATGAAGCTTGTTGTCCAAAGCCTAAAACTTGAACTTGAACATCGTTGTTATTGAATTTTTTTCCAATTAAACAAGAAATTTTACTATTACCTACATCAAGCACAGTAAAAATATGGTTTGTTTTTTTAATTGGATTAAGCAATGTCATATTAGCTTTTTCTGTTTAATTTGTTTTTTTTAAATTAATTATACCAAATATTTTATTATGATTTCTTAAATCTATTTCAGTTAATCCAAGATCTAATATTTGATATTTCTTGTGCAAAAAATTAATTGTGTTCCATGCTTTGTTTAGATTAAATTTCGGGAGCAATATTGTTACACCTTGCTTAAGATGAATGTCCCAACGCCTATTATTTACGTAACTTATAGACCATACATTTTTGTATAAATCTTGTTGTTGTTTTAAAATGGTAATAATTGAAAAAGCTTTTATATTAGCATTTTCTCCAGTTATAATAGGAAGTTTATTTTTAAAATCATGTGTGTTTGCAATTGAAATAATGCTACCATCTTCAGTTATTAGTTTGTTCCCTAATTTTGTTTGTAGGATTGCCAAAGGTTTTTTTTCTTTAATTTTAATTTCAATTGTATTTGGAAGACTACGTTTAATTTGAACATTTTCGATCCATTCATTTAAAAGTAAATTATTATAAACTTCATTCAAATTTATATTAAAAATAGATTGGCCTTTTATAAGTTTAGCAGTGTCTACTATCTCTTTTTCTTTTAAATTATACTTACCTATTATATAGATTTTTTTTAAAGAAAACCCATGTTTAATTAACATTGTATTTGTTCGTTTTAATAAATCATTATATTCAAAAATATTTAGTAATGTTTTTTCTAAAGTAAAAATAACTAATATAGATATTAGAGTTATAATTAAGACTATTAGCAGATTATTTTTTTTCGGTTTTGTAATGTTTCTATTTACTAAATTATTAGATTCCACATTATTTTTATAAATTGAGCTTAGCATTCGTATTTTGCCTCCTCAATTAATATTTTAACCATTTTGGTCATATTTATTTTACAAAATGCAGCTTGTTCTGGCGCAAGCGAAGTTTTTGTCATGCCTGGTTGTGTGTTTATTTCTAGCATAAATAGCTCATCATTAATCGGATCATACCGAAAGTCACTTCTGGAAATTCCATTACATCCAATTACTTGATGAGCTTTTAAAGCCCAATCCATTACTTTTTGTGAAGTTAGATTTGGTATTTCTGCAGGTAATTGATGGAAGGATCCACCATTATCATATTTTGCATTATAATTATAAAAATGATTCTCTTTACCAGTTTCTATTTCTGTTACACATAAAGGTTTTTCCTTTAAAACTGTTACAGTTAATTCTCTGGTTCCAACGAAAGTTTCAGCCATTAAATTAGTATTAATTGGCCATTGTTTTTTTGATGGAGCTCTACTATTATTTTTTATTATTAAAACGCCAACTGAACTTCCTCCATTTACTGGTTTTATAACGTATGGACCATTATAGTTTTTCACAGATAAAAAATTTCCTTCTTCTAACTCTAATGTTTTTGGAAAACAAATAGGATTGCTTGTGTTTTCTGTAACTTTTGTAATTAATTTCTTAAAGTGAATCTTATGCATGGCTATTGCAGATGTAAAAACTCCAGAATGAGTGTAAGGTATTTTTAAAATATTTAATAATCCTTGGATATTTCCATCTTCACCTAAATATCCGTGTAAAGCGTTAAAGCAAACATCAGGTTTTAAAGAAATAAGTTTATTAATAATTGATGGGTTAAAGTCTAATTCTGTTACTTTAAATCCATTTTCTTTAAGTGCATTTGAACATGCTTCTCCTGATTTCAAAGAAATTTCTCTTTCAGAACCAATTCCACCCATCAATATTACAACGTGCATACCAGGTTTGATTTTCATTTTATCCCAACCTTTCTAATTTCCCAATTGAGCATGATGCCAGAAGATTCCAGTACTTTTTTTCTTATTAACTCACCTAATTTCTCAATTTCAGAAGCCGAAGATTTTTTTGTATTAATAATAAAATTACAATGCTTTTCTGATACCTTGGCATCACCTAATTTTAATCCTCTACATCCAGCCTTATCTATTAACTTCCATGCTTTATAATTAGACGTATTCATAAAGGTGCTTCCTCCGGTTTTTACGCCGGTTGGCTGAGCCTTCTTTCTTAATTGAATAATGTCTTTCATTCTATTTTGGATTTTATTTTTAATTCCTTTTGAGGTTTTTAATCTTGCTGAATAAAAAAACCATTCATCACCTACATCTATGCTTCTATATTTCATTCCTAATTCTTCTGATGTAAATATCCTGATTATTCCAGAATTATTAATGGCTTTCACATCTATTAATATTTTTTTAAATTCCGAACCAAATGCTCCAGAGTTCATTCTTATTCCGCCTCCAATAGTTCCAGGTATACCTACTAAAAATTCAAGTCCCGTTCTTTCATGTTCTCGAGCGAATCTCGCTACATTAATGTCGAGTGATCCCGCCTCAGCTGTAATGATTCCATTGATATCTATCGACAATTTATTAAGGTTTTTGGTTGATATACTTGCACCAGGTATCCCATTATCTCTGATTAAAATATTTGATCCCGCTCCAATAACAAAAATTTTTAATTGAGGGGGTTTATCTTTTATAAAACTTATAGCTCTATCTATATTATCAGGCAGAAATAGCATTTCTGTGCTTCCTCCAACACCAAACCATGTAAATGAAGACAAATTTTCATTTAACTTTAAATAGTTTCTGTATGAGCTTTTTAATTTATCTATATTCATTTTTTAAATCGTATTCTAAGTTATTTGCAATTTTTGTAATTGTGCCAGCACCTAAACATATAATTAGGTCACCAGGGATTAAGTTATCTTTAATTATATTTGCTAATTTGTTTGAATCTTTCACGTAACTAACTTTTTTATGACCATATTTGGTTAGATTTTCTGCTAAATTAATACTTTCAAAGTTTTTTATAACTTTCTCGCCCGCGGCATAAACGTCTAGAAGTAAAACTTGATCAGCATCGTTAAAGCAGCTACAAAATTCTTCGAATAAATCTCTTAATCTACTGTATCGATGTGGTTGGAAAATACTGATTATTTTATTTTTAGGAGCGATTAATCTTGCTGCACTTAAAGCTGCACTTATTTCGACTGGGTGGTGTCCATAATCATCAATAATTAAAGACCCGTTATAATATCCAACTTTTTCAAATCTTCTTTCAACACCACTAAATGTTTTTAATGAATTTTGTATACTCTCAATTGGTATATTTAGTTCCAAGCCAATACTTATTGCAGCGAGAGCATTTTGGATATTATGAAGTCCAATCATAGAAAATTCTATATTATAAACTTGAGTATTAGTATTTAGTCTTTTTGAGATATTTAGATCAAAATTCATACAATTATTTTTATACATAATGTTAGTAGCTCTTACATCTGCATTTGTTGATAATCCGAATGTAATAATTTTTTTGTTTTCTAATTTAGATATTAATTTTTGAACACGAGGATGATCGATACATAAGCATATAAAGCCATAGAAAGGTATTGAAGATACAAAATTAAAAAAAGCATGTTCTAAATTTTTTTCATTACCATGATGATCAAGATGTTCAAGATCAATATTTGTTACGACAGCTACTGTTGGGTTTAATTTAGCAAAACTTCCATCACTTTCATCGGCTTCAACTATCATCCATTCTCCACCACCTAATTTAGCATTACTTCCTAATGATGAGATAATTCCACCATTGATTATTGTTGGATCCATACCATTTTGTTCTATAATTCTAGAAATCAATGAAGTTGTTGTCGTTTTCCCATGAGTTCCAGCTACAGCTATTGATTGCTTTAAACGCATTAATTCTCCAAGCATTTCTGCTCTATGTACAATTGGCAAAAACATTTTTTTAGCAGCAATTAATTCTGCATTAGTATTGGTTATAGCTGTTGAAATAACTATTATTTTTGCATTAGTAATATTTGAAGATTTTTGCCCTATAAAGATTGTGACACCAATTTTTTTTAATCTATTGGTGTTATCACTAATCTTTATGTCGCTTCCTTGTACCAAATACCCTGACTGGAAAAGTATTTCAGCAATTCCACTCATACCAATCCCACCTATACCTATGAAATGAATAACACCTAATTTTTGAGGTAGATGGCTCATTGTTTCATACCTTTTTGGGGATACTGATTAATAAGTCTGGAAATAATATTTATAACAAAATCAATAGAAGAATTATTTTTTAATAGGGTTAAATTATTTATAGATATATTTTTTATATTTAAATTTGCTTCTTTAAGTTTTTTTGGATTTATCATTAAATTTTTAATTAAAATAATAAATTCTTTAGAGCTAAATGTGTTTTGATCTAAAAGCCAACCACCCTTAATGCTTGCAATAAATGCAGCATTCTCTTTTTGATGATTATCTAATGCTGTAGGCAAGGGAATTAATATTGATGGAATATGTGTGGCTATTATTTCTGCTACGCTAGAGCCACCTGATCTTGCTATTATCAAATGTGTTTTTTTAAATTTTATAAAAACATCATTAAAAAAAGAGCTTACTTCAGCTTTAATTTTATTTTTAATATAAAGTTTTTTTACCTTTGAAATATCATAATCTTTTACTTGATGGAAGACTAGTAGTCTTTTTTTATATTTAACAGGAAGAGTGCATAACAAATTAGCCATTTCTTCAGAAAGAAAGCTTGCCCCAAGGCTCCCCCCCATAATTAAAATACAAAATTGATTTTTGTAATTTGGAGCTACATATTCTGATTTTCCAATTATATTGAATTCTTTTCTAACAAAATTTCCAGTGAATACTGAATTATATCTTTTTTCATTCAACTTTGTATCTTTGAAAGATAAAGCTAATATATTTGAAAAATTAGAAAGAAATTTATTTGCTCTTCCTAAAATAGCGTTTTGTTCATGAATTATTGTAGGTATTCCTAGTATTTTACCAATTATCACAGGAACTACAGATGGATATCCTCCAAACCCCATTATTAAATTTGGCCTTTTATATATAAACAATTTTAACAGTTTTATAGTACTAATTAAGAATTTGAAAAATGAGATTAACTTTTTTAGTAAATTTTTATTACTAGGGCTTGTTAAATCTTGAACAATTAATTGATAATTAGAATTTTTATCTTTAAAATTAATTTTACTTTTTTTAAAAAAATTTTTAAAAAATATCTCTCCTCTATTATCAGTAATGACAATTAATTTTAAATCTATTATTTTTTCAATCAAAGATAGAGCAGGAAAAATATGTCCACCTGTTCCTCCTGCCGCAACAACCATTGTATTATTAAAAATTTGATCAATTTTATTCATTATTTGACTTTAAGTAAATTTGTTTTTTGATAGGATTCAGTGAGATATTTTTTCTTGTTAGAGATAGTAAAATACCTGCTATTATTGCTGAAGAGATCATTGAAGAACCTCCATACGACAAAAATGGTAGTGTCATACCTTTTGTAGGTATTAAATTTGTATTGCTTGCCATATGAATTAAAGTTTGAATTCCAAATTGAAAAGTTAATCCGCTTACAGCAATTATAAAAAAGAGATTTTTATTAATGAAAGATAATTTAAATGCTCTATAAACAATTAAACTATAAATTAGTATAATTATTAAACATATTAAAATACCGTATTCTTCTGCTGCTACAGCAAAAACAAAATCAGAGTTAGCATCAGGCAGAAATTTTTTATAAAAACCTTCTCCTGGACCGGTGCCCCAAAAACCTCCAGACTCAAATGATTGTAGAGATTTTGAAACTTGATATGTTGTTCCTTCAAGAAATCCATCAATTCTAATTTTTACATGATCAAAATTATGATAAGTCATAATTAAAAAAAGAGGGACAGCGAATGTTAAACAAATTATTATAATTAGAGGTATGCCTGTAATGAACAATTGAAAACACCATGTTAAAATTATTACTATTGTCATACCTACATCTGGTTGAATTAATAATAATGAAGATATTAAAATTAATGAAACAATAGACCATGCCCATCCTGGAAAATTTTTTCCTTCAATCCATAATGTTAAAAACCAAGCATTAACAATAACATAAAATGGCTTACATAATTCACTAGGTTGAAAGCTAAATCCAGAAAAATATATCCATCTTTGTGCGCCTTTAATTTCATTTCCATTAATTAAAATAACTAACATTAAAAAAATTGTGATTATTAACCCAATAATGCTAATTGCTTTTGTTTGCTTTTGATTAAGTAATGAAAATATAAAAATTATTGGCAAGCTGATAATTACAAATAAAATGTGTTTTATAGTGAAATAATGAGAAAATATATTAAAGCTTTGAGCTAGATGTTGACTTGATGCCATAACTAAAAAAATACCAATTATTATTAAAATACTAAATAAAGTTAGTAAAAATCTATCAATGGTCCACCACCAGAGTGCAATAATCGATCTATCTGAACGTGATATCAACATACTAGATTACCTTTTTGGGAATATAGATTGACTGCTTTTTTAAAGTGATCACCTCTTTCTTCAAAGTTTTTAAATTGATCAAAGCTAGCAGCTGCAGGTGATAATAATATGATTATGTGTTTTAATTCTGAATTTTGACTTTTATGTATAGCAAGTTTAGTGGCATTTTCTAATGTTTCGCAATAAATTACTGGAATGTGTTTGTTGAGAGCTAAAATTTGTTTTGAAAAAAACTCAGAAGATTCTCCAAATAGAAAAATCTTAAGAACATTTTTTAAACAATTCGAAGCTTTACCAATTCCATCACTTTTAGGTCTTCCTCCAGCTATCCAGAAAATATTTTTAAATGAGCTTAAAGCTGCTGCGGTGGCTTCTCCATTAGTTGCTTTGCTGTCATTGATTATTCTAATTTTATCTGAAAAGAATATTTGCTCTAGTCTATGCGGCAGTCCTTTGAAAGTATTTATTGCTTGTTTTATTTGTTCTTCATTTAATTTCATAGTTTGAGCTAGTGCAATTGCGATTGCAGCATTTATATGATTATGTTTTCCAGATAAATAAATACTATTTTGAACAAAATTTTTCCCAATTGATCGGTTAACTTTTATTAACTTTGATTTAGGTATTTCTTGTGTATTAATTATTTTCTTCAGAAATGGATCATCATTACTTATGATTAATTTAGAATATTGATTTAAAAAACTTATAATTTTTAATTTACTTTTTATATAATTATGGAAATCTTCATGATAATCTATATGATCAGGTGTTATATTAATTATAGCTGCAGCATGTAATGACAGTTTAGATGCTCCATCTAATTGATAGCTGGATAGTTCAAGTATAATGACGCCGTTTTTCCCTGGATCAATAATTTCACATGCTGGTAAACCAAAATTACCACCAATTACACTATTAATTTTATTAAAAGTTAAAATATGATTTAACAAGGCAACAGTGGTAGATTTGCCGTTCGTTCCTGTAACACCAATAATCTTTGCACTTGGTCTTGTTAGAAAAAATAAGTCAATTTCATTGAGTATATTTACATTATTTTTTTTTGCTATTTTGATAGCTTCATGAGTTTTTGTAGAATTTATAGGTATACCAGGTGAAACAAATAAAGTATCAATTTTTTCCCAATCCCAATCTTTGTAATTTAGCCATGTTGTTTTTTTAGGTACTAAAGATTTATTTTTTTTATCATCGAAGACAAAGACATTTGCATTAGACTTAACTAATACGTTAGCTGCTGCATTTCCTGATAGCCCTAATCCTAGAACCCCAACATATTTATCATTAAAATAACTTATATTTTTCAATTTTTTACCTAAGTTTAAGAGTAGATAATCCAATAAGAGCCAGAATAACTGCGATTATCCAAAATCTAACGACTATTGTTGATTCAGCCCAACCTTTTTGTTCAAAATGATGATGTAATGGAGCCATTCTAAAAACACGTTTACCTGTAAGCTTAAAGGATAAAACTTGAACAATCACTGATACAGCTTCAAGCACAAATAAGCCTCCAATTATAATTAATACTAATTCGTGTCGTGCAGCGACAGCTGTTACCCCAATAACGCCCCCAAGTGACAAAGACCCTGTATCTCCCATAAAAACCATTGCTGGAGGTGCGTTAAACCATAAAAAACCTAATCCAGCTCCAATTATAGCTCCTAATAAAACAGCTATTTCACCTAATCCAGGGATATAGCTAATTTGTAGATAAGATGAGAAATTAATGTGACCGGTTAAGTATACTATAATTCCAAAAGAGGCAGCGGCTATCATAACAGGAACTATTGCAAGTCCATCAAGACCATCCGTAAGATTAACAGCGTTTGATGATCCAACTATAACTATTATAACAAAAGGAATATAAAATATTCCTAAAAAGAAAACGCTTTCTTTAAGAAAGGGAATGGAAAGGTAATTGTGCAAATCAACAGGAGTGTTTTCTTTTAAAATTAAAGCTGCACAAAAAGCTATAATAATTTGTGGAATAAGTTTTTGGTAACTCTTTAGACCATTAGATGACATTTTAGATACCTTTAGCCAATCATCTAAAAGGCCTATCAATCCATATGTGATAGCGACACTAATCACAATCCATATATATAAATTATTTAATTTTGCCCATAAAATTGTTGAAGTTGTAAATGCCAGCAATATTAACAAACCTCCCATAGTAGGAGTTCCAGTTTTCAATATAATATGATTTTTTGGGCCATCGCCTCTAATAGGTTGACCATGTTTTTGCATTGCTTTTAAAAAATTAATAATCTTTGATCCAAAAACAAAACTTATTATTAAAGCTGTTAGTAGGGAACCAATTGATCTAAATGTTATATATTTAAATAAATTTAAAGGTTGAAAGTAATCAGTATAATTTAAGAAAAAATCAGGCAGCATTATTACTCTCCTGATAGTTATATTCATTTTTAACAAAATTAACTAATTTCCAAAGACCTGTTCCATTTGAACCTTTCACAAGAATATTTTGCTTAGGTTTTAAAATTTTTGGTAAATCTTTTAATAATTGCTCAATGTCATGATAAGATATAATTTTTTTATTTAAATTCAATTCTATAGCAATTTTTAAAGTTTCAGACCCAAGTGTAATTAAAATATCTGGATTAATTTTTTTAATTATAGGAATTAAGTTTGCATGTAATTTTGCTGCATCTTTCCCAAGCTCTAGCATATCAGAAATAATAATAACAGTTTCATAGTCTTGTAAGGATGATTTTGATTTATAGAAACTTAAAAGAGCAGCCCCCATTGCAGCAGGGCTTGCATTATAACTATCATCAATTAGAAACGATTTATTTTTACATTCAAAATTTATTGTTATTATTTCACCTCTTCCTGGTAAAGGTTTCATTTCACTAATTATCTTCATTCCAATTGATATATCTAAATTTAATTCATTCAAAATAGAGATAGCTGCTAATGCATTTATCGCTTGAATAGAATTCAGATATTTTAAATGCCAATTTTTAATATTATTAAAAGATACGATAGACCCGTTTTTTTTATCTTCAATTTTTATAATTTTAGTCTTAGAATTATCCTTAAATCCAAAAAAATGAATCTTAGTTTTTGCTTTTTTTGCTTTTTTAAATAATAAATTAGACCATTTATTATCAGCATTCAAAATAACTGAAGATGGATCTTTTAATCCTAAAAAAATCTCACTTTTGGCCTCAGCAATTTCTTTTTCATTTTTAAAATTAGCTATATGCGAGTTTGAAACATTTGTAATTAAGACAATATTTGGTAGAACTATTTTTGTTAATTCTTCTATTTCACCTATGTGGTTCATACCCAATTCTAATACACAATATTTTTTTGTTGCAGGTAATCTAGATAAGGTTAAACAAACACCAATTAAATTATTATTATTGCCTTGGCTATAATGAGTTTCACCATATTTTTTTAGAATTGTTGAAGTTATATAACGGGTACTGGTTTTCCCAGTACTTCCTGTGATAGCAATAGTTTTACCTTTAAATCTTTTTCTCGCAAATTGTGCCATTTTGATTAATGCTTTTTTTGTATCATTGACATATAATGCGTTATACTTTTTAGCTAATTTTAAATCTGAAGCAATAACTCCTACGGCTCCATTTTTTATTGCAGATTCAATGAAATTGTGACCATCAAATTTATTCCCTTTTATAGGAATAAATAAATCACCTTTTTTAATAGTTTTATCGTTAATGCTAACGCCTAATATTTCTGTTTTCTCTTTCACTAAAAAATTATCAGTGGGATCAGTCGCGCTGATTGCCTTAATTAATTCTTTTTTTGTCCATAAAGGTATCAATTTAATGTCCATGGTTGATAAGATTTTTAATTGTTTCTTTTACTACATTATAATCATTGAAAGGAAGGCTTTGATTACCAATCACTTGAAATGATTCATGGCCCTTACCAGCTATAAGTAATAAGTCATTTTTCTTTAATTCAGATATAGCGTATTTTATAGCATTATTTCTGTCAGGAATTTCAATAGCATTTGGACAACCTAATAAGATTTCTTTTCTAATGTCTGAAGAAAGTTCATTTCTTGGGTTGTCATCAGTAACAATTACTTGATTAGATTGTTGTTGAGCAATATTGCCCATTATTTTTCTCTTTAATTTATCTCTATCGCCTCCGCATCCAAAAAGAGTAATTATTCTTCCTTTTGTGTTTTGTCTTAATGCACTTAAAGTAGAAGATAATGCTTCTGGTGTATGAGCATAATCAATAATTATTGATGCATCTTTTGGATGCCCTGAAACTATTTGCATTCTCCCAGGAGCAGGTTGAAGATCACTTAAAGATTTAAAAACAAAATTAGGATCCATTCCTAAAGCTATACATATAGTAGCAGAAGCTATGACATTATATGCTTGAAAATCACCAATCATACCAATAGGAGATGAATAAATAACGTTATTATATTTTATTTTTAAATCTATAGAATTATTATTTTGAGTTATTGATTTTATTACAATGTCTGCTTTTTTATTTTTCCCAAAAGTTAAGATAAACAAGGGCAATTTTATTAATTGTTCATATAATAACATTCCATGAGGATCATCAATGTTAATTGCTACGGCAGAATTTTTTTTTAAAATATCTGTAAAAAGTCTTTTTTTCGCAGAAAAATAATTTTCTTCTGTTTTATGATAGTCTATATGGTCATGTGATAGATTTGTAAAAACAGCTCCTGAAAAATTAACTCCGTCTAATCTACATTGATCAATACCATGTGAAGAAGCTTCAAGAGCAACGTGAGATATATCTTTAGCCATGTCGTTTAATTGTTTATATAATATTGAAGGTTCAAATGTGGTTAGTTTGTTTTTAGAGTGTTCACTTTGATTCAACATTGTATTTTTGGGCATTCTTGTACCAAGTGTTCCCATCGAAACAGCCTTCCAACCTGCTTGATCCCATATTTGACGACAAAACTCAACTACAGAAGTTTTGCCATTGGTTCCGGTAACGCCAATTATTTGTTGAGGTTGATTTTTGTAATAAGAAGCAGACAAGAGAGCATAAATATGTCTTGAGCAACCTTTTTTTATCGTAATAATATCTTCTTCATTTAATTTCTCTGAAATGATTAAAGCTGAGCCATTTTTTTTAGCTTCCTTAATAAAGTTAGAGCCATCGTATTTAAGACCTTTTATAGCAACAAAAATAAATCCAGGTTTAACCTCTTTACTATTAGAGGTAACACCTGATACCTTTAATAATAATTTATTTTCAAAATTATTTAATTTTGATTTAAGAGAAGGATTTGTTGAAACCAAGTCTTTGAAGAGCATCATTTTATAATTCATCTCCTCTTATTTTATATTTTAATAATTGATTAGTAAAAGCTAAGGTCTTATCAGTTTGAGGATTTATTCCAAGAATTGGAGCAATTCTAGTTACTAATTTACTTATAACAGGAGCCGCAATCCAGCCAGCAGTACTGCGATGTGAAAACTTTTGCCCATTAGGATTATCTATCATTACTGTTATTACAAACTTGGGCTCATTAATTGGAAAGCCTCCAGTAAACGATACAATATTTTTGTTTTTAAAATATCCACCTGATTTTTTTACTTTATCAGCTGTTCCAGTTTTTCCACCAACTAAGTAGCCTGGTGCTTCAGCTTTTTTCCCTGTCCCATATCGATTACTGACAACTAATCTCATTATATTTTTCATTTCAGTAGATGTGTTATTAGAAAAAATACGTTTTTTCTTAATGTTTTTTAATGAATTTTTTATTAAAGTTGGGCTCACCTTCAATCCACCATTTATGATTGATGCAGTGGCTGCTGAAAGATGAACTGGGGTAATTGAAATTCCATGACCATAAGAAATAGTCATTGTAGATATTTTTTTTTTATCAGTTATTATTTGAGGCTTGCCGATTTCAGGAATTTCAAGTTTTATAGTATCAAAAAGACCTAATTTTTTTAAAAATTTAAGCTGTATATCTGGCCCAATTTTTTCAGCTATCAAAGCAGAGCCTATATTGCTTGAATGAACTATTATTTCAGGTATATTGATAGCCAATTTTAAGGCATGGTCGTCATTTATAATTCTTGAAGATATTTTTAGAGGCTTTGATACATCAAATAAATCAGTTTCTTTAATTAATTTACTTTCATAAGCAATTGCAGCAGTTATCAATTTTAAAGTTGATCCAAGTTCATATGTGCCCTTAGAGGCTCTATTAAAGAGCTGCTCATCAGACGATTTTCTATAATTATTTGCATTGTAATCAGGAAAAGATGCAAGAGCATAAATTTCTCCAGAATTTACATTCATAATTACACCTGCTCCACCTTCAGCTTCAAATTTACTGATTTGTTCAGAAAGGACAGTTTTTAAAATATGCTGAACTCCTGCATGAATTGATAAATTAACATCTTGGCCATTTAATAATTTGTTATCAAATGATTTTTCAATCCCTGCAGTTCCTTTGCCATCTATATCAGTGTTGCCGAGAATATGAGATGCCAAGCTATTCCCTGGGTAAACTCGTTTATTCTTTTTTTCTATTACAATTCCTTCAATTCCAGCTTTTAGAACATCAACATGATCTTTAGGGGTTATCTCTCTAATTAAATTGATTTGGTTTTTTGTAGTATTTATTTTTTTTAATAAAATAGTTTCATTAATTGATGGAAAAATAATTTTGAGCTTTGAAATGGTTTCTTTTTTATTTAAGATATTTTGAGGATTAATACTTAAACTTGAAATATCAATTGTTGTAGCTAAAAGATTTTTATTCCTATCAAAAATATCTCCGCGAGCTACATTTTTTTTTATATATGATGAGGTGTCATTGTTCTTTATCACCTTTGTAGCTTCATCATATTTGTTAATATTAGCCAAGCTAACCGTTCTATAACCTATAGTGAAAAATGATGCCATTAAAATAAATCCGCAAACGAACAGCTTGCCTTTTCTTATATTGGGCATTTGAATTTTATTGTTTTGATAGGAAATAATATTAAGAATTTTTATAATAATTCTCCATTATTTATTATATTTTGAGTGCTAACTAAATCTTCTATATTCCAAATATCTATTGGAAGAATTGGCCTCATGTTTAATTTTTCTATTGCTAGTTTTTCTATTCTATCTGGCCTTTTTAGATAGTTTAATTCAGCTCTAAGAATATTTATATCTGACTTTGTTAACATTATATCTTGATTAATTTTAGCAAGCTCTACTTCTCTTTTTAAAATAAAATATTTTATTTGATACAAAGAAATTGCAATAAAAATTATAAAAAATACAAACGAAAACGATGGATATCTTATCATGAAATTTCTCCATATAAAGATGGAGAAAAAGTTCTAGCTGCAATACGCAACTTAGCTGATCTAGATCTTTTATTTTTTAAAATTTCTTCTTCTGACGGAAGTATAGGTTTTTTTGTAATTATTTTTAAACTATGTGCTGAAGAAATTAAGTCAGGCAAATAACGAGATGTAGGACTATTTTTTGAACACTTTAAAAAAAATTTTTTAATTATTCTATCTTCAATAGAATGAAAAGATACTACAGCTAATATACCATTTGGTTTTAAAATTTTTTCAGCAGCTATTAACCCATGCTCTAATTCAGAAATTTCGTCATTTAAATACATTCTTATAGCTTGGAAAGTTTTAGTAGCAGGATGAATTTTATGATTAATTTTAGGAACACAATTTCTTACGATTGACGCTAATTGTGCAGTATTTGTTATAGATTGTGCGGATCTTTCTCTGACAATATTTTTAGCAATTCTTCTTGAAAAAACTTCATCACCAAGTTCATAGATAATGTTTGCAAGGGTATCTTCTTCAACCTGATTAATGAACTCTTCTGCAGTTGCTCCTTTTTTTGACATTCTCATATCTAAAGGACCGTCTAATCTAAAAGAAAAACCTCTGTTTCCTTGATCTAATTGAGGGCTGGAAACACCTAAATCAAAAGTTATTCCAGCTACTGTTTCTATTTCTAGCATTTTAACAAATTTAACAATTTCAGAAAAATTGCCATTGATAAAAAAAAATCTGTTCTTAAAATCTTTCTTTAATTGAGCAGCTATAATTTCTGCTTCGGGGTCTCTGTCTATTGCAAGAACTTTACAATTATTTTTTTTTAAAATTGCTTTGCTATAACCTCCTAACCCAAAAGTTGCGTCAATATAAAATTCACCATCTTCAATTAATAAAGCATTTAAAGTTTCTTCTAATAAGACTGGAATATGTAAACTTTCGTTATTCATTACTAACATCTTTTAAAAGGTTGCTTTTACTTAAAATTAATTTTGGAGGACCTTTTTCTTTTAGTATTTGCTGTGAATAATCATATTGAATTTGATATTCAGAAGGTGACCAAATATAAAAAGATTCTCCTATTCCCATGAAAACAGCTTTATCTGTTAAACCAGAAAAATCCATTAATGTTTCTGGAATAATAACTCTGCCACCACTATCAAATTTCATTTCAAAGGCGTCTGCCATCATCATTCTTAAAACTGCAGCTTCATCAGACAAAGCGTTTAGCTGATCTATTGCATCAATATACTGTTGCATTCGATTAGCGGTGGTTCCTTCAATGCATTTAAATTGAAGGCTTTTAAACAAAATTAATGGACTACTTTCTTTTTCAAGATTGAGTCTATATGAAGCAGGAATGGATACTCGACATTTTAGATCAATTTTATTATGTGAGGTTGATAAAAACATAATTCTAATAAGATCCTTAGTAAATTTTAACAAGCACTTATGAAATTGGTCATGTTAATTAAAAAATAATTTCTCTATTATGCTCCAAATAACTAAATACATATTATAATGGGATATCATGGGTTTTTATGGGAGTCAATGGGAAAATATATGTTATTTATGGAAAATTTATTAAATTATCATTATAAATGATATTTTGTTTTTTTACAGAAATTATCAGAGAGTCTATAAGCCGGGTTTTGTATCTAAAATTTTGATAGTAGTTATTCATCTTGAAAGTTTATTGCTAAACTTTTCTAGCGACCTACCCAAGAAACTTTGCAGAAATACAAAATATGTTTCTTCTATTTGGTCTTGCTCTAAGTGGGGTTTACCATGCCATTTCTATCACTAGAAATGCGGTGCGCTCTTACCACACCATTTCACCCTTACCAAAAAAATGGCGGTATATTTTCTGTGGCACTTTCCCTAGGGTTACCCCCGCTGGATGTTATCCAGCACTTTATTTCTGTAGAGCCCGGACTTTCCTCTGTAATGAAACAGCAACTACTCAACTCTCTGATATTTTAATAAATAAGTTTACTATGTAATTTGGTCAAGGGTTAAATAGTTATAATTAAAATTATTTAAAATTATTAATTTCATCTTGCAATAACTGTAGATCAAGCCAATCATTCTCTGCTTTAGAAAGTTGTTCTTTTAAAAGAGATATCTCATTAATAATTAGATTAAATTTATTTCTATCTTCATCATATAGATTATTATTATTTAAAATATGTTCTGATTTAGCTAATTTTAATTCTAAATTTTCAATCTTTTTTGGTAATGATTTTAAATCAAAATCTTCTTTAAAACTTAATTTTATTTTTGATTTATTTTGATTTATTTGATTGCTTTTCTTTAAGACCTTGTTTTGATCTTTTAATTTTAAAAACTTTAGTTTTGAGAATCCATATTTAACATAATAGTCAGAAAAATTACCTGAATGATTCAAAATTTTATTGTCATTTTCAAAAACTATAAGTTTATTTATAGTTGCATCTAAGAAATATCTATCATGACTAACAATTAAAACTGTTCCATCATAATTTTTAATATTATCCTTAAGCAGATTCAAAGTTTCAAAATCAAGATCATTTGTGGGTTCGTCTAAAATTAAAAAATTATGCTCGTTTAAAAATAATTTTGATAATAACAGCCTTACTTTTTCACCACCTGACAAAGTGGAATTACTTTGCATTGATTTTTTTTCATCAAATAAAAATTTTTTAAGATAAGATAATACATGTAATTTATGGCCCTGAAACTCAACATGATCGCCGCTTGGTGTTAAGGTTTTCCATGGTGTGCTGTCTAAATCCAAGGTTTCTTTATTTTGATCGAAATATTTAATATTTAGTCTTTCACCAATTTTAATTGTTCCTGATGTTGGTTGATAGATTCCTTGAAAAAGTTTTATTAAAGTAGTTTTCCCACTTCCATTTGC
The DNA here is from genome assembly GCA_027625145.1 of Pseudomonadota bacterium. GTDB lineage: Bacteria > Pseudomonadota > Alphaproteobacteria > Puniceispirillales > Marisalimonadaceae > CAJJBL01. The sequence continues at coordinate 30,289 of JAQBXK010000021.1, forward strand.
TCCTATAACTCCAATTCTATCAAGACGTTTAATTTTGTAATTAAAATCTTTAATAATTTCTTTGTTCACATCTTTTTTATCGCCATTTTTATTAAATTTAAAGCTCAAATTTAATGCTTCAATGACATTTGATCCTGTTTCACTTGTTTTGTTTAAAGAAATATCAATTGAGTTTTTGCTATCTATTTTTAAATTAGAATAATCTTCATTAAGTTTATCTAATTCTCTTACTCTTCCCATATTCCGTTTTCTTCTTGCTGATATTCCTTCTATTGACCATTTAGTTTCAATTTTAATTTTTTGTTTAAGTTTATGTGCTTGATTTTTTTCAATTTCTATAAGTTCTTCAGACCATTCAAAAAAACCTTCGTATTGGCCATCACGTTTTCTTAATTTACCGTGGTTTAACCAAAAAGTTTTAGTACCAATTTTTTTAAGAAATTCTTGATCATGACTTATAACGATCATAGTAGTTCTAATATTTATTAGCTTTTGCTCTAACCATCCAATTGTAGGTAAGTCAATATGATTGGTTGGTTCATCTAAAAGAATTATATCTGGTTCTTGAAGTAAAGCTTTTGCTATAAAAATTTTTCTAAGTTCTCCTCCAGATATTGTTTTTGAAAGATCTACATTTTGTATATTTAATTCTTCTATTATTTCGCCAATTTTAGAAATATTTGGATGCTCAATATCTTGAGAGATAAATTCTGAAAGATTATGAATAGTTGGTATTCTTGGATTTTGATCAAGGTATTCAATCTTTAGATTAGGTGATTTCCAAATATTTCCCTTATCGTTTTCATGTGTACCTTTAATTGTTTTTAATAGAGTGCTTTTCCCCGATCCATTCTCTCCGACTAATATTATACGATCGAATCTATGGATTGCAAAATCAACTTTATTAATGAGCAACTTATTTGATTGAGAAATCACAAGGTCTTGGACAGTTATTAGAGGAATAGACATATTTACCTTATTTTTTTTTGTTGGATAATATCCCAAGCATTATTTATTTCTTGAAGCCTAGAAGTACTTTTTTGAATAAAGTCTTCTGGCAATCCTTTGGAAACAAGGTTGTCAGGATGATGGTTTATAGCTAATATCTTCCATTTTTTTTTAATTTCTTCCAATGGAGTGAATTTTGTAACTCCTAAAACTTGATAGGGATTAATTGTCTTATATATGTTTGAAGAATAAATTCTATCAAAATGATCATCAGTAAATCCAAAAATAGTGCTAACTTTTTTTAGATAAATTAATTCTGATGAAGATATTATTCCATCTGCTTTAGCAATAAAGAATAATAAGTTTAACAACTCTTCTAAAACTGGAGACTTAGCTTCTAATAAACTTGCTATCTGTTTCGCATAAATATCAAACCCATCAATTGTTTTTTTTGCTTGATCCCATAACCTTCCTACATTTTTAATTTCATTATTTGGAAAATTTACTTTTTTCTTGAATGCAATTATTTCATCTTTCGTAACTTTGCCATCAGCTTTTGCCATCTTAGCTGAAAGAACTATAACTCCAATTGTAAAGCCTATTTGTTTAACAGCTATTTCTTCAGGTAATTGATCTTTAGATGGAACTTTATCTATAGCATGTCCTGCAACGGCTCCAATAAGGCCTCCTATAGGGCCGGCGAACGCAAAACCTGATGCGCTTCCAATAATTTTTCCCCATATACTCATGATTTGTTTATTACAGTTTCGCATGATTACATTCAAGTAAAATAAAAATGGAATACTTCTTTGAATAAGTTTAAAACTAATTATAGATTTTTTTTAAGGAGATTTAGTTGATTCCAGAGCATGATTTTACTGGATTAAAGTGCCCTTTGCCAGTATTAAAGGCAAAAAGGGAGTTAAAAAATTTAAAAAAAGGTGACCAAATCATTTTCATTTCAGACGACCCTGCTAGTCCCATAGATTTTTCTCATTTTTGTAAAAATCAAGGTTATGATATATCAATTAAGTCTTCATTATCTGGATTACATTACTTTACTTTATTAAAAACTTAACACGTATTTTGGTTACTTTTATTATGAATTTTTTTAGATCTTTAATGTTTAATGTTCAATTTTATATAGGTACTAGTGTTTTAGTTACTGTATGTTTACCATGTCTACTTTTTCCTAGATCATTTGTATTATTTGTAAACAGAATATGGTGCCTTATAATGATTAAAGGAATGAAATGGTGGCTTAATTTAGATGTAAAAGTTATAGGTAATTTGCCTCCAAAAGATAAAGTTGTTATTTATGCTATTAAGCACCAATCAGCTTGGGAAACTGTTTTTTGTACTGATTTGTTTGCTATGCCTTCAATAGTTTTAAAAAAAGCATTAATTTTTTTGCCTATTATAGGGTTATATTTTTTAAGATCTGGAGCTATTCCTATAACAAGAAATCAAGGAATTAATGCGTTAAAAAAAATGGCAAAAAAAGCTAAATTAGCTGTAAAAAAAAATAGGTCTATGATGATTTTTCCTCAAGGAACTAGAGTGAATCCAGGTGTTACAACCGCTAAAAAACCATATTTACCTGGCGTATTTTTTCTTTATTCTCAAAGTAATATTCCAGTTATTCCTGTTGCGCACAATGCAGGGTTATTTTGGCCAAAAAACAGTTTTATGAAATATGCAGATAGTGTTTCATCTAAAGCTATCACATTGGTAATTCTTCCAGAAATACCTCCTGGATTAAAAAAAAAAGAATTCATGGAAAGATTAGAAAGCGATATTGAGAACAAATGTAATGAATTAATAAATATGGAAAAATAATTATGGATGGGTTTAGCTCTGGTGGAGGGAATAACAAGCAATTAAATGTATTAGGCGGCATTCTTGAACCTTGTAATTACGATCTTCATAATGATAAAAATATTGTCACTGGTTTTTATAGAGATAATTGTTGTAACACTGGGTATGATGATTATGGCCTTCACACCGTGTGTTGTTCTATAACAGAAAATTTTTTAATATATTCAAAATCAGTCGGTAATGACTTAAGTACTCCTATTCCAGAATATAATTTCTTTGGATTAAGTGAAGGTGTTTCTTGGTGTTTATGTGCAGCACGTTGGAAAGAAGCATATAAAGCAGGAAAAGCTCCTAAGGTGTTTCTTAAATCAACGAATATAGCCACGTTATCTTTAGTTGAATTAGATCATTTAAAAGAATACGCTGTATAGTATATTCAAATTAGGAGATTTAGTATGTACTTAGATCAAAAGGTTACAATTTTCTGTACTGATAGAGATACAAAAAGTGAAGGAAAAATAATAAGAATGAATAATTTAGGAATAGATGTTGAAATATCTGGTGCAATTATAAAATTTAAAAAAACAAAACAAAATCTATACGTCGGATCAATGGCGGGTTTAGAGTTTACAATAAAGACATAGTTTACAAATTAATCAGCTACTTTTTTCTTAATTTCCACTACTTTATCTAATTCTTCAGTAGCTTGTTTAAGGCCTGCTACATTGATAATACCACCTTCAAATACTGCAATTTGTTTGTAAATGATTTCACCAGATAAATTTCCATTTTCCATTATAACGATACTATCTGAATTAATTTTACCACTCACATTGCCACTTACAATTAATTCATTTGATTTTATATTTCCTTCAACTTTACCATTTTCATCTACTATAATTTGATCAGCTGAAAGTTCTCCTATAAAATGATTTCTTATAAGAATTGAACCTGATGTATTGTATTTACCTTCAAAAACTCCATCACCAGATAGTTGGGAACAATTTTCAAGGTTTTTAACTTTATCCCGAAGTGGGGATGATATACGGCTGATTTTGATCATTATAAAACTCCTCTATAACATTATTATAATCCTCTTCCATTACCATATCTTCAATGAAAAAATTTAAGTGATTGAAAAATATATATTTTTTTAAATATAAAAATAGATTATATTTTTA
>JAQBXK010000067.1 GCA_027625145.1 Pseudomonadota bacterium
AAATTGAACCTAATCATAATGGAATAAATGAATACCTTGGTGAGCTTTATGTAGTTACAAACCGAATAGATATGGCTAAAGAAAGGTTAGAAGTTTTAAAAACCTGTAACTGTGAAGAGTTTGATGAACTAAAAGAAATAATTGAAGGAACTAAAAAATCTAAATATTAAATTTATGCTCGATATTAAAAATCCAATTGAAGCAAGAAAGGTTATTAGAAAAAATGAGTACAGAAATCAAACAGCAGGAACTGCTAATAAATATGTACAAGGAAATCTTTGTATATTGCCCAGCAAATATGCAATGGATTTTGCATCATTTTGTCAAAAAAATCCTAAACCATGCCCTTTAATAGGGTTTGGTACAAAAGGAGATCCATCATTAAAAGATTTAGGGGATATTGATATTAGGACTGATGTTCCTCAATATAGAATATGGGAAAAAGGAAAAATTATTGATGAACCATATGACATCAAAAAATATTGGAATGATGATTTAACGACATTTGTTTTAGGATGCTCTATGTCTTTTGAGTTACCATTAATTGAGGCAGGAATACCTATCCAGCATATTGAAAATGATACTATTGTTCCAATGTATCGAACTTCAATAGATTGTGAGCCAGCAGGACAGTTCTCAGGAAAATTGGTTGTTTCTATGAGACCTTTAAATTCAAAAGATGCTATTAGATCAATTCAAATTAGCTCTAGGTTCCCAGCAGTTCATGGTGCTCCTATTCATTTAGGTGACCCATCAGAAATTGGAATAAAAGATATAATGAATCCTGAATACGGCGATCCTCCTAAAGCATTTAAAAATAATGAAATTCCTGTATTTTGGGCTTGTGGCGTAACACCTCAATCTGTTTTACAAGATTCAAAACCTGACTTTTGTATAACACATGCTCCAGGAAAAATGCTTATTACGGATAAATTAAATAATGATTTGGCCGCTTTATAACTAGCTTCCTAAAAAAACCTTCTTAACTTTTTCGTTATTAATTAATTCATTAGATTTACCACTAATAACCAACCTTCCACTCTCAAGAACATAACCCCTATCAGCCATGCTTAGTGCCAATCTTACATTTTGTTCAACAAAAAGAATTGATATTCCTTCACTAACCACATTTTTGAATATTTTTATTAAATCTTTCACTACTAGAGGTGATAATCCTAAAAATGGTTCATCTACCATCAAAAGTTTTGGAAGTCCCATCAAGCCTCTAGCTATTGCAAGCATTTGCTGTTCACCACCAGACATAGTGTGAGCTAACTGGCTTGATCTAGACTCTAATTTTGGAAAAATTTTATAAACTTTAGATAAAGAACTACTTAATTCTTCTTTTGCTTTAGGATGCCAAGCACCAAGAATAAGGTTTTGCATAACAGTAAGATGTGGAAATACTCTTCGTCTCTCAAGAACATGGGAAATTCCTAATTCAGTTCTTTTGAAAGTTGGGATTTCAGAAATTAGATTATTTTTAAAATGTATGCTTCCATTCTTATGACTAACTAGATTACTAATTGTATTTAAAATTGTACTTTTACCAGATCCATTAGGTCCTAAAAGAGCAACCATTTCTCCATTATCTACATTTATTGATACATCCCAAATAACTTGAAAATCATCATATAAAACATCAATATTTTTTATATCAAGTAGCATCAACAGTTCCTAAATATGAGTCTATTACTTCTTCATTTTGTTGAATTTCTTTTGGTGTACCATATGCAATTCTTTTACCCTGATCTAGCGCTAGAATATTGTCAGAAATTTCCATTATAATATTAATATTATGCTCAATGGTAATTATTGTTACACCAGATTTTTTAAGTTTTTTAATTAACTCAACTAAACCTGGAATAGTTTTTTGATCAACACCTCCAGTAACTTCGTCCATCAATAGTAGTTTTGGTTCAATTGCCATTGCTCTTGCCATTTCTAATCTTTTTCTTTGACCTGTCGAAAGCTCTCTAGCAAAATGATGTCTCTTTTCTATAAGATCAACAAAATCTATTATTTCTAATGCTTTATCCCTTGCTTTTTTAATATTATCTTCTTTAACAAAAGAGCCAATCATTACATTTTCTAATAATGTTTGATCTGCAAACGGTTTTAATTTTTGAAAAGTTCTTCCAATACCCAGACTACTAATTTTATCAGGACTTAAGCCTGATATATCCTTATTAAAGAAACTAACTTTACCATTATCAGTTTTTGTATAGCCAGTAATTAAATCAAACAAAGTAGATTTGCCTGCACCATTGGGTCCTATTACTCCCAAAATTGTACCTTCTGTAACCTCAAAAGAAATATCATTATTGGCTTTTATACCTCCAAAAGATCTACTTAAATTTTCTACAGATAAAATCTTCATCTTTGTTTTTTTCTTTCTAAAATATTTTTTGGAAAAAAAGATATAAGTCCCTCTGGTCTAAAAATGCAAATTAGCATTAGAATTAAACCATAGAGAATTAAGTCTACAGCTCCTCCTGTTCCACCTAAATAAATTCTAGAATATTCTGAAATTGGAATAAGAATAGCTGCACCCACAATCGGGCCCCAAACATTTCCAATCCCACCAAGGACTGTGATCAATAAAACAATAATTGAAATTTCTATATTAAATACTCTATCTGGATCAATAATAAGTATGTACTGAGCAAATAAGCTTCCCATTGGTGCCATTATCATTGCTGAGATTACATAGGCTATGATTTTATAATTAGAAACATTAATACACAGACTTAATGCTGCCTGTGGATCGTCTCTTACTGCTCTTAATCTGTAACCTAATTTTGACCTACTTAAGAGCCATACCAAAAAAAATGTAATTATAAAAAATACTAAAAAAATATAATAGTAAGGCATTTTACTACTATGAAATTGAAGAGCCAACAAAGAGTCTCCTGAGGTCATAGGAACCCATACTCCTGATGCTGCACCTACCCACTCCCACCTTTGAAATATAACTTGAAAACTAATTCCAATTAATAAAGTAGCGATTGCAAAATAATGTCCACTAAGTCTTAACATTGGGATGCCAATTAAAACTGCAGCAACTCCTGAAACAATCATCCCAAGAAAAATACTTATCCATGGAGATATACCATACTGAACATACAGAAATGACGTTGCATAAGCTCCAATTCCAAAAAAAGCTCCATGACCTAAACTAATTTGTCCTGAAAAACCTGCAATTACATTCCATGACTGAGCCATAACTGCGTGCATAAAAATCATTATCATTAAATGAAGGTAGAAAGAATTCAGTCCGAAATGAGGTAAAGCAAATAACAATACAATTAGACCACTTATTAAAGATATAATTCTTTTGTCTGTATTCCAGAGAGGTTCAGATTTAGCTATTAATAATTTATCCATAATTAATACCTTCCAAACAAACCTTGTGGCCTAAAAATTACAACTAATAGATAAATTGCAAAAACATATAAAAGTTTAAATGATGGATCTATCAACAAGCCACCTAATGACTCAACTAATCCAATAATAATTCCCGCATACAAACACCCAATAATACTTCCAAAACCTCCTAATGCCACAGCAACAAATGCAAATAGGGCAAAATTTATTCCAACGTCAGTAAAAATAAAAAAGTAATTTGCCATCATTCCCCCAGCTACACCTACACAACCAAGACCTATTGCCCAACCGATAGCAAACATTTTATCAGATGGTATGCCTAAAATTTCAGCTGCATGCCTATCTTGTGCTGTTGCCTGCAAAGCTAAACCAGTTTCAGTTTTTGTTACGAATAGATAAAGAAGAATAAAAGCAACCAAACAAACCAAACTAGCAATTAGTTGAGGCTGTCCAATAAACATTCCTGAAATTTCTAATCTTCCTTCTAATAATGGTTTATCAATATTTCTAAAATCTGGTGTCCATAAAAACTGTGCAATTGATCTAATGAATATTGATAATCCAAATGTTGCACAAATCTGGATTAGCATTTTGGCTTTCAATATATATCTAATCAAAAAATAATGAGTTAGAACTCCGCAAAAAGCCATTAATAAAATTGTAATTGGAATTGAAAAAATTGGATCTAACCCAAATAAAGACCATAACCAAAATGATGAAAACATCGATAACATCAAATGTTCACCATGAGCAAAATTTACTATATCCATTAATCCAAAAATTAAACTTAACCCAGCAGCAATTAATGCATAAATTAAACCCATCATTAATCCTGTCACCATTGCTTGTAAGATTATTTCAGATATCATTTATTTTTTATAAATTTTATACTGTTTGCTGAATAGTAAGTCATTGAATTGATATCATATATAGTATTAGATTATATTTTTAAAAAAAACAAATATGAGGGAAAATAAATGAAAAAAATAATACTTTCAGTATTTACTTTTTTATCATTAGTTTGTGCGCCTACAATTAGTGCTGCAGAAAATGTTAAAATTGGAGTACTTTATCCATTAACTGGGCCTGTTGCTCAGGTTGGAAAAGATGCCGTAGCAGCAGTTCAAACTGCTTTAGATATTATAAATAACAGCCACAATATTCCTGGTATGCCTTTAGCAAAAGATGCTGGCCTAAAAGGTTTAGGTGGTGGAAAAATTTCAATTGTTATTGGTGACCATGGTGGAAAACCAGATATTGGAGTTGGTGAAACAGAGAAAATGTTAAACTCTGATAAAGTTCATGCAATGTTTGGTGCTTACTACTCATCTGTAACAGGTGCAGCAAGTCAAGTATCTGAAAGAGCTGGTATACCTTGGGTTAATGGTGAGTCGACTTCACCACAATTAACTACAAGAGGGTTTAAATATTTCTTTAGAGTAACACCACATGATGGTGAGTTTACTCAATTGATGTTTGAATTTATGGACGATTTTAACACTAAGAATGGTAATAAGTTAAAGACACTTGGAATTATTCATGAAGATACTCTTTGGGGAGCTGATAGTGGTGGAACACAAAACACAATGGCTAAAGACAAAGGTTATAAAGTTGTCGAGAAAATTAGTTATAAAGCAAAAACAACTTCTTTAAGTTCTGAAGTACAAAGATTAAAAGCAAAAAACCCTGATGTTTTATTGCCATCTTCTTATACCGCTGATGCTTACTTATTTTTAAACACAGCTAAAGAACTTGATTATAATCCTAAACTTTTAGTTGCACAAAATGCTGGCTATACTGATCCAAAATTTATAGCTACTATGGGAAGCAAAGCTGAAGGAGTAATTACAAGATCTCCTTTCAACACTGACTTAGCAACTACAATTCCAATGATTGGAACTGTAAATGAACTATTTAAGACATATTCTGGTGGAAGAGATTTATCAGATGTGCCTGCTAGAGCATTTACTGGTTTTATGGCATTAGCTAATGCAATTAATAATGCTGGATCAACAGACCCAGAAAAAATTAGACAAGCATTGGTAGATTTAGATATGTCATCTGACTCTCTTATCGTTCCTTACAGAGGTATTAAATTTGATGCTGATGGACAAAATGAAAAGACAAGAGGTATTTTGATGCAAGTGCAAGATGGAAAATACTGTACAGTTTATCCATTTGAGCTAGCAGCATGTAAACTGCAATACCCAATGCCAACTTGGTCTCAAAAATAATTTAGACTAATATACTATTAAAGGCGATCATTAACATGGTCGCCTTTTTTTTATAATTTTTTTAATTGAATTATTATAAATTGATATTATAAAAAGCTCTTGATCGAAGAATTCATAATTTTAACTCAAATCATCTTTATTGATATCATCTTAGCAGCTGATAATGCTATTATTATTGGATTAATTGCTGCTAAC
>JAQBXK010000004.1 GCA_027625145.1 Pseudomonadota bacterium
TAAATATTTTATTTAATTACATTGTAGATATTTTAAATAATAAGGAAAATAACGAAGCAATAATTTATTTAATGGAGCATTTAATTTTTCATCCAGTTAAAAAAATAATATATAATAACATAAAAAATACTAAAGAACATTTAACAGAAAAAGAAACAAATCTTTTAGAATATTTAATTAAAAATAAAAATTCAGAAATTTTAAAAAAAAATTTATTAATTTCTATATGGGGAATTGAAGAAAATATTAACACTCATACTCTTGAAACTCACGTGTATAGGTTAAGACAAAAACTATATAAACTAGAACCCAATTTAACATTTTCTTTAATAAACCAAAACGGTAAATATATTTACAAAAATAATTAATTCTAGGAGATAAAAATTGAATACTAATATATTTAATGAACCCTTTAACAAAGATTTCTTTTTAAATAATTTTGGCAAAAAATATTTATATAAAAAAGATATAATTCGTAATCATTCAAAAATTATGAGTTTAGATGTTTTAAATGAAATTTTATCCATAAGAACTAATTGGAACAATAAAAACTTTATAATGATGTTAGATAGGAAACCTATTAATTACTCAGAATATTCTTCATTATTTTTAGAAAGCGCAGGTAGGTTTTTAAGGCCAGATGTAGATAAAGTTCAAAATTGGGTTTCAAGAGGATCTTCTATTGTTTTAAATGAGATTGATAGCATGAATACAGGATTAATAAGTATTGCTAATGAATTGCAAAATTTAACAGGCGGAAGATGTCAGGGTAATCTCTATTTTTCAATGCAAAGTCATCAAGCGTTTGGACCACATTGTGATGAACATGACGTCTTTGCAATTCACTTTCAAGGTGAAAAAATTTGGAATATATATGAAAATATAGAATTAAATCCGATTAATCATCCAAACTTTAAATATAGTCCAGAAGAAAGAGTAAAGAAGGCAGGCAAGCTTATAGATCAAGTAACATTAAGGCCAGGGGATTTACTGTATTTACCAAGAGGACAATATCATGATGCTTTAGCTTCTATGAGTGGCGCAATTCATGTTGCTTTTGGCTTAACATATTACAAGCCAATAGATTTAATTTCTGTGTTATGGGATAAATTAATTAATAGTGATTACATGCGTCAAGACATAGATAGAAATTCAACTAAACAAGAATTGAAAAATCACTTGAAAACTATTGCATTAGAATTGGAAAAAGTTATTTGTACCGATGAAAATGCAAAAATATTTTTTGATAATATAAAAAAATGGCCATATAAATTTAAAGATTATTCTTTAAATAATATAATTTCTCAAGGCAGAAAATATAAAGTTTCAAAATTAGTTAAAATAGAAAAAAATGGGGAACAGGCTTTTTTGACAAATGGCAATAATAAAGTATTGATACCTAAAGAATATATAGAAGTTACAAATTTTATTTTAAAACAAGATTTTGTTACAGATCATTTAATAATTTCTAATTTTACACATTTATCAAAAACAATAATAATTGATTGTTTAAATAAATTAAATGACATGAAAGTTATATCTTAAGAAGAGATTTCACAATACGGATTAGTTGTATTTTGCAGATACATAAAAAGAGTTTCTCATGAGAAACTTTAATGAATTTAGTATTTAAAATAAAGAGACTAACAAATGGCTGGGGCGGTAGGATTCGAACCTACGGTACACGAGATCAAAACCCGATGCCTTACCACTTGGCTACGCCCCAATTATTTAATTGGAAATACCTTATTTATAATTTATTTTCAAGAACTTTAGAAACAGTTACTCTGTTAAAACTATAATTTTGTTTTTCACCATACCAAATAAAAAAAGAATTGTTGGTTATTTGATTAAAACTTTTTAAAAATGTCTTAATTTCATTTACTTTTTTAAAGATACCAAAGCAAGTTGATCCACTTCCTGTCATGCCGGAGGCAATAATATTAGGTGCGTTTTTCAAATAGGATAAAATATCTGATATTGGAGAAGCTAAAGATATTGCTGAATCAAGAAGTGAATTAAAAATTTTAATATTTTCAAAATATAGATCAGTATTTAATTTTTTATTAATTATGCTATTTTTATATTTATTAAAAACCTCTTTAGTTGATAAATGAAAATTTGGATTTATAAGAAGAAAATAATAGTTGTCAGGTATCTTAGTGCTAGTTATTTTTTCACCGTAACCATTTAATAATAAGTCTCTACTTTTCAAGCATGCAGGTACATCAGATCCTAACTTAATAGCTAAATCAAAAAGTAATTGTCTGCTAATTTTATTATTAATATCCTTATCACGATTATATAAATTTCTTAATATAATTAATGTTGAGGCAGCATCGGCTGAACCTCCACCGAGACCCGCTCCTACAGGAATTTTTTTATCTAATAAAATTTTAAAATTTTTATCCCAGCATGTATGTTTCCTAAATAAGTTAAGGGCATCTATGATTAAATTTTTATTTGGATCTATTAAAAACGCCTTATCCTTTGAAAATTGATAAAACTCATCATTTAAATTATATTTAATTAATATTTGATCTTTTAATTCTAAAAAACATATATGACTTTTTAGCAAATGGAGGCCTTTGCTATTTGTGCCAGTAATAAATAAATTTAGATTTAATTTTGCGGGAGCGTCTATACAATAAAAATTATTCATATTTTTTAATTTTTTTATTAATAATATTTAAAATGTGAGTATTTTTTTCATATTGTAATGCTTTTTTCCATTCGTACTTTGCCTCGTTAATTCTTCCTAACATTAAATAACAGTCTCCAAGGTGATCAATTATTTCTGAGCTAGTAGGTTCTAAAATTATTGCTTTTTCAAGAAAAAACAATGAAGAATTATAGTCTTTCCTTTGAAATTCAATCCAACCTAGAGTATCAAGAAAAAAGGCATTATTTGGCTCTACTTTAAGTGCTTTTTTTATTAAACTTAATGCAAAATCTAAGTCTTGTTTCTTAATTGCCATACTGTAAGCAAGATAATTTAGAGAGTAAGTGTCATAGGCATTATTTTTTATAATTTTTAAAAGAACTTGTTTGGCTTCATTCCATTTATCTAGCTTGTCTAAGCAAATTGCGTATGAAAGTAGTAATCTACTACTTGTGTTTCCATTTAATATTAATTGTTTATAAATGGTTAATGCTTTTTTATAATTATTTTGTGACTTATAGAAGTTAGCTAATTCATAAAGTATTAATGTATTATTGGGCGACTTATTTGTTTGTTCAAATAAAAGTTTTTGATATGATTTATTTTCTCCCAAATTTTTTAAAATAGATAGTTTTTTTAGGTTACTTGTTAAAGAAAAAATAGAGTTTGTTTCTATAGAATTTAGTTTTGTAAAAGCAATGTCATATGATTTTTCTAAAGTATATAATTCAGCTAAAGAATATTTAGAAACATCCATATCAGAACAAAAATAAAGGCTCATTTCTAAAAATATTTTAACATAGGAAGAAGACTTTTCATTCTGAATATTTGAATTATAAGCAATCTTATATAAATAAGATGATATAATAGTTTGGAAACTGATTTTTTTATAAAAAATATTATCTAAAGAGGAAAATTTTTTTAATAGATAATCCTTATTAAAATTATAAGGTAATCTATTTTTAATAATTTCCTCAAATTTTTTAATGTCATTTAACCGCAAATAAAACCCTGCTAAAAATAAAAGGTCAATGTTAGATAAAGAGGTAATTTTAAAATTGTAATCGGCTATTTTTACTAATTTACTAGTATTATAGAAATTTTCTAAAATCATTAATTTGTAAATAGGAATTTGAAAGTTATTTATATCATAATTGGGTAAATTATTTTTCTTTTTCAGTTCTGAAAGATAGATCCAATATTCTAATAAAGAACTAATTTTATTAAAATCAAGATTGTTTTCAGTTTTTTTTGCAATTAGCAAACTATTTTGATAGTTACCTTTTTTAAAATTTATAGCAAATTGAGTTATATTAAAGAGAAAATCATTTTCTTCTGTTTTCTCTGATATTTTATGAATACTTTCAGCGGCTTCAAAATTTCCACTTACTATATTAGAAAACAACTTAAGATCTAAAAGAGTTAGGTCTTCTTTTTGAGATTTTAGAATTTTATTGGCGCTAAATACATCGCCTTTTGAAATTGAGTAATTAGCAGAAAGGTATTGTCCACTTGCAGAATTATATTTTGTATTAGCATAATAATTATTAGTAACATTTAGATTTTTTTTTTCAATGTTGCAGCCAGTTATGAAAAATAAAAATAAATAAAAAGTAATAATAAAAATTTTTTTCATAAAAAATAACAATCAAAACAAAAATTTAACTTTAATTAACCTTAAATACAAACTAATTTACAAATAATATAAATCAATATCTTTTTAGGAAATAATGAGTTGGATCAGCCAGAGCATTTAGATAGAGAAACTATTTTAGCTATGTTAGGAATTCATTTGGAAATGGGTGTTGATGTAGCTATAATAGATAATCCCTCATATATCCGTGAAGTTAATATAATGCCGGAAAAAAAAATTATTCAACAAAAAGCTCAAAATTTAATTAACAATTTAATGACTGTTTCTGAAAAAAAAGCATTGGAATTTGCTTTGCAAGCTAAAAGCATCGAAAATTTAGAAAAATTGTTTGAAGACTTTGATGAATGTAATTTAAAAAGAACTGCAACGAATTTTGTTCGCTTTGAAGGAAGTCTGGATTGTAAAATCTTAATTGTTGATTGCACACCAGATGATTCTGAAGATAAAGAAGGAAAGCCTTTTTTGAATGAAAAAGGTGAATTACTTGAAAAAATGCTTAAAGCAATAGATTTAAAGAGAGAGAATGTTTTTTTATCTAAATCAATACCGTGGAGACCTCCAGGTAACAGATATCCAACAAATGATGAGATAAATATATGTAAACCGTTTATTTTTAAATTGATAGATTTGGTTAATCCAATAATTATTTTATGTATGGGGGAAGTTGCTACTAATCAAATTCTTAATCTTAATAAAACTATTAATAGTTCTCGAGGTAGTTGGCATAAATTAGATATACCTTCGTTTTATAATTTCCAAGAAGATAATAGTAGTAAATATGTGCTTCCTACATTGAATATATCTTATTTAATAAAAAGACCTGAAACGAAAAGACAAGCTTGGGAAGATATGAAGATGTTAAGAGAAAAAATTAAAGAAATGGATATAAAGTGAAAACTTTTTTTATTGTAATTATTGTTTTATTTCAATTTAATACTGGAATTGTATTTGGTAAAAATAATATTTTAGAAAAGAATACTCTTCTATCCTCTGAAGATTTAAAAATTTATAAACAAATTTTTATTATTCAATCTCAGCCAATTCAAAATAGAAATAACTGTAATTGTTCGAGTGAGTGGAGAAAAGTAGATAAACTTATTAAAAAGATAGATAATAAAATTTTATTAGGAACTGTTTATGCTGAAAGATATTTGCATCCTACAGGTTGGAGAAGTTCATATAATGAGTTAAAATTATGGTTGGATAAATATAATGACCATCCTGATGCAATTAGAATTTATAGAATAGCTTCTAAAAGAAAGCCTAAAAACTTTAAAAACCCTGCTGAACCAACAAAAGGGTTTTTAAATGGTTATGGTTTATATAAGGAGAATGTATTAAAACCAAGATTTCCTCTTAAAGAAGTAAATAATAAATTTTCTAGATCTTCATATTTAATATCTATTAAATTTAGAAGAGCTATAAATAAAAGAAAAGCAACATTTGCCGAAAATTTATTAAACGATAAAAAAAATAAAAAATACTTAACAAAAGATGAACAGTCACAATTAAGAGCTGAGTTATCACATGCTTATTTTATATTTAAGTATGATAATAATGCTATTAGACAAGCAAGGTTATCTTTAAGTTTATCAGATAAGCCTAACCCACTGGCATTATGGGCTGGAGGCTTGGCTTCATGGAGGCAAAAAGATTTAGTATTATCAAAGTATTTTTTTAATAAGTTAGCTGAAAAAACAAATGGACCTGACGGTATAATTGCGGCAGGCGGCTTTTGGTCATCTAGGATTGCTTATGCTATGGGAGATCCTAAAAAAGCTAATTATTTTTTAGCAAAATCTGCATCACATGAAAGAACATTTTATGGTTCATTAGCAATGGAATCATTAGGTTATAAATACAATCCAGATTTTACTTTACCTGAATTTGACATTGATTTAATAAAAAAAATAAAACGTTTTAAAGGTGGATTAAGAGCTTTAGCCTTAATAGAGGTGTCTCAACATCATAAATCAGCTAGAGAATTTAGAAAAATAATACCAAAATTTGAAATAGATGATTACCCAAAATTATTATCATTAGCATCTGAAAATAATATGCCAGGATTAACCTTTCGTCTTGCTGCGATCTTAAGGAATAACCATGGAAAAATATTTTTAGGTGGGCTATATCCAATTCCTTCATGGAATACAGATATATCAAGTTTAAAAGAAAGAGCTTTAATTTATTCAATTGTCAGACAAGAGTCTGGGTTTAACCCAGTTGCAAAAAGTTCTTCTAAAGCGTTAGGTGTAATGCAAGTAATACCATCCACTGCAGCGTTTATTATGAAAGATAGACGATACAGGTTAAGAGGCAGTAAAAATTATTTATTGTATAATCCTTCACATAGCATTCAGGTAGGTTCTAAATATATAAAGTTTCTCTTAAACCTTCCTTTAGTAAACCAAGACATAATGTGGATGTTAGTAAGTTATAATGCAGGTCCAGGAAATTTTGAAAAATGGACAAAAAACAGTGATTATAAATTAACTGATCCTTTGTTAATGCTTGAAAGTTTACCAGCTAGAGAAACTAGAAATTATATTAAATTAGTTTTAACAAATTTATGGATATACCAGTTAAGGTTTAATCAAAAATCTGATACTTTAAATTTTTTAGCAGCTGGAAAACCAATAGATTTTAAAGTTTTTTTTAAAAATTAAGTAAGAGAAATTGATGACTATAGATAACAAAATAAAATTTTTACCAATAAATATATCTATTTTAACAATCTCAGACACTAGAACAATTGATAATGATAAATCGGGTGATCTCTTAGAAGAAAGAGTTAAGACTAGTGGCCATAATTTAGTATACAGAGAAATAATCAAAGATGATTTCAATGACATTATAAGAGTAGTCAAAAGTTTAACAGATAAAAGTAACGTTGATGTAATTATTACAACGGGAGGAACAGGGCTTACCGGAAGAGATATAACACCAGAAGCAATGAAAACGTTATTTGAAAAATCTATAGATGGTTTTGGAGAAATGTTTCGTTGGCTATCATTTAAAAAAATAGGCACCTCAGCTTTGCAGTCAAGAGCATTAGCTGGTGTATCTAATGGGACTTATATATTTTGTCTTCCAGGCTCTCCATCAGCTTGTAAGGATGGCTGGGATGATATTCTTTTATATCAGCTTGATATTAGGCATAAGCCATGTAATTTCGTTGAAATAATGCCAAGACTTAACGAACATCTAAATTCACGTACAAAAAATTAATGCCTGACTTTAGTCTTGAAAAAGAAAGTCATTATAAAAATATTTTTATGGTTGGCATTGATGAAGCCGGCAGAGGTTCTTGGGCAGGGCCTATAGTTGCAACGGCATGTTGGATTGATTATAAAAATTATGCATCATTACCTTTAGAAATTAATGATAGTAAAAAGCTAAGTTCTCAAAAAAGAAAAAAAATAATTTTATCTTTAAATAACAATGTAAAATATAGTTCTGGAATTTCTACGGCTAAAGAAATTGATAATTATGGTCTTACCATAGCTAATTTTATGGCAATGAAAAGATCATTATATTCTTTAACGCATTTCTTTAATAAAAAATTTATTAAAAAAACTTATAAAATTAATGTTTATGTTGATGGAAAATATACACCAAATTTTTCAAATATAGATATAACCTCAAACGAGAGTAAAATTATAAAACTACCCTTTCATAATACATACTCCATCGTAAAGGGTGACAGTAAATCTAAAACAATTGCTCTAGCAAGCATAATTGCTAAAGAAACCAGAGACTCTATTATGAGAAATTACTCTTTAAAATATCCTGAATATAATTTTAACAATCACTTTGGTTATGGAACTGCAAAACATAATGCAGCACTTTTAGAATTTGGTGTGTTACCAATTCATAGGAAATCTTTTAAACCTATGAAGACCATATATAGTTAATTAAAATATAAATTATCCATATATTGTATTAAATTAAATTAATATACTAAACCATTGACTTAATTACATTTTTATAATGTTATCCACATAAAATTAACATGATATCAATAGTAAATAGAATAAATTATGGTTATAGAAAAGTTTATAAATAGAGTTTTGGTTGGTGACTGTATTGATCAAATGAATAAATTACCAAGTGAAAGCGTTGATCTAATTTTTGCTGATCCGCCATATAATCTTCAGTTAAATGGTGAACTTTCTAGACCTGATCAATCAAAAGTTAACGGTGTGAATGAAAGCTGGGATCAATTTGAATCTATATCAGATTATGATAAATATACTAAGCTATGGATGACAGCAGCAAGAAGAGTATTAAAGCCAAATGGAGCTATTTGGGTTATAGGATCATATCATAATGTTTTTAGATTGGGTTATATCCTTCAAGATTTAGGTTATTGGATGCTAAATGATGTAATATGGAGAAAAGTAAATCCAATGCCAAATTTTCGAGGTAGAAGATTTACAAACGCTCATGAAACATTAATTTGGGCCTCTAAAACTAATACTTCAAAATACACGTTTAATTATGAAGCTATGAAGTCACTTAATGGTGATCTACAAATGCGTTCAGATTGGTTAATTCCGATTTGTACAGGCGAAGAAAGGCTTAAAGATAAGGATGGAAAAAAAATTCATCCTACACAAAAGCCTGAAAATTTAATTAGTAGAGTTATTATGTCAAGTAGTAACATAGGAGATGTAGTTTTGGATCCATTCTTTGGAACGGGCACTACAGGTGCTGTATCTAAAAGATTAGGCAGAAACTTTATTGGCATTGAACAAAATGCTAAATACGTTTTGGAAGCAGAAAAAAGAATAAATTCTGTTGTGAAAATAGATTCAGATGAGCTTATACAAACGCCAAGAAAAACTTCAGAACCTAGAATACCATTTGGTAACTTACTAGAACAAGGATTGATAAATCCTGGAGAACTATTGCAAGATTTACGAAATCGATGGACTGCAAAAATAAGAGCTGACGGAAGTTTAATATCAAAAGATACTAAAGGTTCGATTCATTCAGTCGGAGCACACCTTCAAGGTTTGCAGGCATGCAACGGCTGGACCTTTTGGCATATTAAAAGATCAGGTAAATTAGTTCCTATAGATAATTTAAGGTTAGCAGCTAGGGCTGTTAACCAAGCTTAGATTTAAGCTCTATTCTCCTTTTATGAAGTATAGGCTCAGTGTAACCTGAAGGACTTATTGTTCCCTCAATTATTAGATCTAAGGACGCATTAAAAGCAATAGAATTTTCAAAATCATTGGACATAGGTGTGTAATTTAAATCACTTTTATTTTGTTGATCCACAATTTTTGCCATTTTTTTCATTGTATTTATAAGTTGATCTTTTGAAAAAATACTATGGTGCAACCAATTAGCTAGATGTTGACTAGATATTCGACATGTTGCCCTGTCTTCCATTAAACCAACATTATTAATGTCTGGAACTTTTGAGCACCCTACCCCTTGGTCTACCCATCTCACAACATAACCTAGAATACCTTGAGCATTATTATCCATTTCTTTTTGGATTTCTTCCGGAGACCAATTATGACCATAGGAAACTGGTACATCAAGAATATCGTCTAAATAATTACTTTTATCCTTAACCTTTTCTTTCTGAACTTTAAAAACATCAATCTCATGATAGTGAAGTGCATGCAATGTGGCTGCAGTTGGACTTGGAACCCAAGCTGTATTAGCGCCACTTTTTGGATGTCCTACTTTTTGTTTTAACATTTCATTCATTAAATCAGGCATTGCCCACATACCTTTACCTATTTGAGCTTTTCCTGAAAGTCCACATTCTAATCCAATTTTAACATTATTGTTTTCGTATGCGGATATCCATTTGGCGTTTTTAATTTCTCCTTTTGGTATTATAGGCCCCGCTTCCATGGCTGTATGTATTTCATCACCTGTTCTATCTAAAAATCCAGTATTTATAAAAACTGTCCTATCTTTAGCTGCACGAATGCATTCTTTTAAGTTTACAGTTGTTCTTCTTTCTTCGTCCATAATACCTATTTTTAGAGTGTGTTTATCTAAATTAAGAGCATCTTCAACAGCAGAAAAAATATCACAAGCAAATTTAACTTCATCTGGTCCATGCATTTTAGGCTTTACAATGTAAACAGAGCCAGATCTTGAATTTAATTTTTTAAACTTAATATCATGAATAGCTATCAAAGATGTTATCATAGCATCCATAATACCTTCAGGAATTTCTTCACCATTTTTTAATAAAATAGCTGGGTTAGTCATAAGATGACCAACATTTCTAATTAGCATAACTGATCTACCAGGTAATTTATATTCACCATTTTTTGACTGGTAAACTTTATCAGAATTTAATTGTCTAGTAATTTTTTTACCATTTTTCTCAAAAGTATCTTGAAGATCTCCCTTCATTAAACCAAGCCAATTTCTATAAGCTAATACTTTATCTTCGGCATCAACAGCTGCAATTGAGTCTTCACAATCTTGAATTGTTGTAAGGGCGGACTCCATTATTATATCGTTAATACCTGCAGGATCTTTCCCGCCAATAATTCCACTTTTATCAATTATAATTTCAACATGTAAATTATTGTTTTTTAGGAGGATACATAATGGATTATCTAACTGTCCTTGATAGCCAACAAATTTACTGTCATCCTTCAGTTTAGTTTTTTCATCATTTGAAAGCGTTACTTGCAAAGAGTTATCATTAATGACGTATGATACAGTATCTTTATGAGATCCTTTTTCTAAAGGAAAATATTTATCAAGAAATTCTCTACAATAATTAACTACGTGTTGACCTCTTATAGGGTTATAAGATTTCCCCTTTTCTGCACCGTTTTCTTCAGTAATAACATCTGTGCCATAAAGAGCATCATACATGCTCCCCCACCTAGCATTTGCTGCATTTAAGGCATATCTGGCATTCATTACTGGCACCACTAATTGAGGCCCGGCGTTTAATGATAATTCAGGATCAACATTTTGTGTATTTATTTGAAAATCAATTCCTTCAGGTACAATATAATTAATTTCTTTTAAAAAATTTATATAGTCATTAGGAATAATTTTTTTACCTTTATTAGTTTTATAAAAATTATCAATTTTATTTTTAAAAGACGTCCTTTTTTGAAGAAGGAGTTTATTTTGAGGGACAAATTTATCTAAAATTGCTTCAAGTTTACTCCAAAAAACATCTGAATTTACTCCAGTATTTGGTAACGCTTCATTTTCTATAAATTTAACAAGGACTTCAGAAACTTGTAAATTACTACGATTTAATCTATTAGACATTCAATTCCCCAATATTTTTTATTAAAACTAATTTATGATAAATATCACTTTTTAAGGTAATTCCCAAGTTAATCCTGCATTTTTAAGGCGTTTTTGTACCTCGATTAGCAACATTTTTTTATTTTCTTCAGATGTGCCTTCAACTCGAATAACTAAAACAGCTTCAGTATTGCTCGCTCTTATTAACCACCAACCACATTTATTATTAACCCTAACCCCATCCAATTCTATTACATCATTAGATGAGTAATCAACTAAAGTTTGTTTTAAAATTTTTTCAACTATATTAAATTTAATATTATCAGAACAGGTTACTTTTATTTCTGGTGATGGGAAAGTTGTAGGTAAAGCTGAAATAAAATCTTCTAGGTTATGATCTTTAGTTACTAATTCCAATAGTTTAATAGATGCATAGAGAGCATCATCATATCCGTAGTAGTCTTCAGCAAAGAAAATATGACCTGACATTTCGCCTGCAAGGGGGCTATTAATTTCTTTCATTCGTTTTTTAATGTGTGAGTGCCCAGTTTTCCAAATCTCAACTTTAAATCCATTTTCTATAATTTTATTATATGCAACTTGGCTAGATTTAATATCTAGAATGATTGTTTTGTCTTTATTTTTAACTATAGCATTAGAAAGAAAAGCAGTTAGTAGATCTCCAGGAACAGGTCTACCTTGTTTATCTATTATCCCTAATCTATCACCATCACCATCAAAGCCAATTCCAAGATCTGCATTTACTTCAAGCATTTTAGATGAAAGAAGTTTTAGCGTTGAGGGATCAGTAGGATCAGGGTGATGATTTGGAAAATTTCCATCTACCTCAGAGAACAAAACTATATGATTTCCTAATAATTGTTTTGTAATTGCATTTATTGAAGGCCCTACTGCACCATTCCCACAATCCCAAACAATTGTTTTATTAGATAACAAATTATTATGATTTTTAAGAGGGGCTATAATTTTTTTAATATACTCTTCGTCTATGGTCACTTTTTTTGAAGACCCACTATAGACCGTGTCATTTCCTTCTTGAGCAAATTTTCCAAGTTTTAAAATATCATCACCAAAAAAAGATTTTTGATTAGCTACAATTTTAAAACCATTATGATCTTTAGGGTTATGACTGCCAGTAACTTGAATTGCACCGTCAGCATTAAAATATTGGCTAGAAAAATAGAGCATAGGAGTTGGCCCCATCCCTATTCTAAACACTTTACAACCAGACTTTTTTAGTCCTTCATTAAGGTTCTGTTCAAGTATAGGACTTGAGATTCTTCCATCCATTCCAATTACAATAAGTGGATTGAGTTTTAGAGGGTTATTTTGTTTAATAGTAAGACCAAAAAAATACCCAAGCATCCAGGCGTCATTAGAGTTTAATGTTTTTTCAAAAATTCCTCTAATATCATATGATCTTAAAATATTAGGGTCAAAGGTATGTTTATACATTAAAAATCACTCTTCATAATCTCTTCTTTTAGCCACTTTATTAATTCGTTTTTCATTTCATTTCTTTGAATAGAAAATTTAATATTAGCCTTTATAAATCCTAATTTAGAACCACAGTCAAATCTCTCTTCTGAAAATTTATATCCGGTACAAAAAGATTTGCCTATTCTACTTGCTATTGCATCAGTAAGTTGTATCTCGTCACTTGCCCCCTTGTTTTGCTTTTCAAGCACATCAAAAATAGCTGGCTCAAGTATATAACGACCCACTACTGCTAAATTACTAGGAGCAGTTTCTTTAGAAGGCTTTTCTACAAGATTTAATATTTCTATATTACTATTATTTAATATTTTACCCGGAGTAATTATGCCATATGAAGATATATCTGCCTTATCAACTTCCATCACTGCCAACATATTTCCAGTTGTATAATTTTTTATCATCTCTCCAATGGTTTTTGAACCTTCAATTAAATCATCAGCTAGAATGACAGCTACTGGTTCATTTCCAATTAAATGACGAGCACACCAAACAGCATGACCTAGCCCGGCCGGTTCTTGTTGCCTAACAAAAGCAAATGATCCAGGAATTTTAAGCATTTCTTGAGCAGTTTTAAGTGTTTCGTTTTTTCCTTGCGAAAGCAAGTTATTCTCTAATTCAAAAGAATGGTCAAAATGATTTTCTATAGCAGATTTTCCTCTACTAGTAACAAAAATAAATTGCTCTATCCCTGCATTAGCCGCTTCTTCTACTGCATATTGTATTAGTGGTTTATCTACTATTGGCAGCATTTCTTTCGGCATTGATTTAGTTGCAGGCAAAAACCTTGTTCCAAGACCTCCGACGGGGAAGATTACTTTTTTAATTTTCATTCACAAATCCTTAAAATTACTATATTAATCAGCATATTGTGAGTATGGTATTAAAGACCATTCGTCAAGATTTAGGAAGATAAATCGTTAAAAATAAAAGGTTTTTTTTTATGAATATCACTATGTTGGGTACAGGATATGTAGGCTTAGTTTCAGGAACATGTTTTTCAGAATTTGGTTTTCATGTTTGCTGCGTTGATAAAGATAAAGATAAAATTAACAATCTTAATAAAGATATTATGCCTATATACGAACCAGGGTTACAAAATCTTGTAATTAAAAACAAAGAAGCAGGAAGGTTAACTTTCAGCGACAATGTTGATAAGTTTATTGAAAAAGCAGATATTATTTTTATTGCAGTTGGAACTCCTTCTCGCAGAGGAGATGGGCACGCTGACCTTACTTATGTTTATGAAGCAGCAGAGCAAATAGCTAAGAATTTAAGCGGGTATACAGTTATTGTTACAAAATCAACTGTTCCAGTAGGCACAGGAAATGAAGTTAAAAAAATAATAAAAAAAATTAACCCTAATGCAAACTTTGATATTGTATCTAATCCTGAGTTTTTAAGGGAAGGAAATGCAATAGAAGATTTTATGAGACCTGATAGAGTTATTATAGGTTTAGAAAGCGAAAAAGCAAAAGAAGTAATATCAACTTTATATAAGCCTCTTTTCTTAATTGAAACTCCTATTCTTTTCACAGATTTAAAGACAGCTGAGTTAATTAAATATTCGGCGAATGCATTTTTAGCAGTTAAAATTTCATATATTAATCAAATGGCAGACTTATGTGAAAAAGTTGGAGCTGATGTTCATGATGTAGCTCGTGGAATGGGATTAGATAAAAGGATTGGAAGTAAATTTTTGCATCCTGGTCCTGGTTATGGTGGATCATGTTTTCCTAAAGATACTTTGGCTTTAGTACAAACTGCAAAATTATATGAAACTAATGTTTCAATAGTTGAAACCGTTGTTCAATATAATCAACAAAGAAAATCTGATATGGCAGATAAAATAATTAATATTTTTAATAATGATACTAAAAATAAAAAAATATCAATTCTTGGTTTATCCTTTAAGCCAGGAACTGATGATATGAGAGATAGCCCATCATTAGAAATTATTCCTAAACTTGTGAAAAAAGGTTTCAGTATAAATGCATTCGACCCAGTAGCTATGAATGAAGCTAAATTATTGCTAAAGGATATTGAATTTTCAGATAATATTGAAGAATGTCTTAAAGATGCTGACGCTCTAGTGCTCTTAACAGAATGGAACGAGTTTAGAAGCTTAACGGCAAGTAAATTAAGAGAGTTGATGAAGGGAAAGATTTTAATAGATTTACGAAATGCATTAAACCCTAAAAGTTTTGATAATACAGAGTTTACTTTAATCCAAATTGGAAGACCTATTAGAAATAACACTGAAGTTAGCCAGTAATATTAGTCCCTTGAGACTTAGGTCTTTTCATACCTTCAATTAAATTAGGCATAGCTATTTTACCAATAACTTTACCTGCTTCATTTTTAACGGTAACAGGTTTTGATGGAGCATCGGACATTATTTGAAGAATATCCTCTAAAACCATTTTATCAGATATTACTGGGCCACTACTTTTTGTATTAGTTGGAGACATTATTGACTTGGCTTGAATTACTCTGGCACGGTTTATATCTTTAATGAAGTCTGAAACATAATCATCTTCTGGGTTCATTATTATATTTTGTGGACCGCTGTCTTGGATCATGCTTCCATCTCTAAGAATTGCTATTCTATCTCCAATTTTAAGAGCTTCATCCAGATCATGAGTAATAAATATTATTGTCTTATGAAGTTCATTTTGAAGATCTAATAAAATATTTTGCATTTCAGAGCGGATTAAAGGGTCTAAAGCAGAAAATGCCTCATCCATTAGAAGTATTTCAGCGTCAGTAGCAAGAGCTCTTGCTAATCCAACTCTTTGTTGCATTCCACCAGATAATTGACCAGGAAAATAACTTTCATAACCATCTAACCCTACCCTATTGATCCATTTTACTGATTTTTCAGCCCATACATCTTTAGATATTCCTTGTATCGCAAGTCCATATCCTACGTTTTGTAAAATTGTTTTATGAGGAAATAATGCAAATTTTTGAAAAACCATAGACATATTGTTTTGTCTAAACTGTGTTAATTCTTTGATTGATAAATCTAAGATATTTGTATTATTAAAAAGAATTTCACCACTAGTAGGTTCAATTAATCTGTTTAAATGCCTTATAAGAGTTGATTTTCCTGAGCCAGACAAACCCATAATCACTTGGATTTGTCCTTTATTTATATTAAGATTGATATTATTTAATCCAAGTACACAGTTTGATTTTTCAAGAAGCTCATCTTTACTCATTCCATTTTTAACAAGTTCAAGAGCATGAGATGTGTCTTTTCCAAATATTTTGTACAACTGATTTATTTTGATTAATATTTCTTTCTTATTCATCAAATTAATCCTTAATTTCTTTTCGATATTTTTGCATTCTTAATCCAAATTTTTGAGTAACACGGTCAAATATTATAGCTAAAACTACGATTGCTAAACCATTCATAAGCCCCAAAGCTAAATATTGATTTGAAACAGCTCTTAATACAGGAAGTCCAAGCCCTTTTACTCCAATCATTGAAGCGATAACTACCATTGCTAAAGCCATCATTATAGTTTGATTAATTCCAGCAAATATTGTTGGAAGAGCTAAGGGCATTTGAACACCAAAAAGTTTTTGCCAATAGTTAGCTCCAAAAGAATCTGCTGCTTCCAAAACAGCTTTATCAACTAGTCTAATTCCAAGGTTAGTAAGACGAACTACTGGAGGAATGGCATAAATACATACAGCAATTAAACCTGGAACTTTACCAATACCAAGAAGCATTACCACTGGAATTAAATAAACAAAGCTGGGGATAGTTTGCATAACATCAAGTATAGGAAGAACTATTATTTGAACTCTATCACTTCTAGCCATTGCAATTCCAGTTGGAATACCTATCGAAATACATAATATTGTAGCTACTAGAATTATTGCTAATGTGGACATAGTATCTTCCCACATTCCAAAGTAACCAATTAATAGAAAACTAATTAATGTTCCAATTAAAATTGAAATAGATCTAGATCCAAGCCAAGCTAACAATAAAATGCCTGCAATAATTATTGGCCATGGTGTATTAATAAATAATTTTTCAAACCAAACTAAAAACATTAAAAGGGGTTCAAAAAAATTTTCAATATTTTCGCCATAGGTTCTTGAAAAATCTCTAAATGCAAAATCTATTGACTTCTTAAATTCTCTTAATTCTGACCGTCCCATTTCAGGAAATTGAAAAAACCAGTTCATAACATAAACCTTATATAGAAATAATCACCGCTCTAAGTGAATAAGGAGCGGTGATTAAAAAATTTTAAAAATTAGAGGCTAGATTTTACTTTTTTAGCTACATCTGAGGAGACCCATTTTGTCCAAACATTTTCATGTGTTTCAAGAAATGTATAAGCAGCATCTTTTCCACTAGCTTTTTGATCGTCCATATATACTAACATGCTGTTCATTACAGCACCTGGATAAACTCTTTTACCTATATAATCTAAAGCAACACTAGCATTTTTCTTAAATGTTGAAGTTATTACAGTATTAACTTCAGATGTTGTCCATGAAGAAGGTTTTGGGTTTGCACAATCTTGTTCTGACTTAACTATACAACCATCCCAATGTTCTTTACCAACAAAAGGAACACCAAAGTCAACTTTAAACATGTTGTGTTTACCAATTAAAGTTGTTGGAGACCAGTAATAACCAAACCAATTTTCTTCTCTTGTAAGCGATTTATTTAAAGAGCCATCTAAACCAGCTGCACTACCTGGATCAACTAAAACCCAACCTTTTTTATCCATTTGATTAGCTCTAAATAAATTATTGTTAACTAATTGGCATCCCCAACCTGCAGGACATCCAATGAACGCACCTTTAGATTTATCTTCAGAATACGGAAATAAATCAGGTCTACTAATTACATCAGCAACTGTTTTAAGATTGTGCTTTTTGGCTGTATAAGGAGATATCCACCATCCTTCACCTAATCCAGATATTGGTGCTTTATTTCCTACAAATAATCTTCCTTCAGCTTTAGCTTTCTTAAGTGGTTGTACTACTGCATTTGCCCATAGTTCAGGAGCTACATCAGGAACACCTTTTTCATTCATAGATG
This sequence comes from Pseudomonadota bacterium, assembly GCA_027625145.1. Lineage (GTDB taxonomy): Bacteria > Pseudomonadota > Alphaproteobacteria > Puniceispirillales > Marisalimonadaceae > CAJJBL01. The sequence continues at coordinate 18,163 of JAQBXK010000004.1, forward strand.
TAAATGTAGGCATTGTATCACCAGCCACTAGTTCAACTTCACAGCCATAGCCTTTTTCTAAAATTATTTTATCGACATTCGCCATTAATCCTGCAGATGCCCAATTCATTTCTGCTATGCTAACTTTCCCACATGCAGCGTTTCCAATTGTTGCCCAACCAAGGCCTAAGGTTATGGTTGCCGCCATAAATGTTGCAGCTCCTATTTCCGCTTGTAAAAATATATACAAACCTTTGTTGATTAAAATATTAAAAAATAAGCATAAATTTATGCTTACGGGAATCATTGTAACAATAATTCTAAACAAATAGCAAATCGTCGAACAAAAAAAATGCCAAAAAAAGTACATAACTCATTGAAATATAACACGAATTTTTTTTAATTAATTAATTAGTTAAAAATGATGTTTTTTTTGTTAATTTAAAAGATATAATAAATTTTATTTTTAATAAATTTGTATGCTGAAATAATTTATGTTTATAGATTCAACCCCTTTTGTAATGGCGCTTGTAGTAACTTTTACTTTTCTTATTTGCATAGTAATCTGGAATAAGATAAACGCTCCTCCTCCTCCTAAAAAAGCTCCACCTATAGAACCTGGACCTTCAAGAACTAGAGAGTTATTAGCTAGGTTTAGTGATTTTTATTTAAACTTAAATCCAGAAGGTGAAATGATTTTTGATTTAGGAATTTTACCTGATCCTAAGCAGCATATTATTCACGCTTTATATGTTGGTTTTGATGAAAGCGAAAATGAAGATGAAAGATTAGCTATAGAAAGAGGTTTGAGAGCAATTGTTACATTTCAAGAAAGAATAGGAGAAGAACCTTTAAAACAGATATTTAATGAAACACAAAAAATTGTTGAACAAATTTCTCCCAATTTAAACGATATTAATCAAGACTTCAATAATGAGGATGATGAGCTTTTTAAAAAAATGGCGGATGTAAGAGATCAAGAATTAGAATTACATTTTAATCATTTAAAAATTGAAAATATAAAGGAGTAATTATGTCTTTTTTAAAAATAGATGATCTAAATGAAATTTATTTTGAATATATGAAACCAAAAAAAAACGGCTATACTTTTGTTTTTGTCAACGCATTAACAGGTAATGTCGACACCTGGAACAGTGACATTGCTAATATAATTACAGATAATGGAAATGGTTATTTAGCATATAATTTTAGAGGGCAAGAGAAAAGTAAATTCGATGAAAGTTTAATATTAGATACAGCATTAATAGTTTCTGACTTATGTGTTTTGTTAGACCATATACAACCCGAAAATATTATCTTGGTGGGACTTTCTATAGGAGGATTATATGCATCCTTGGCTCTTCCAAAAGTGATAAATTGTAAAGGCCTTATCCTTATCAACACATTAAGAAAACAAAGTTTGAGATTGCAGTGGATTAACCAAACTATGGTTAATGTTGCAAGGTATGGAGGCACATCCCTTTTAATGGACTTTAATATGCCAGTTATAGCTTCTCCTGAATTTTTAAAAAAAATGAAACCTAATGCTCTTAATCCAGATAATTATAAACCTTTGGATCCAAAGTCGGGAATTTTTAAGCTTATGGAAGGGTCTTTAACAGCTGACTGGAATTTTGATTGGTCTCAAATTAATCTACCTACATTAATATTAACAGGTCATTATGATAAGGTTTTTAGAATATCTGAAGATGTGGACGCACTTTCAAGAATGATAAAATTGTCTGAAAGAATAGAGATGCCTGATTGCGGCCATTTAATTCCAGTAGAGAAGCCAATTATTTTTGCTAAATATATTAATGATTTTATAAAAAAATTAAGATAATTTTTTTATCGTTATTGTTATATCATTAGGTAAAAGATTGTGTTTTGATATTTCTGTTATCCCAAAATTTTTTTCACAAAGTTCTTTTATCCATAATAATTCTGTGAAATATAAACTGTTTTTTATTTGACGATTTTGATTAATTAGACAATTAAATATTAGAGCTTTATCGGCTAATTTCCAGTTTAAACAAAGATTTTCAAAAACATATTTTTCCCAAATCTTTAAACTATTTGTGGGAGTAAGATTATACGTCCCTGACATAACAATATAATCAACTTTTTTTGATGGAAATGTACCTAATTCAAAGTTGACATTTTGACAGTTGATATTTTTCTGACAAAATGAAATAAAATCTTTATTTATATCTAATCCATAATAGTTAATTTTTTTTTCAAGATTTCTTTCTTTTATTATATTCCATAATCTTCCATAACCACATCCTATATCAGCTATTGATATAGTGTTTTGTTTAGATAGACTTAAAACTTTGTTTGTTATTATATTTAATCTTAAATCTTGAGAAAGAGTGTTATTCCAAAAAACCCCTTTTGGTGTATTATTGTAATTTGCAAACCTCTTGGAATATACTTTAGAGATTTGTTTATTTAATATAATATGAATAATATTGTTTATAAAAAACATATTATACTAATATCTTAGAATATGGTTAACTTAAACTTTAAAAAGGAATTTTATGAAAAAAATTTTACTTCTTGGTAGCGGTGAATTAGGAAAAGAATTAACAATTAGCCTTAAGAGAATGGGCTATTATGTAATAGCTTGTGATGCATATGAAAAAGCCCCAGCTATGCAAGTAAGTGATATTTCTGAAGTATTTAATATGTTAGATAGAGAAAAATTAAAATCTATAATTGACAAACATAAACCTAATTTTATTGTTCCTGAAGTAGAAGCTATCCAAACGGAGGTTTTAATAGAAGTAGAAAAAGATGGATATACAGTCATTCCATCTGCAAAAGCTGTAAACCTAACTATGAATAGAGATAAAATTAGAGATAGAGCTAAAAGTTTGGGGTTAAAGACAGCTAATTATGCTTATGCTGAAACAGAGGAAGCTTTAATTTTAGAGGCTAAAAAAATAGGCTCTAAAGTAGCGATTAAACCTGTTATGAGTTCTTCCGGTAAGGGGCAAAGTTATGCGACTTCTGAGGATGAAGTAAAAAAAGCTTGGAATTTTGCTATTGATGGAATGAGAGGAAATAGACAAAGAGTAATTGTAGAAGAGTTTATTGACTTTGATTATGAAATAACTCTTTTAACTATATTAGAAAAAAATGGAAAAGTTTCATTCTGTGAACCTATTGGCCATTATCAACAAAGAGGTGATTATCAATATAGTTGGCAACCAGCAAAATGTTCTAAAAAAGTTATTCAAGACGCTCAAGAAGCAGCTAGAAAAATGGTTTTAGATTTAGGTGGATCTGGTATTTTTGGAGTTGAATTTTTTATAACAAAGTCTGATGAAATTATTTTTAGTGAATTGAGTCCTCGTCCACATGATACAGGAATGGTTACAATGTATACTCAAAATTATAGCCAGTTCGATATTCACGCTAGAGTCTTAACCGGAATGCCTTTACCTAATATAAAGTTATTACAGCCTGGAGCAAGTCATGTAATTATAGCGAATGAAAACGCTAGTGGTGATTACTTTATAGAAGGCATAGAAGATGCTTTAAGTGACACTAATGTTGATTATAGAATATTTGGTAAACCTGTTTTGAAACCTTATCGCAGAATGGGCGTTGTATTAGCTGATACTCTTGAAAACGCTAAAAAAGCCGCTAATAAAATTAAAGTATCACAAAAATCGTAATGTCTAATGTAATATGGGTATTTCAGCATCTTGGCTTATGTCTGTAATAAGCATATGTCCGGGTGTATGTGATATGCATAATGGAACATCAGATTTTAAAATTGCATTTTGAGGAGTTACACCACATGCCCAGAATACGTGTGCTTCATCATTTAATATATCTCTTGGAGCATCTCCCCAATTAGGGTTATTAGTATCAAGAATTCCAATTTCTTTAGGATCTCCATAATGGATTGGCGAACCATGAGCCCAATTAAAAGATTTACAAATATTAATCACATCACCAATTTTGTTTTTTTTAATAATGCGCATAGATACAACCATTGTATTACCAAAAGGACCTGAACTAATATTTTTAATATTAGTTTTATACATAGGTACTATCTTATTATTATTGATATGATCTATAGAAAAACCATGTTTTATTAATGAATGTTCAAAGGTGAAGGAACAGCCTATAGCAAAAGCAATTAAATTTTTATTCCAATATTGAGTAATTTCTTGGACTGTATCAAACAGCATACCATTTTTATATATATTATAAGATGGTACATCTGTTCTAACATCAATATTTTTACCTAGTGTTTTAAAAAAAGGGTTTCCTAAATCTGTTACTCCAACAAGAGGGCATGCCTTAGGGTTTCTTTGACAGAAAATCATAAAGTCTAAAGCGTATTTTTTTTCTAAAATAATGAGGTTTGTTTGTAGCATATTTTTTGATAAACCAGCAGTTTGATATTTGAAATCACCACATCTAATCAACTCTCTTAACGAATCATTGCTTAATGTTTTGGCTGTAGAATATAAATCTAAAATTTTTTCCATTTAATATTCCTTATCTGGTATTTCATAATTTATAGATAATAATAAAAATATAAAATTGGAGCGGGCGAAGAGATTCGAACTCTCGACATTCTCGTTGGCAACGAGATGCTCTACCACTGAGCTACGCCCGCTTATTTTACCTTTTATTCAACCTCTTGTTCAACATTACCTTATACAAAAACTGTGTCAATATGCTCATTTTTGTCTACCTTTTTGCCTACCCTTTTGTCTACCCCAAATCAAATGAATGTTCTGATGTGTGAGTCAATCATGAAACGATACATAGGTCGGTAAAGAAGAGGCTAATAAAGAGGTCATGTACAAACAACCTCCACTTCCATGATTTAAAACATGAAGCCATCTCACGGTTTATTGAGAGAGCTAACTATTCCAGAAGCCGCTTTCATTAGCAGACATAAAGCACAGTATATGTTACTTAGGTATGTCCATCCAGACCTTAGTTATATTAAGAAGAAGGTTATGAGTTTTTAGGTACCATATTATAAGAATTGGGTACCCCGAGGTTAATGGATAAACTCTTTTCAAAAAAAGGGTTAAAGACTTGTTGTTATTGTTATTATTTTAGGCTTCACTTCTGTAATCAATTAGTTCAGATAGAACACTAGACCACAAATTTAGAGATAAGGAGTTCGAATTAAAACCAACCTAATTTTTTAAATATCCATATTTGCAAACTAACAATAACCACAAGTATGCCACTAAAGACCCAAAAAGCATTTGGATCTTCTACTCCAGGTATTCCACCTATGTTAATACCAAATAATCCAGTTAAAAAACCAAGTGGTAAAAATATAGCGGATATAACGGAAAGTACGTACATGTTCTTATTCAATTTACCTGCTAGAATATTTCCCCCACCTTTAGTGTCGAATAGATATATTAGATATTTCTGTGTTCATTAAAAAGGATCGTAAATAACCCTTCTATAATGGATCATTGTTTGAACTCTTCTGCTCGGATTCATCCGCTAGCGGCGACACGGTATCAACGCGCGGATCTAGTGCATGAATCATGCTGCTGGAAATCGGCACATTGACAAAACTATTCTCTGATGCATGCCGTTTGGTATTTAGCATACGGCCAACTATAAACAACCCTGCAATAAATTGGAAAAAGGCAGAAAAATAAAATAGGGCCTCTGGGCCATAGTTGTCCATGAGTACCCCTCCAGCAACAGGGCCGATCACTGATGCCGTTGACCAGATAACTAGCATGGTGGCACACACGTTGACCATATTCTCACCCTCGAAATGATCAACGGCATGAGACAGGGCAATAGAATAGATAGAGAGTCCTGTTCCACCCCATATAAAGACTAGAAGTAAAATCAGGTTTTCGGCACCACTTGGAGACAAGGTTATTGACACAGAAACTGCTGCAGCAACTATTAATGCTGTCGCCATGACAACACGTCTGCCAATGGCATCGGAAATTAGACCAAGCGGCCACTGTAAGGTCAAGCCACCAAAGTGAGCTATGGCTATAAGCGCAAACGCATTGGCCATTGTCAAGTCGATACTGAGACCATAGATTGGCAGAAAATTAAGGACCGCCCCATTGGCTAATCCGATAGCAAAGGCGGCTCCAACCGAGCTTGGTACAGCCAAAAAAAGAGGTTTAAATGAAAGTGACCCCCCAGTAATAATTTCTGGTATTGGGGGCATTTTCGTCATTGCAACTGGCACAAGCGACAAGGCAAACAGAGAAGCTGCCAATAACAAGCCTTGCTCGCTGATAAAAACTGATGCGGCAAGCATCGCCGGGGCACTTACGTGGGCCAGCTTAGTGACAGTTGCATATAGCCCCATAACCTGACCGCGCATGGCCGTTGGTGTTCCGCGCACTACCCAGCTATCGGCGCAGGTTGAAATGATTGCAATGGCACCGCCCATTACACCACGAATGATTATTCCACTCTCAGTGCTGGAACTTAGGTGCATGGTGATAGCAAGAGTTGATAGTATTGCTGCGGCAACAGCAAATGCACGAATATGACCAACCTGATTGATCAGTTTAGGGCCCCAGAAACAGCCAAATACAAATCCGATCCCGTAAGCGGTTGGAATTAGCCCCACATAGCCAAGATTTTCAAAAGCTGCATTTGCTCTGAGGACTAATAGTGGAGCCACCATATTGTTACCAATTTGCAGAATGACTGTGCTACAGACAATAGCCGCAATGGATAAGATTATTGAAAACATCAGGTGTTAATTTCATCATGAAAAATAGATGCATCTGGTATTTTTCGGCATTTATGGGCAACAGGATCGCTGGGAACATCAGTGTTAGGACCTAGGCCAAAAGCAACAAGAAATTGAAAAGGGAATTCTTTAGAATCATATGTTTCTTCTGCGAGTTCAGATATAGCTTGTTCTATTTCTACAGCATTCATTTCAAATTACCGTTGAACTGGTTAAAGTTAACATTGTTAATATCTTAGATATACTTTTGTTTAAAAGAAACACAATAAGTTGATCTGTTAAACTTAAGTTTTAACGACATAATAAACGTGGTGGTTGTTCAACCTATAGCCACTTAATCAATCTATGTAGGGTATGTAGGGTTTACCCTTAGGTTCTAAATTTAAATCTATAGTACAACCTAAGGTATAACCCTACATAGTCTACATGCAATTGTGTCTAAAGACTAAATGTTATAACAACTACCATTATTCTTTAATTTAATGTCGACATAGATATAACCCTTACTTACTCTAGTCTTCTTTAGACCACGCTCCACCATTCGTTTACCAAAGAGAGTTTCAGAGATAGGGATGGAACGCGGTGTGAAGGGCGTGTCATTTTTATTGCGGTTTTTGCTCTTCTCGATTGGACCTTTGGTTCTGCAATTGGTGCTGATTTCTGCAGCTTTGGCCACCTTCTTTGATGTGCGCAATAAGCACTCGATTAGGCGTCGCTACCGCCCAAAACTGTGTCAAGTTGTAGATCCTTTAAAATCGCATCCTGTATCGGTTGTGTTTTGTGATTAATCTCACTCACACCCCAAGTCATGCCCACAACGCTCCGGGTTGGACGCTGCCCTGCAGGCATGTCTGCAAGTGAACAATACAAATCAACTACAAGCTGTGGATCTGGCTTTTCAGGTCCATTCATCATCGTCATAAAACCGGAGAGCATTGCATCAGGTACATTGGCCAATTCACCATATTCGGCAATGATCTCTTTGCGTGCCGCCGGACGTCCGATATTTATAAAATTGGTGCCAAATGGCCCAGGTTCTACAAGCGTGATGTCCACACCGAAACCGGAAACCTCATATCGCAGCGCTTGCATATAGGCCTCAAGGGCGTGTTTCGTGGCAGCATAAGTACCAAAGAACGGCCCTGTCATGCGGCCCAAACTTGAACTGCAGTTGATTATTAACCCAGAACCTGCTTCGCGCATTCCAGGCAGTACGGCTTGTGTGGCTCGGATTGCACCAAAATAATTGGTTTCCATCAGGTCGCGCGATTGCTGCAAGCTAAAGGCCTCGGTCAGGCCGATATCCTGAATTCCGGCGTTGTTGATGAGGATGTCGACAGGGCCTGCGGCTATGATGTCAGCGAAGCCGCTTGCGACAGCATTGTCGTTGTTCATATCCATTTCGATAATTGAGATGTTGGTAGAATGGGCTTCAAGGGCTGCCTTTTTGGTGGCGTTACGTCCGTTTACATCACGCATGGTACCCCAAACGCGGTAACCGCGATCCGCAAAATCTCGCACGGCACCCTCACCAAATCCGCTACTTGTTCCTGTAATAACTACTGTTTTAGTTGGTTCTGACATAGTCGTTTCTCCTTCTTGATTTATTTGTTACAGGGTGGTATAAAATATATAAATCGAAAAAGCAATATAAAAATACTGACTGGTATAAAAATGACAACAACTGATCATAAATCCTTGCGCGGTAGACCTAAAACCATACGCGCTGAAAAGGTACTTGAGGTTGCCATAGAAGCCTATTGGCAGAACGACCTAGCTGATGTTTCGGTCAATTCGATTTGTCGGGCAGCACAAGCCTCAAAACCCTCGGTATATCGCGAATTTGGCAATGAAGATGGTCTCACCCGTGCTGCTCTCGAAAGTTATGCCGAGCAACTATTGTCAGATGTGTCCAAGATTTTGCAGTCAGGGCAGGGCATGAATGAAACGCTAGATGCCCTCATTGATTTCATCATTACAGATGCGCGTTTAGAAATAGGATGCCTTTTCCATAAGATGCGCGCCGGCAAGAACAGGCTTGGACCAAAAACTCGCCAGTTGGTGGAAGAGTTGAATCGTGCTGCTCAAGGTAACTATCAGACATTCTTTCAAGATCGGCGCAGCACTGGCGACTGGTATGGCACCGTTTCGACTGATGTGGCAGCGAAATATCTAGGCGAACAGATAGCCCTTGCCTTAGCGCAACGCGCCTCTGGAGAAAATGCTACTACCATTCGAGAGATTTTGAGCTTGGCCCTTTCAGTGTTTCGGTGACAATGAGAACATGGTACGAATTAGATGCAGCTAATAGCGCGTCAGTATATTTTGATTGGCAGTTAAGTATGGGCTGATATTGTCAACTATTCGTGCTGTTGCTGCGCCGTCATTGGTAGACATAAACAAGGTGGAGGCTGCGCGTCCGGTGATCGTAAGACCGTCTTGCTAAATCTTTCATTACATTTAAAATCCTGTTATTATGTTTACTAAGATAATATGACTACTTCAAGAAAATGTTTACTTTGTAAAAATTAAAGTGTGTGAGCTATTATGAAAAGCCTTGGCACCACCGACACTCCACATGACCGTAAGGTCGAAATCCGGGTTATTGCGCGGGTTATGCCATATCTTTGGCCTAAGGGTCAGGCCTGGGTCAAATGGCGCGTTGTGCTCGCGGTAGCCAGTTTGATTTTGGCTAAACTTGTGGCGGTTGCCACTCCGATGATCCTTGGCGCTGCGGTTGACAGCCTGTCGGGCGTGGATGACGGCAGCCGGCTTTTGATGCTGGGGGCGGTGGGTCTCACCATCGCTTATGGCCTGTCGCGGATCCTCGACAGTGGATTTCAGCAATTGCGTGACGTAGTTTTCGCGAAGGTGGGGCAAAGGGCTTTACGGCAGGTGGGTTTGAAGACCTTCCAACACATTCACAACATGTCCCTGCGCTATCACCTGAGCCGTAAAACAGGCGGGTTGAGCCGGGTCATGGAACGCGGTGTGAAGGGCGTGTCATTTTTATTGCGGTTTTTGCTCTTCTCGATTGGACCTTTGGTTCTGCAATTGGTGCTGATTTCTGCAGCTTTGGCCACCTTCTTTGATGTGCGCTATCTGGTGGTGATTGCTGTGGCAGTGGTCGCCTATGTTTGGTTCACAGCGGTTGTCACAGAATGGCGGGTAAAAATTCGCAAACAGATGAATGACCAAGACAATGACGCCAATCAAAAAGCCATCGACTCACTGCTGAACTTTGAAACGGTGAAATATTTTGGAGCAGAGGCGCGCGAGGCAGGACGCTACGATTCCGCAATGGAGGGATATGAGGCCGCAGCGCTAAAGACTTCCTATTCCTTAGGGGTGATCAACATCGGTCAGACTTTGATCATCAACTCGGCGCTGGTGGTCGTGATGTTGATGTCCGTGCAGGGCGTGGCTGCTGGCACGGTAACCGTTGGTGGCTTTGTGACGGTGAACGCTTATATCATGCAGGTGATGATGCCTCTGAATTTCCTTGGGTTTGTCTACCGCGAAATTCGCCAAGCCTTGGTCGATATGTCTGATATGTTTGGACTTTTGGAGCAACCCCCTGAGGTGCAAGACAAGCCTGATGCACCTGCATTACAAGTGCAGGGTGGCAGCATTGAGCTAAGGGACGTACATTTTGCTTATGACCCTGAGCGCGCCATTCTCAAGGGTGTCAGCCTCAAGGTGGAACCTGGACAAACTTTAGCGATTGTAGGGCCTTCTGGCTCTGGAAAGTCAACCATAGGCCGGTTGCTTTTTCGCTTTTATGATGTGACGCAGGGGACTTTGCTAGTAGACGGGCAAGACATTCGAGATGTCACGCAGTTGAGCCTGCACGAGGCGATTGGCGTCGTACCGCAGGACACTGTTTTGTTCAACGACACCATCTATTACAACATCGCCTATGGCCGCGCTGAAGCGACCCGCGCTCAGATTGAGCAAGCCGCCAAGGAAGCTCAAATTCATGATTTTGTGCAAAGCCTGCCACAAGGGTATGAGACCACCGTGGGCGAGCGCGGGTTGAAATTGTCGGGCGGCGAAAAGCAACGGGTGGGCATTGCGCGCAGCCTACTGAAGGATCCGCCTATCTTGCTTCTGGATGAAGCGACCTCAGCGCTAGATACGGAAACCGAACATGAAATCCAAGAAAGCCTGATCCAAATGGGGCGGGGACGCACGGTTATGATCATTGCGCACCGCCTTTCGACCGTCGTGCATGCTGATCGCATTGTGGTGTTGGAACAAGGTCGGATCGAGGAAGAAGGCAGTCACGACGAGCTGCTCGCCCAAGATGGCCGTTACGCGCATCTGTGGAATTTGCAATTGTCAGAAGATGTAAGCAAAGTGTAAAAAGATCAGTCGCTGTACCTAGAGTGCTTTAGCCGAAGCCAAGATTAATTGGAGCTTTTAAAGAGCTTAGATGATCATGGTTTTTCAAAAGAGGATCTCATACAACTCAAGTCAATAATAGATGCAAATAACAGTGATCTATTTGACGTTCTTGAGTATGTAAGCTTTGCTAATTCTTCTATGACAAGAGAGGATAGGGTGTCTTTAGCTAACTCAAACATCCACAACTTCGTTAACGACAAACAAAGAGACTTTATCGATTTCATCCTTCGTAACTACATTAAAGACGGTGAAGATGAACTTGAGTTATCTAAGTTGCCTATAGCGATTAACTTAAAGTATGGAAGCATAAGTGGAGCTGAGTTGAACTTAGGTAGCATAAAGGAAATTAAGAAGGTCTTTATAGACTTTCAAAAGTATCTCTACCTTAATCAAGTAGCTTAGTTTTAACGACATAATTAACGTGGTGGTTGTTCAACCAAAAGGTACTTAATTACCTAGTTACTATTAGTAAAGGTGTAGAGATGTAGGGTTAAACCCTAGCTTCTTCATAAAATTCAATAGAAGAACCTATAGTATAGCCCTACACCCCTACATCATCCTTATGCAATTGTGTCTTTAAGCCTAAAAGTTATAACCACCACCGACATTCTTCAATTTTATGTCGACATAAACTTTATTGTGCTTAAGTCTTTCTTTGGTAAAGCCACGCTCCTGCATTCTTTTACTGAAGACCATCTCAGATATAGGTTTTATATAGTCGTCACCTGAGTTACTGTTGGCCCAGAGTTTATATTGCTCGTAAACCTCTCTAGCGCCTACTTTAGAGCTTGGTTTGATCTCAATATGCTCTTTGATAAACTCCCCAAAGACATCATTCTCTGACTTGTAACGTTCTGTAGCCTCATCTATAGCACTACATGGCCCAAGTCCAGTTTTACCTCCGGAACTCCTAAGTTCTCTATACCAGTGATAAGCGCCATCGACACACCACTTAAAGATACCTTCTTTCTCTCTGAGGAGTTTATCTTTAAGAGTTAAGTCTACTTTATCATCGAACTGTTGGTTAAAAGGTACAATTCTGATACGTCTCCAAAAGCCAAATGATCCATCATTTGCATAAAGCATGTGATTTGCTGAGAACCATAGTTTAAATTCAGGTTTGAATTCAAATGCTGACTTCATCAACTTTGTTCCTCTTAGTGTATCGCCTCCAGTAAGTTTCTTAACTATGGCTTCATTGAAACTACCTCGACTTTCAGTTTCTGATGCAAGGACAAATCTAATCCCTTTAAGTTCTCCAACAGCCTCAAGTTCACGAACACCTGACTTTTGTTTGCTGATGAATGTCTCAAAGTCAGTTGTTTTACTGTATTCGGCTAATATGTCGTGTATTACTTCAAATAAAGTTGATTTACCGTTAGATCCAGTACCGTAGGCATAAAACAACTTCTGTTCTAACACAGAACCTGTTAGAGAGTAGCCAATCGCTCTTTGAACCCATTTGATTAACTCATGGTCATTCCCAAACACCTGATTAATAAAGTTAATAAAAACTGGTGCTTTAGCACTGGAGTTATACGATACATTAGCAAGCTTACTGATAAGCCTGTGTTTATGAATACCTAATAGCGTCTTTGATTTAAGGTCCACGACCCCGTTTAAACAGTTAATCAAACTTATGTCTTTATCAAAGTCACTCATTGATACGACGATGTCTTCATGCTTAGAAGCCATATTGATCATTGATAGTATTTTATTATTACTTTGAGATTGCTTAGACCATTTTAGTAACTCTTGCTTTTTGAATATGTCACTTGTTTCTAACGCTTCAGTTTTAATACTTTTTACCACCTCAAAAGCTTTTTGGGTGGCTTGTGTATTATTACTGCAATACTTCCACCTCATACCATCCCATACAAACCAAGATGATGGTGTGCCAGTTGATTTTAGTGTGTCTTTATGTTGGTCTACTAATCTATTCATATTTCCCATGTCTGTGCTTTCATAGTTATTTTGATTGTCGTTTTTTGAATTAGTCGTAGTCATAAGTGCTCCTTTAGTCCTTCTTAAGGACAAATAAAAAAACACCACTTGATAATTCAAGCAGTGCTTAGGGTTGATTGTTATTTGATTGTGAAAAACTACTAGTTAGAAATAGTTGTTTCTCAATGGGTGGACACAGAGATTTATTTGTTCTTGCCAACCTAATGAAGAACAGCATTTCAGACGTTTTGGTTTAGTAGTTTCTCAATGGGTGGACATAAGTAACTAATTAGATGTAATTACCTCCATTTTGAGATGATGTTTTTATTAATCTCTCAATGGGTGGACACTATTCCCCATTTCTATCCTCAAACCCATGCTGTGGTTAGAAAAAAGATCAGATTCCTACAATTCTTGATTCACTGGTGATATGTACTAAGAAAAGGTGATTTATTTAGATCATTGGGAGAGAATTTCTATCAGACTATTGTCACACTTAATGTCCATAATAGAGTTAGTATTTAATAATTTTACTCAATACTTTAATTGTCTTTGCTAAAGAATAGCCATTTCCATATGACGATCCTACTTTATTATCCGACCATCCACCAATCTGATCTATCATTTCAGTAGGACAATTTACCTCTCGAAGACGATCTCTCATACTATGCCTAAAGCTATGAATAACACAACGCTCAGGTACTCTTGATTTAAGCCATTTGTTTAAAGCAGCACTCGCTGAATTAGAACTACAATAATCTTTGTTTGTATAATGAGGGAATGCAAACGCATCATTTCTATTTGCAGAAATCTGTTGGGCTGCCCAAAGGGATAAGCCTACAAGAGGTATCTTTCTTTCGCTAGATTTAGTTTTTAATTGTCTAGAAGAGTTGGGAACAATATTAACGTAAGGGACATCTTCATAAAGTTTAAGATCATCGACTTTTAATCCAAGAGCTTCAGATAACCTCATGCCAGTATCAGATATAAGCGCTATTAACCATCTATTTGGGTCATTAATAACAACGCATTCTTCCTGAACTTTTCTGATGATATTAATTGGTATGGGCTGTCTTTTAAAAGTATCTTCAAGATCAGGGATATATGTTTTGGCAAAGGCATTTTTACAACTCAGCCCATGCTCTTGAATGGATAAATTTATAATTGCTCGAATGATTGCAAACACCCTTTTAACCGTTGAAGAGACAAGTCCCCTATCTATCATGTGATCCCTAAAACGTGCCGCATCAGTAGTTGAATAAGCGTTTAAAGAACGGTCTTTTAAAAGGGCTATAACGTCGTTTACAGCTCTTCTGGAGGCTCTAAAAAAGACCTCACCCTTCCCTATTCCCTTCAGTTTAAAGTATGTTTGAAGAGCATTTGAGAGTTTCGGATTTTGATCCATTTTAGGAGAATCTTGCAGGATTGTTTGCATAGGTAATGTTGTTAAATTTCCATTGTTTATTCTTAAAGTAAACCAGTATTGATTTAATTTAAGCAATATATTTTGGCTGAGATGAGTTGCTTCTTTGATTGATTTTGTTTTCAAGCTAACGACAATTCTGACCTTTGCGTAATGGTATCGTAAATCTCGGGGAACCTGCTTAGAAAAATAAAACACCTCTCTTTTTTGATAGAGATATTTGCGGTTAAGTTTGTCTACCATTTTGTCTACCCATCAAAAGTTAATACTTTTAAAAGGTTGAAAATCTAAGGGAAAGCTTGGAGTTCTGTACCAATAATGGAGCGGGCGAAGAGATTCGAACTCTCGACATTCTCGTTGGCAACGAGATGCTCTACCACTGAGCTACGCCCGCTTAATAATAAGAAAATGAAATATAACATTGTAATTAATACTAGCAAGAAGAAATAATAAAAAATGTATTTTTTTTTTAATTACTTATAATCATTTTATTAATATTTTTGCTTATAAAAATAACATCATCTTCACTTAGGTATGGATGCATTGGAAGTGATATGACGGATTTTGATAACAATTTTGTAATGGGAAGTTCATTGTTTGCCACAGGATAATTTTTATAAGGTTCTTGTTCATTCAATGGAATTGGGTAGTAAACAGCAGTTGGGATACCTTGTGAAGATAAATTTTTTTGTAATTTATCTCTATTAACGGTTTTTGGTAAAACAATAGTGTATTGAGCCCAACTACTTGTTGCTTTAGCGTGCAAAGTTGGTAATTGAATATCAAGTTCTAATTTTTTTAAATGTAAATTATAATAATTGGCAACAGTTTGTCTTTTTTTTAATTCAGAAGGAAAAATAGCAAGTTTTTCTAGTAATATAGCTGCTTGAATAGTTGACATTCTTGCATTCATTCCAATTCTTTCATATTCATATTTTTTTTTACCCATGCCATGAACATGACAAGAATTTGCTATTTCATAAATTTCATGATTGTTGGTAAAAAGAGCTCCTCCATCTCCATAACATCCAAGAGGTTTTGCAGGGAAAAAGGATGTGGCAGTAACTTCACATAAACTGCCAACGGATTTTCTATTAAAAGTAGATCCAAATGATTGAGCAGCATCGTCTAAAACCCATAAACCATGCTTTTTAGCAAATTTTTTAATTTCATCCATGTCTGAAGGTTGACCAAATAATCCTACAGCCATTATGCCTTTGACTTTAACTCCAGATTGATTAGCGGTATTAAGGGCATCAATTAAATTATTACAATCAATATTAAAGGTATTAGGATTTACATCTACAAAAACTGGTACAGCACCAAGTAAAGGCATTACTTCAGCAGATGACGCAAATGTAAATGCTGGAACAATTACCCCTTCTCCTTGTTTAAGTTTTAAACCAATCAAAGCTAATAACAAAGCGTCCGTTCCACTGGAACAACATAGAACGTATTTGGAATTAGAAAATACGCCTAGTTGTTTTTCTAGTTCCTTTACTTCAGGTCCAAGAATATATTGACCATGATCTAAAACTTTTTTAATGCGTTCATCAATTTTAGAACGAATTTTTTGTTGCTGTGTTTTTAAATCAATGAAAGTTATCATTATAATTCCTAATTTTTATTTAAGTTAATCTCTATCATTTCCATTACTTTTTGAACATTTAAAGCTTCTTCATAATTTGTTATAGGACTTTTTCTAGATTTTATAGAGTTGATAAATGTTTTTAATTCTTTTTTGAGAGGCTCATTTTGTTCTATTATTATACTGTTAGAAGGAAGGTAATTAATGGTATTATCTAAATTAATAGTTGATGGATTGAATTCTAATTTATTATCCCAATCTCTTGTATCATCAAATATTAAAGAGCCTTTAGATCCTATTACAGAAAATCTATGTTCTTTATAAGGGCACATCCAGTCACTATTTAAAAAAGCCGTAACGCCGTTACTAAAAAATAAAGTTGCGCATATTGCGTCGGGACCAATATTTGAATTATGGTGGATAGATTGAGCTATTACTTTAATTGGTAATTCTTTAGTAATAGATAATATCATAGAAATATCATGGGCACTCAAATCATAAATCACAGACTCAATGTTTCTTATAGATCCTAGAGCTAACCTTTGAGCTCTAATATTTTTAATCGATCCTATTTTGCCATCATTAATATTATTCTTCATTTCTATAAATGCATTATGATAATTCAAAAGATGACCTACCATTAAAATTCTATTTTTTTTAACAGCTTTTTTTGAAATAATTTCAGCGTCATTAAGTGATAAACAAAATGGTTTTTCAATTAAAACATCTTTATTATTTTTTATAGCCTCCAGAGCTAAATCTTTGTGTGTATGCGCAGAAGTAGCTATTACTACACCGTCAATATTTTTATTTAAATAAATTTCATTTAAAGAAAAATCAGGTAAATTATTTTTTAATGTAAAGTCTTTTGCTTGATTAGATTCCGGGTCGTAAACACACATTAAAGCATTCATCTCGAGAAGGTTTCTTGCAATATTTTTTCCCCATTGTCCGCATCCAATTAAAGCAATTTTAATTTTTTTATTCATTTTATAACATAATTTTAATTTTAAGTTGATGTTTACGTATATTAATGAATTATACTTAGTTTAGCCATTGGTCAATTGTAGTATTTTGTAATAATTTATTTATTAAATAAAGTTTTTTTTATAAAACGTATTATGAAATAAAAATTAAGGAGCTTATGAATAAAAATGGAAATTATTGATAATAATCATAATCAGAATTTGCAAACTATCAAGGATGTTAATACAGACAATTTTATGACAGAGGTTATTGAGGCTTCTAAGACAAAGCCAATAATTGTTGATTTTTGGGCGCCATGGTGTGAACCTTGTAAACAATTAACTCCAATTCTAGAAGCAGCAATTTTAAAATATAAAGATAAATTAGTATTAGCGAAGATAAACATTGATGAAAATCAAGATATAGCCGCTCAATTCAAAATTCAATCTATACCTACTGTATACGCTTTTTTTGAAGGTAAGGTTGTGGATGGATTTCAAGGCGCTCAATCTAATAGTGAAATTTTAGCTTTTATAAAAAAAATAATAGATCTTGTTGGCCCTGGAGAAGATGTCGCCTCTCTCCTTAGTATGATTAGTTTATGTTTAGAAGATCGTAAATGGGATGAGGCAATAGAAATTGCTCAAAATATTTTGGCTATAGATCCAGAAAATAATTTAGCGTTTGGTGGATTAATAAGATCTATGATTGGTCTCTATCAATTTGATGATGTAAGAGAAATGTCTAAAGCTATATCTGAGAAAATTAAAATTTCTAAACCTGTTTCAGAGGCCTTATCAATTCTAGATACATCTGAAAAAGCATATAAAGCTAAAGAAAATATTCAAGATTTAGAAAAAAAACTTAAACAAAAACCTGATGACCTAGATCTTTTTTTAGAAATGGCCATTGCTTTATATGGGAATGGTTTAATTTCTGACTGTTTTGATCTTCTTTTAAGGTCAATAGAAAATGACCGTGAATGGAATGATCAAGCAGCAAGAAAACAATTGATAGAATTTTTTAATACAACAGGATTTGAAGCAAAAGAAACAATTCTAGCCAGGCGAAAACTGGCTTCATTATTGTTTTCATAACCTTACAGGAACACAAATTGATTGAAGAGCTCGATAATTCTAATAAAATTTTTCCTAATAAAATTCCTATTTTTCCGCTTTCTGGAGTGGTAATGTTTCCAAATACTTACCTTCCATTAAATATTTTCGAAACTAGATATATTAATATGTTTAATCATGCATTAACTTCTGAGCATAAATTAATTGGAATGGTTCAACCTTTTTCTGAACAAACAAAAAAAGGTCAAATAAAATTATATGATATAGGGTGCGCGGGTAGAATAATAAAATTTGAAGAAACAGAAGATAATAGATTTTTAATTACGCTGAAGGGTATTAGTAGATTTAATTTAATTTCAGATAAAACTAATACACATAATTTTAAAATTGCAGAAGTTAATTGGAATAAATTTCATGAAGATTTAAAACAAACAAACAATCATTCTTCTCATGAAACTCTCAAAGGAATATTAAAAAAATATTTCCATTTAAAAAAAATTAAAGTTGATATGAGTATTATTGATAAGTGTAATGATTACAATTTAGCTGATCAATTGACAATGATATGTCCGTTAACATCTGAAGAAAAACAAATGTTGTTAGAAACACATTCTCTTACAAAGAGAAATCAGTTATTATTATCTATTATAGAAATTTCTAATAGAGAGTTGGATACTTCAGATGTCATCAAGCACTGAAACAATTTTTTTAGATAAGGTTTTACTTGGATTTCTGGTTTGTCCAATTACTAAATCAAAATTGTTATATAATATTAAAAGCAATGAGTTAATTAGTGAGAAAGCTGGTTTAGCATTCCCCATAATAAATGGTGTTCCAATTTTAATAATAGAAGAAGCCAGAAGTATTAAAAGTGATAATACTAAATGAAATGTTGGCCTTTATCACTTGAAAAATTAGATAATGGTAAAAATTTAAAAATTATTTTTGATGACAAAGCAGAGTTTGTCATATGCTCTGAGTTATTGAGAGTTGAAAGCCCCTCAGCAGAAGTTCGAGGTCATAGTGGTCCAAAAAAAATTATTAGAAACAAAAAAGATATTACAATAAAAAAAATTGAACAAATAGGAAATTATGCCATAAGGCTTATTTTTTCAGACGATCATTCCTCAGGAATATATAGTTGGGAGTTATTATATAATTATGGAAAAAATCAAAAAATATTATTAGAACAATATTATAATTCATTATAAACAATATATTTTATATGCTTCCTGCAATTTTTTTAAAAATATTTTTAAAACTACTTTTATTTATTTCTTTCATACCTTTAGATAAAATGGATTGCAGGTATTCTGAATCTGAGGTGAAACCATAAAAAAGAAAATCTGTAATAGCCGTCATTGCAAGAGTATTGGGCAAGCGTTCTTTTTTATAATATTCCATAACATTCAAGTCACCTAAATCACTTCCAAATTTAATATTGTTTTTAATTGCATTTATTGATGAAACACAATCTTCTATAGATAGGTTCAACCCTTGTCCTGCGAGAGGATGTATAGAATGAGCAGCGTCACCTAATAAAATAATTCTATTTGAAGTAGGGTTCAAAATTAAATTCAAATTCAAAGGCCATTGAGATAATTTATAATTGTTATTCTCGACTTGTTCAAGAGGGCTGAATGTTAAATTTAAATCTATAAAAAAATTATTTAATTCATGGCAAATAAAATTTTCAGGATTGGGAGATGCTAAAATTTTTTGTGCTTTATTTTTGTTAACACTCAAGACAAAATTTACAATATCTTGCTGACTATGGGGGAGAAGACCAATTGGTCCAAGTTTTGAAAAAACTTGTTTAGCAATAAAATCATGTTTTTTAGATTGTCTCAAAAATCCAGAAATAGCTATGTGATTTGTATTTTTTGAAATAGTATTTATAGATGATAGCTTTCTTAAATTAGAATTATTTCCATCAGCAGATAAAACTAGATTTGTTCTTACACACGTTTTGTTTTTAAGGTATAAATGTCTTTCAAAATCATCATACTTTGTGTTATTTACCAAACTGTCATAAGTTATTATATTTTTTAACTGATTATTTAATAAATTTAAAATTTTATTATTTTGAATGATAGCTCCCATTATACCATTTTGAGATGGTTTCCAAATTAAAGGAGAAACAGTATTTTGACCAAAAACATGAATTTCTTTGACCAAAGTAATATTTTTTTCTGAAATATTTTGTAGAACATTTAATTCCTTTAATAATTTAAGATTTTTAGAATTATAAAAACTTGTTCTTAAATCAGTATTTATATTGTTTTTTGGTTTGATCCAGGCTAAATCATGAATATTTAACAAATTTGATTTTTTTAATAAAAGCATCATAAAGGCCCCTGTTAAACCACCTCCAATAACACTAATTTTATGAAAATAATCATTTGGAACAATTTGCTTTTCAATAGCTGTTTTCATATAATTAAACTTTCAAACTTTATAATGTTTAAGTTTTTAGCAATAAATAGTAATATTAAAAATAAAAATAAAATTAATATTAAAAATTATTTAATGAGGTCAATTGATGAACCCAGATTATAATATATTAAAAGATTGGATGTTTGGTAAGTTAAATTTTCTTTTAAAAGATATAAAGCCTAACCCAGATTATAATATTTTAAAAATGTCTTTAGGTGAACCTTCTTTGAAAATTCCTGCATTTGTTGATGAGGAGTTAAAGAATAATGCTGATGGTTGGGGAAAGTATCCTCCTAGTACAGCTATACCAAGGCTTGGAAAGAGTATATTAAAATATATAGAGAGGCGTTATCCAGGTGCTCAAAATCTTGTAAATATAGATAAGCATATTGTGCCTGTACCAGGCACTCGTGAACCTTTGCATTTAGTTGGATTGTTAGCTAAAAATCTTAAAAAAGGTAAAACAAAAGCTTTGGTAACAAATCCATTTTATCATGCTTGGAGAGCTGGAAGCATTTCCAGCGGTTCAGATGTTTATTGGTTAAATGCCTCTGAAGATAATAATTATCTTCCAAATATAAAACAGATACCTATAGAAATACTGGATTCTTCAATAATTATGTATATTTGTTCACCGTCTAATCCCCATGGAAGTATTGCAAGTTTAGAATATTTAAAAACAGCTATATTATTGGCTAGAAAATATAATTTTATATTAGCAATTGATGAATGTTATAGCGATATTTATAGACTTAATAAACCTAAACCATCTGGGGGACTTGATGCAGCCTTATCCTTAGGTGGAGACTTAAGTAATATAATTATCTTTAACTCTTTATCTAAAAGAAGTAATGCAAGTGGAATGAGAGCAGGTTTCATAGTAGGAGACGAAAAAATAATAGAAAGTTATAAACTATTAGTTTCTAATGGAGCTTCACCTGTTCCAATCCCAATACAAAATGCAGCATCAGCACTATATGATGACGAAGATCATCAAATAAAAGCATGTGAGCATTACGATAAAAACTTTGAGGTTGTAGAAAATTATTTAAGACCGTTTTATTCAGATTTAAAAATTCCAGAAGCGGGCTTTTTTTTATGGTTACCAGTTGTCGATGATGAAGAAGCGACAAAAATTTTATGGAACAAATTTGCGTTAAGAGTTATGCCTGGTAGTTATATGGGTTATGAAATAAACGGTATAAATCCTGGAAAGGGATTTTTAAGAATTTCAATTGTTGATGAAATAAATATAATTGAAGATGTTATGAAAAGACTTTGCTTGTTTTTACAAACTTATAATAATAAATAGGCTATTTTTTGAAATGATTACATCAAATAATGAAAATAAAAAATCTGACTTATTAATTAATTTTTTAAACAAACTTATAAGTATTTTTTTTATTTTTATTTCTATTTCGTTATTTTTAATAATGTTTTCATTTAATGCAGATGATACAGGATGGGGTTTTATATCAAATAAAGCTCCTTCAAATTTATATCAACAATATGGAGCATGGATAGCTGGTTTTATTATTAGAGAATTAGGAATTGTAACTGGATTATTGATGACTTTAGTTTGTTTAAACTGGTCTTTTAAACTTTTTAATAAAACTTTAATAAATCATTTAAAATTTAAGCTTCTAGGCTTTATTATAATGATTTTTCTTAGTTCTATAGGAGGAGCTTATTTAGAAAAAATTATAACCCTCTATTTTGGACTAAATTTTGATGTTATAAATCAAAATGGTCTTCCACAAAAGTTGTTGTTAGATGTAACAAATCAGAGTAATTTAATTTCTAATTTGGAATATAATTATAACGAAGCAATAGTTGGTATAAGCACTTTTTTAATATCTATTCTTATTTTTCTATGGGTTTCATCAATAAATTCAAAAGAAATAAATGTTATAAAATTAATTGTTAGGCCATTTATTTTACCGTTTATTTGGGTATTAAGTATTTTATATAATCTTTTATTTAAACCATATAATATAAATGAAGAAGAAATTTTATTAAAAGAAAACAGTCTAAATTTAGGATATTTTTTAAAAAAAATTATAATGAAACTAAATATTAAAAAGTCTGTTTTTAAAAGAAAAAAACCACAAATTAGAAAAAACCCAATTTTAATTAATAACAATGATATAAGTTCAAAAAAATTAAAAACATCTAAGATTTCCAGTGTATTTCAAGATAATTTATCTTTGACTTCTGAAAACGGATTTATTTTACCACCAATTAAATTATTACAAAATATAACAGAAGAAATTAAGCCTCCAAGTAAAGAAACTTTAGATGCAAACGCAAAGGTTCTAGAAGGAGTTTTATCTGATTATTCAATAAGTGGTCAGATTGAGGAAGTCAGATATGGGCCTGTAGTTACACGCTATGATTTGCAGCCAGCACCAGGATTAAGAAGTCAAAGAGTAATTTCTTTAGCCGATGATATAGCAAGATCTATGTCGGCAGAAGCAGTAAGAGTTGCAATGGTTCCAGGACAAAATATTATAGGTATTGAGTTGCCAAATAAACATAGAGAAACTGTTGTCTTAAGGCATATGCTTGAACACAAAGAGTTTCAAAATTCAAGTTTAAAACTTCCAGTATGCCTTGGTAAAAATATAGCAGGATACCCTGTAGTTGTAGATCTTGCAAAAATGCCGCATTTATTAGTGGCTGGAACAACAGGGTCTGGAAAATCAGTTGGTATTAATGCAATGATTTTATCGTTATTATATAAGCATACCCCTGAGACATGTAGATTAATTATGATTGATCCTAAAATGTTAGAGCTATCCGTTTACGATGGAATTCCACATTTATTAACTCCAGTAGTTACAGATCCTAGTAAGGCCATTACAGCTTTAAAATGGGCTGTAAGAGAAATGGAAACAAGATATATGTCTATGAGTAAATTAGGAGTAAGAAATATAGATAGTTATAATGATAGATTAATAGAAGCCAGAAAAAAAGGCGAGGTTTTAACAAAAAATGTTCAAGTAGGATTTGATCCTGATACTGGTCGAGCTATTTATGAAGATGAGCATATTAATTTAAATCCCTTACCATTTATTGTTGTTATTATTGATGAAGTAGCTGATTTAATGTTGGTTGCTGGAAAAGATATTGAAGCAGCAGTTCAAAGGTTAGCTCAAATGGCAAGAGCTGCTGGAATACATGTTGTTATGGCTACTCAAAGACCTTCAGTAGATGTTATTACTGGGACTATTAAAGCTAATTTTCCTACTAGAATATCATTTCAAGTGACAAGTAAAATTGATAGTAGAACTATTTTAGGTGAACAAGGAGCTGAACAATTACTAGGTCGTGGAGATATGTTATATATGGCCGGGGGAGGAAAGGTTACAAGAGTACACGGACCATTTGTAGATGATGTTGAGGTTGAAAAAGTTACAAAATTTTTGTCAGAACAATCAGTGCCAGATTATGATGACACAATTACAGAAGAGCCTGAAAATATTAATAATGATAGCTTGTATGGATTAAATGAGAAAAAAAATAACGAAAATGATGAATTGTACGATCAAGCAGTAGCCTTAATTGCAAGAGAAAAGAGAGCAAGCACATCTTTTATTCAAAGACACTTCAAAATAGGTTATAATAGAGCGGCAACAATTATAGAGAAAATGGAAGACAACAATGTGATTTCTAAGCCAGGAAGAGCTGGAAAGAGAGAAGTATTAATTGAGGATCATTAAGTGAATTATTTAAAATTATTTTCAATATTTTCCAGATATTTGTCTATTATTACATTAATAATAATTATTACTTATACTCAAGGCAAAGCATCGAATGAACAAGATCTAATAAAATCAAAAATTGAAAATTTTTTTATTAATCTTCATACTCTTGAGGCAGATTTTATCCAGGTTAGTCCATCTGGAGTAGTAAGTAATGGAAAATTATTCTTAGACTTACCTGGCAAACTAAGGCTGGATTATATCAAACCAAATAATTTACTAATAACATGCAAAGGATTTTGGATAGTTGTTCAGGATAGAAACCTTAAATCAACTAATAATATTCCACTTTCACAAACACCTTTTTCTATTTTATTAGATAAAAAAATAGACTTTGATAATGAAAAATTTATTTTCAATTTCAAACAGAAACTAGGAATTATAAGTGTAAAAATTAAAATCGCAGAGAATGACCAGATTGGTGAATTAGTTATGGAATTTTCAGATGAACCATTCATTTTAAAAAAATGGACTATAAAAGATATTTTGGGCGATGAAACAACTGTTTTAATTCAAAATGCTAAATTTAATAGAGATTTGCCATTTATATTATTTTTCCCTGAAGACTTCCCTGAACCAAATAATTAAAATAGCTAATTAGGAAAGTGTAAATGTCAATAAATTTACTTTTTCAAAAGACTAATTCTTGTTTTGTTAGAAATCAACAAGTAGAAGGTCTAAAAATTCTCAAAAGTATTTGGATTAAATATCCTGATAACCCAAGATTATTTGATGAAATAAACAAAATAATAAAAAAATATAAGAAACAAATATCTCCTACATTTTCTGAAAAAGAAATTCAAGAATTTTTTAAAATGCACTATAATGGTCAAACTAATATCTTAATTAATAATTTGATTTCAATTTATAATAACGACATAAATAATATCTTATTAATAAGCCTAATAGGCACTTTTTATGCTTTAAATAAAGATTATGAAAATGCATTAATTTATCAAAAATTAGCGATTGAAAGATCACCTTTAGAAGTTTCTTTTTATTTAAATTTATATGAGACATTAAACAAAATAGATAGATTAAGCGATGCATTATCAATTCTATTTTTTGCAAAGATATTGTCTTTGAAAAACAAAGCTATTGATTATAATCTGGCTAAATTATATTCAAATTTAAAAAATTATATGGCAGCTGATGTAATTTACAAAAATTTAATCAGAGATAAAAATACTGAAAAAGAAGTTTTACATAGTTATTGTTATAATTTAATCTTCTTAGAAAAAGAAAATGAAGCCATATCCTTTTTAGAAAAACTTGAAAATTTTGATGAAAAAAACCATATTATATTTTCTTTACTTGGCTTTGCTTATTTAAAGCTTAAAAACTTTGAGATAGCTGAAAAATATTTTCTAAAAGCTATAAATATCAATAGAAATAATGAGGAAAACTATACTAATTTGGGTAATTGCTATATAAAAATGAATATGACTGAAGAAGGTATAGACTGTTATAATAAATCATTAAAAATAAAACCTAATAATAAGTCAGCATTAAATAATTTAGCTTCTTTAAGTTATTTTAATAATGATATTAAAGAGGCGGAAAAGCTTTATTCTCTATCAATTAAATTTAATGAAAACAACTATGAAGCAAAGTATTTATTAGCACAATGTCAATTGTATCAATTAAATTTTGAAAAAGGTTGGTCAAATTTTAATTTTCGTTGGCTATCCAAAAATTTTGATTCTATTAAATTTAAAACAAACCTTTCAAAATATTCCTTAGATTCTATAAATAAAAATCTTATTTTATGGAGTGAGCAAGGTATTGGAGATCAAGTACTATTTATTCGTTTTTTAGAAGATTTAACACCTAAAGTTGATGACTTATATTTACAAATTGATAAAAGGCTTCACCCAATTATTAAAAGGATTCACCCAAAAATAAAGTTCTATAATAAGGATAATTTATCGGATAACACTAATATCAATTCTCAATTATCTTTAGGCGATTTAGGGTCATTATTTGTTAAAAATAAATCATATTTTAATAAAAAAAATAAAAGTTATATCAATTCAGATATAGATAAAAACAAATATTTGCAAAGTAAGTTAAATTCGAAAAATCAATTTATTTGTGGACTTTCGTGGATTAGTAAAAATAAAAATATTGGGTCCAGTAAAAGTTTAGCTTTAGAAACTTTAAAGCCTATTTTATCTATTTCAAACATTACTTTTCTAGATTTACAATACAATGATACTAAAAAAGAAAGAGAAGATTTTTATGACAATAATGGTATAAAAATTCATAAAATTAAAGAGATAGATAACTTTAATGATATCAATAGCGTAATATCTTTAATTGATATATGCGATTTTGTGATCACTGTGAGTAACTCAAATGCTCATTTATCTGGTGCGTTAGGCAAGGAGACCTTTTTGTTGTTGCCAAAAGGTAAAGGTAAGTTATGGTATTGGACTTCAGAAAAACAAAAAAGTATTTGGTATCCTTCAGTTGAAGTAATAGAACAAGAAATTTCTGGATCTTGGGATCAAGCCGTAACCGAGCTAAGAAATATTATAAAAGGAAAAGTAAGTGAGTGAAATAGTAGATATTGTTGTAGGATTTGATCAACGCGAAGCAGTCGCATATCATACTTTTACTCAAAGCATAATTGAAAAAAGCACAATGCCAGTTAGGTTTCTTCCACTAAGTATTAATTCCTTGTCTAATTATAATGAGAGACATAAAGATGGTAGTAATGATTTTATTTATTCTAGATTTTTAGTTCCTTATTTGATGAATTTTAAAGGTTGGGCGATTTATGCTGATGGCGATATGGTTTGTTTAGAAGATATAAAAAAATTATGGAACCTAAGAGATAAAAATTACGCAGTTCAAGTAGCAAAGCATAATTATAAAACAAAAATAGAAGAAAAATATTGGGGAAATAAAAATGAAAGTTATCCAAGAAAAAATTGGTCTAGTTTAATTCTTTGGAATTGTGAACATGAAGTTCATAAAATTTTATCGCCAGATTTTATTGAAAAACAATCTGGAGCATTTTTACACAGATTTTCATGGATTAAAGATGAAGAAATAGGCGAATTAGAAAAAGAATGGAATTGGTTAGCCTTAGAATACGAAGAAAAAAAAGATATCAATTTAATTCATTATACCATTGGGACGCCATGTTTTAAAGAATACTCTAATACGTCTTTATCTTCATTCTGGAAAAAATCATTCTCTAATATGTTAGATGGATATTTTAAAAAAGATAAATTAACCTAGGATTCTAATGAAAAGTTTAAACATAGATATAATTTTTCCTTGGGAATTTGGGATCATTTTTTTAGTTTTAGGTCTGCTACTTATAGTCATAGGAAGCAAACAAAGTAAAAAGGAATTTGATATAGATAAAATGCCAATTACAAAGCCAACTACAAAAATATTATTTGGTTCATTTTTATGTATATTTGGTTTGATACAATTAATGCCTCTCTTGAAGTAAAAAAAGTATAAGCTCTGATTTAAAAATTATTAATTAAAAACTTTTAACCACTCTCTTGATAAATTAAATTTATTAAATAAAGGAACAACATTTTTCTGTGCGGAAACAACTTTATTTTTAATTATATTAGGGTTTTTTATAACATCTGATACTTCCTTACTATCAATATCAATAAAATAATCTTTAAATTTAGCATATGAAGGTAACATTGTTGCTATAGTTGGAAGCCCCAAAGCTAAAGACGTAATTAGTCTGTTATGACCGGCGCCTTGTTTTTGTACATTGTCTTTGTCAGAGGGTATAATACAAATATCGCATAATTTTGCTTCATTAATTAGAACATTTGTTGACCATAATTTAGCTTTTGATTGAACAGTAGTTTTATTTCTATTGTTGAAATAATCTATTCCATTTTGATTTGTAATAATATGTAATGTGTAATTTTCTATTAAAGAATAATTTTTATTTAAAAAGTTCAATAAATAAGGAATATTTGTACCGTGACCAAACCATAATAATTTTCTTGACTTAAAATTTTTCCATTCAAGAATATCTACATCAATTGAATCATATATCGTATGAACTGTACCTTTCCAAAAATTTGAAAATGTGGAAGACATTTTTTCAGAAGGAGTAACCGCGACTGTAATAAATGGGAGTATTGCTCGATAGAAATTAGTCATTGGACTATTTATCATAAGATGATTATCTGTATAATCGACAATCACTTTAGTGTTTGAATACTTTGCCATTTTGATTTGATTTAACCAATTAAGACTTCTTTTTTCTAAGTTAAAGTTACCAATTTTTCCTACTACTAAAATATTAGTACTTAAAGGCATGTCTTCACCAAAACTAAAAGTAAAAAACTTAGTGTTTAAAGATGAAACGTAAGCTCTTAATCTGATGCTAGCTAAAAAATTGTCTTTTACAGATTTTAAATCATTATATTTTCCTGGTAGAAGCCAGTGTATATGTTGCTTTGTCATATTTTACTTGTGCCGTCCAATTTCCATTCAATGTGCGAAATATATTTAAAAGGCTTTTTGTGTACTTGCGTAACTTTTAACCCAATTTGTTCTACTTTTTTAGATACGGCAATTTCAGCTACAATACACTCTTCTTTTGTTTTACCTATGGGAAACGAAGATATTTTGTTTAACGTTTCTTTTTTAAATCCCCATATTAAAGATCTTAAATGACGACCATTTTCTCCTGGCTGAATTAGCCATGTTTTTAATAAATTAAAATAATATTGGACCCTATATACAGGTTTTTTATGCATATCATAACCAACTACATAATTTATTCTAGAATTAGCCAAAAAATCCCATTTATTATCCCATTTATTATTTATACTTTCTCCAGTCATACCAACTTCTTTTTTTGATAATTCATTGATGTAACAAGCTATAAATGATTTCTCTAATATCTTACATTCATCTTGAAGAAACAGATAAAAATCATAATCTTTATTATTTAAATATGCCGCATTCCAAGACCCAATATTCATTCCGGTATTTGGTCTAGTTAAAGTTTGTACATTATAAAAATATCCGAGTTGTTCAACTTTGCAATTATCATCATTAATGACAATAAATAGATCGCACTTTTCATTAGTTAAAGAATTAATTAAATTAATTAAATTAATTTTATCTCTTTTATTATAATGCGAAATGGTAATTAATAATTTACTTTTTCTCATTAAACACGCTATTTAGTTTACAATATAAAAATATTACTAATAAAGTAAATTTATGCAACATAGCAATTTAATTATTTATAATGAAAATATATCAAATTTATTACAATGATAAAACTTTTAGACAAATAGACAAAGATTTTATCCCTTTAAATAATGTCAATAACTCAAATAAAGAATGGTTTGAGTTTGATATAATATTTAATTTTTTAAAAAACAATAAATTAGAAGATGATGTTTGGTATTAGACAGTCTCACTGGGAAGATAGTTTTAATAATTTTTATAAAATAAACTATAACAAGTAAACCACTTAGGAGTTTTAATGAGAATAGCAACTTGGAATATTAATTCTGTAAGGCTTAGATTACCCCAAGTTTTAAAATTCATTGAAGAGCAAGGAATAGATATTATATGTCTACAGGAAACAAAAACTCCCAATGAATATTTTCCAACTGAGGAATTTAAAAAAATAGGGATGATACATCAGTATTTTAGAGGTGAGAAATCTTATAATGGCGTTGCTATATTGTCTAAAGTAGAATTTAGTAATGAGCAATATATAGACTGGTGTATGAAAAATGATACAAGGCATGTTTCAGTTAAACTAAAAGATGGGACTGAAATACATAATTTTTATATTCCAGCTGGGGGAGATGAGCCAGATATAGTTATTAATCCAAAATTTGAACATAAGATGTCATTTTTAAATGAAATTAAAAACTATTTTTCAACAAATATTAAAAACCAAAAAATTTTAGTAGGTGATTTAAATATAGCGCCATTAGAGAATGACGTATGGTCCCACAAACAATTACTTAACGTTGTTTCTCATACTCCATTAGAAACTGAAACTTTATTAGAAATAATAAATACTGGAGAATGGGCTGATGTAATGAGAGAGTTTGTCCCTACAAATCAAAAACTCTATTCTTGGTGGTCTTACAGAAATAGAAATTGGGAAATTTCTAATAGAGGAAGACGATTAGATCATGTTTGGGTTTCCAAAAAACTACTATCAAGTGTAAGGTCTGGTATTATTTATAAGGAAACAAGATCGTGGGAAAGGCCTTCCGATCATGTTCCTATTATAATAGATATTGATATTTAGTTTTAATATTAAATATAAAGGAAAAATAATATGAATATTCCATTTATAAAAATGCATGGATTAGGAAATGATTTTATAATTTTTGATAATATAAAGAACTCAATTATATCAGATAAAAATTTTATAAGGCAAATAGGAAACAGAAGATTGGGTATTGGTTGTGATCAATTAATGATGATTGAAAACACATCAAAAAAAGATAATTTTAAAATTAAAATGTATAATAGTGATGGATCTGAGACAGGCGCTTGTGGAAATGGAACAAGATGTGTAGCAGATTATATAATGAATAAAGAAAATTTACACACAGTTAATATAGAAACAATATCTGGTGAATTGAAGTGTTCGCGATCTGAAAATGGAATCAAAGTTAATATGGGATTGCCTAAATTTAGTTGGAGAGATATCCCACTTGCATATGAAACTGATACTTTAAAAGTTGCATTAGATGAGTTTAATGCTTGTTGTATTTCGATTGGTAACCCTCATGCAGTAATATTCATATCTAATTTAGGAGAACTTGAAAATTTAAATTTAGAATTGATAGGTCCTCGTTTAGAAAAAAATTCTATATTTCCTGATTTTGCCAATATTGAATTTGCATGTGTTACAAAAAAAGGGATTATTAGAATGAGAGTTTGGGAGAGAGGTGTTGGCATCACATCTGCTTGTGGATCTGGGGCTTGCGCAACTTCTATAGCTGCTTCTTTATTAGGATTAAGCTCAAAAGAAAATCAAATTATTTTAGATGGTGGTAATTTATTTGTTAAATGGTTAGAAGATCAAACTGTAACATTATCCGGCCCTACAGAAAAAGTATTTGAAGGAATAATAGGTATTTAGTTGTTAATCTCTGATAAAAAAACAAACTCTTCGCCAGAAATAAAAACATTTGGATGTCGATTAAATATCTGGGAAAGCCAGGTTATTAATGATCATGCAAGCAAGTATGGACTTGGTGATTTAATTATATTTAATACATGCGCAGTAACCAGTGAAGCAGAACGTCAAGCTAGACAAGCAATTAGATCAGCAAAAAAAAATAGACCTGATGCTAAAATTTTAGTTACAGGTTGTGCTGCACAAATTAATCCTAAAAAGTGGTCAGAAATGGCTGAAGTCAATTATGTTGTTGGTAATAAAGAAAAATTAGAAGATGATTTTTGGAGCAACTTTGAACAGTTAGATCATAATAAGTCTGATAAAAAGATATTTGTTTCAGATATAATGAAAGTTAAAGAAACTTCAGAGCATTTGATAGATTCATTTAATAATCATACTAGAGGTTTTATTCAAATACAAAATGGATGTGATCATAGATGTACTTTTTGTATAATTCCTTTTGGAAGAGGCCCAAATAGATCTGTATCAACTCAAAGTATTATTAATTCAATAAGATCCCTTTTAGATACTGGCGTTAAAGAAATTGTGTTAACTGGTGTCGATATGACTTCTTGGGGTAATGACATTTTTGGAAAGCCTAGTTTAGGAATGTTAGTAAAAAAAATATTAAAAAATTTACCAGATTTACCAAGGTTAAGACTATCTTCAATTGATCCGGCAGAAGTTGACTTTGAACTAATGGATGCATTTGAGCATGAAAAAAGATTAATGCCACACATTCATTTATCAATTCAGCATGGAGAAGATGTCATTTTAAAAAGGATGAAAAGAAGACACTTATATAGAGATGTAATTAATTTTGTTAATGAGGTAAGAAGACGAAGAAGTGACGTTGTTTTTGGGGCAGATTTTATTGCTGGATTTCCTACAGAAGACCAAAACGCTCATATGAAAAGCCTGAAGCTGATTAATGAAGCTGGCATTACTTATGTTCATGTTTTTCCATATTCAGATAGAGAAGGAACACCTGCGACAAAAATGCCTAAAGTATTAAAAGAAGATATTAAAAAACGTGCAAGTGAGCTTAGGCAATTAGGAGAAAGTCAGTATAAAAATTTTTTATTAAAACAAATTGGTACAAAGCAAAATGTTCTTATAGAAAAAAACGGATCAGGATATTCTCCCAATTTTTTGAAAACTTATTTTAATGAAGTAATTAATGCTGGCGAAATAGTATCAGCAGAAATAATAGGCTCTAATTCAAAAGGGTTGATAGGTAAGGCCACCTGAGGAAACAGAAATTTTTGAAAATATATTATGAGATAAAAAATGGCATTGAATTGGTTTAAAAAATTAAAAAATGGATTAAGTAAATCAGCATCTAAAGTAGATAATGCTATTTCCTCAATAACTGGAAAAAAAACTGTTGATAAAGAAGAATTAGATAATATTGAAGATCATCTCATATTAGCTGATCTAGGTGTAGAAGTAGCGTCTAGAATTACTAAACGAATAAAAGAGCAAAAATTTGAATTAAATGAAAAAAAAGAAATTACAAAATTAGATATATCTGAGACTTTAGCTTCAGAAATAGAGAAAATTTTATTACCTTGCGAATCAAATATTTTTGATAAATTCAAATCTAAACCACATGTGATTTTGCTTGCTGGTGTAAATGGTTCAGGAAAGACTACAACTGCAGGCAAAATTGCAGAAAAATTTAGATTAGATAATAAAACAGTAGTTCTGGCTGCAGCAGATACTTTTAGAGCCGCAGCTGTTGCACAGTTGAAAACTTGGGCTGATAGAACAGGAGCAAAAATAGTTTCAGGTTTAGATGGGGGTGATTCTGCAGCTGTTGCATATAAGGCGGTAGAAAAAGCGAAAAACGAAAATATAGATATAGTTATTATTGATACTGCAGGAAGGTTACAAAATAAAAAAGATCTTATGGAAGAATTAACAAAGACTTGTAGGGTTGTTTCTAAATTGGACCCTGACGCTCCACATCAAAAAATAGTAGTTTTAGATGGAACCGTTGGTCAAAATGCCCATTCTCAATTAAAAATATTCAATGATTCTATAGGATTAACTGGTATGATTATAACTAAACTAGATGGAAGTGCAAAAGGTGGAGTAGTCGTATCATTAGCAGAAAAATTTAAAATTCCAATTCACGCTGTTGGAGTTGGTGAAGGTTTAGATGATTTACAAGATTTTAAAGCAGTCTCATTCTCTAGAGCTTTAGCAGGATTAGATGAGCTATAATGATCAGTGTGCTTGACTTAAGCAATAATTATAGATAATAACTACAAAAATTAATTTTAATGATGAAACATTATATAACGCACGTCCTTGAGTTTCAAGCACGGGCGTAATTTTGGTTTAAACTTTATTATTAGGTATAAGAATGTTTGAAAACTTAACTGATAAATTAGGCAATGTTTTTAAAGGCCTTACAAAAAGAGGTTCTTTATCAGAAAGCGATGTAGATTCGGCTCTTCAAGAAGTCAGATTAGCGTTACTTGAAGCAGATGTAGCATTACCCGTGGTAAAAGATTTTATCACTAAGGTTAGAGATAGAGCCGTAGGAGAAGAAGTATTAAGGTCCATTACTCCTGGCCAACAAGTAATAAAAATTGTTAATGATGTTTTAATTGAAATTTTAGGATCAGGTGAATCTGAACTTACAATTGATCACTCTCCTCCAGCAGTAATTTTATTAGTGGGTCTTCAAGGATCAGGTAAAACAACCACCGCTGGTAAATTAGCATTACATTTAAAATCCAAAAAAAGAAAAAAAGTTATGCTTGCCTCGCTTGATATTTATAGGCCAGCAGCTAGAGAGCAATTGAGAATCTTAGGAGAGCAAGCGGAAGTATCCGTCTTACCTGAAATTGATGGAGAAAGCCCTGCTAATATAGCAAAAAGAGCAATGGCAGCAGCTAAAATACAAGCAATAGATGTGCTGATTCTTGACACAGCTGGTAGAACAACACTTGACGCAATAATGATGTCTGAAGCTAAAGAGATTTTTAGTTTATCTAAGCCATCGGAGACTTTGTTAGTAGCAGATGCCATGACTGGACAAGATGCAGTTCAAACTGCAAAAGCATTTTCAGATATAATTAAAATATCAGGAGTTATACTTACTAGATCTGACGGTGATGCTAGAGGAGGTGCTGCTTTATCAATGAAGGCTGTAACAGGCTGTCCAATTAAATTTGTAGGTGTATCTGAAAAACTAGACGGACTTGAGCCATTTTATCCTGAAAGGGCAGCTGGTAGAATTCTTGACATGGGAGATGTTGTTTCTTTAGTTGAAAAAGCTGCAGAGACTATTGCTGAAGAAGATGCTGCTCATATGATGAAGCGCATGTCACAAGGTAGTTTTGATATGAATGATATGCTTAAGCAAATTGGTCAATTGAAAAAAATGGGAGGGTTAGGCGGAATAATGTCTATGCTTCCAGGTATTGGAAAGCTTCAAAAGCAAATGGCAGCAAATAATTTCAATGACAAAGCTATATCTAAACAAGAAGCAATTATTTATTCAATGACGAAACAAGAAAGAATAAATGTTGGCCTTCTTAATGCGTCTAGGAGAAAAAGAATTTCTTTTGGTTCCGGATCATCTGTTTCGGAAGTAAATAGACTAGTTAAGCAGCAACAAGACATGGCTCGTATGATGAAAAAAATGGGAAAGATGGGAGGCTTAAAAAGCATGATGTCTTCTCTAGGAGGAAGTATTTCATCCTCAGAAAACCCTTCTTTTAATAAGGAAGAAACCCCTATTATGGATGCCGGAAAAATGGCAGAGATTCAGAAATTAATGGGAGGAAATATGAGTAACAGATTTGGTGGTATGGGATTGCCTGGTTTAGGCGGAAAATCATCTAAAAAGAGAAGATAATAATAATCAATCAATCAATAAACACATAATATGAGGAAATAACTAATGGCATTAAAAATAAGATTATCTCGTGGCGGAACAAAGAAAAGACCTTATTATAAGATAGTAGTTGCAGAGGCTTTGTCTCCAAGAGATGGGAAGTTTATCGAAAGATTAGGATCTTATAATCCGATGGTTCCAAAAGATCATGCCGAAAGATTAACTTTAGAAGTAGAGAGAATTAAATATTGGATTTCTAAGGGAGCACAGCCAACTTTAAGAGTAGCAAAGATGTTGTCTTCTGAAGGGTTGGTTAAGGCTCCTGATATTAGAGATCAACCTATTAAAAGCGCTCCAGGAAAAAAGAGAAAAGAAAGAGAAGCAGAAGCTGCTGAAAAATTAGCTTCAGCAGCCGAAGTTGTAGCAGAAGAAGCTCTAGCGGATGATACAAAAAAAGAATAGGTAAGTTTTGTCTAATACTGATTTATTAGAAGTAGGATGTTTTGTTGGTGTTCATGGTATAAAAGGACAGGTAAAGCTAAAGAGTTATACTGAGATACCAGAAAGCATATTTGATTATAAGGATGTTTTTTTAGAAAATAATAATAATAAAATTACAATTAAACTTGTAGGTAAAATCAAACAGAACTTAATTTGCAAAATTGAAAATGTAGAAACAAGAAATGATGCTGAAAAATATAGAGATCTAAAACTATTTGTTAAAAGAGATGAATTACCAAAAATTAAAGAAAATGAATATTATCACAGAGATTTAATAGGTTTCCATGTGTATAATAAAAAAAGAGAAAGTTTTGGTGAAATTATATCTTTTAATGATTTTGGTGCAGGTCTTTTGATAGAAGTTAAAAAAGAAAATGAAACATTTTATTTGCCTATGGGCAATGATTTTTTAGAGATGATTGATTATAAACAAAAAGAGGTGATTTTAAATTTAGAAATAAGTTTTTTAGATAATTAGAAAGGTGAGTTAATTTTTTGTGGAGCGCAACAGTTTTATCGTTGTTTCCTGAGATGTTTCCCGGGACATTAGGTTTATCCATAGCAGGTAAAGCTATGAAAAATAATATTTGGTCTTTAAAAACTATAAATATTAGAGATTTCTCAAATGATAAAAATGGAAAAGTTGATGACGTTCCTTTTGGTGGTGGAGCTGGTATGGTTATAAAGCCTGATGTTATTGACAAGGCTTTAAGTTCTATAATTGATGCGGAAGGTCCAAGAATTTATTTGTCTCCTAGGGGAAAAAAATTTGATCAAAGGTTTGCAAAAAGTTTATCTGAAGAAAAGGGAGCTGTTTTTATTTGTGGCAGGTATGAAGGAGTGGACGAAAGGTTTTTAGTTCATAATGATATTATTGAACTAAGTGTAGGAGATTATATATTATCAGGAGGTGAGTTAGGCGCTCAAATAGTATTAGACGCAACAATCCGTCTTCTTCCAGATGTTATAGGAAATTCAGAAGGTTTGATTGATGAAAGCTTTGAAAATAATTTACTTGAATATCCTTTGTATACTCAACCAAGAGTGTGGAAAGATAGAATGGTACCAGAAGTTTTGTTATCAGGGGATCATAAAAAAATAAAAGATTGGAAACTTAAACAAGCAGAAAAAATTACAAAATTAAAAAGACCAGACTTGTGGAGCAAATATAAAAAATCTTAACTAGATAAAAAATTATTAATTTGTTATGTGT
Organism: Pseudomonadota bacterium; assembly: GCA_027625145.1. Taxonomy (GTDB): domain Bacteria; phylum Pseudomonadota; class Alphaproteobacteria; order Puniceispirillales; family Marisalimonadaceae; genus CAJJBL01. The sequence goes on from JAQBXK010000004.1 coordinate 55,205, forward strand.
ATATTATATGAAAGGGTACTGACATGAATGTTATAGAAAAAATAGAAAAAGAGCAGATGGAGAAAATCTCTTTACAGAGAGAGATTCCTCAATTTGGAGCCGGTGACACTATTAAAGTTGATGTTAAAATAGTTGAAGGTGAAAAAGAAAGAGTTCAGGCATTTGAAGGTTTATGTATTGCCCGAAGCGGTGGTGGTATTAATGAAAACTTTACTGTTAGAAAAATTTCATATGGTGAAGGTGTAGAACGTGTTTTCCCAATTTTCTCTCCAAAAATTGCAGGTATTACTGTACTGAAGAGAGGTAAAGTTAGAAGAGCTAAACTTTACTATTTAAGAGATAGAAGAGGAAAATCAGCACGTATTGTTGAAAAAATTCAAGTTTCAAAGAAAAATAGTAAAGAAGCAATAAAAAAATCAGATGTTGCTGAAGAAATAAAAGCGTAGATTTTTTACTAATTTTTTCTAAAATAATTAAAAGTTACTTTTTGTTTTAATTTAAAAATTAAAGGAGAAATAAAAGTGAAACTTAGGACGCTTTTTGATAAAATTTGGGATTGCCATCTTATAAATACTCAAGAAGATGGTGCTTCTCTTATTTATATTGATAGACATTTGGTTCATGAGGTAACAAGCCCTCAAGCATTTGAAGGGCTAAGATTATCGAACAGAAAAGTAAGCTCTCCCAAAAGAACTCTTGCCGTTGCTGATCATAATGTTCCTACAACAGATCGAGCAAATGGAATTGAAGATGAAGAGTCAAGAATACAAGTTGAAACTTTGGATCAAAATGTTTTAGAATTTGGAATACCATATTTTAACATGATGGATGTTAGGCAAGGTATAGTTCATGTTATAGGGCCTGAACAAGGCTTTACACAGCCAGGCATGACTATTGTTTGTGGAGACAGTCATACAGCAACTCATGGAGCTTTTGGGGCTCTTGCTTTTGGCATAGGTACATCTGAGGTTGAGCATGTATTAGCAACTCAAACTTTAATTCAAAAACCAGCTAAAAATATGTTAATTAATGTAGAAGGTGAGCTGCAACCAGGCGTTTCTGCTAAAGACCTAGTTCTTGCAATTATAGGTAAGATAGGTACTGCTGGTGGTACAGGTCATGTTATAGAATATTCTGGTGAAGCAATTAGAAAGTTATCTATGGAAGGACGTATGACAGTTTGTAATATGTCAATAGAAGCAGGTGCAAGAGCTGGAATGATTGCCCCGGATGAAATTACTTTTCAATATTTATATGAAAAACCAATGTCTCCAAAAGGTAAAGACTGGGATCTTGCTGTAGAGTGGTGGAAATCCCTTCCTTCGGATCCTAATGCATTTTACGACAAGACAGTATCTATAGATGCAAATAAAATTAAACCAACAATAACTTGGGGAACTAGTCCTGAAGACGTTGTTTCAATTGACGGTTTTATTCCTGATCCATCTAAAATAAATGATGAAGAAACACGAGACAAAGTCCAAAGATCGCTTGATTATATGGGCTTAACAGGTGGTCAAAAAATTTCTGAAGTTGAAATTAACACTGTTTTCATAGGCTCATGTACCAATTCTAGGATAGAAGATCTAAGAGCTGCTGCAGGTGTTATTAAAGGACAAAAAGTTAAGCAAGGTATCCGTGCCATGGTTGTTCCTGGGTCAGGATTAGTGAAAAATCAAGCTGAAGAAGAAGGTTTGGATAAAATGTTTATAGAGGCTGGCTTTGAATGGAGAGAGCCAGGTTGTTCTATGTGTTTGGCGATGAATGAAGATAAGTTACAGCCAGGTGAAAGGTGTGCAAGCACATCAAATAGAAACTTTGAAGGCAGGCAGGGCAAAGGTGGCAGGACTCACTTGGTTAGCCCTGAAATAGCTGCTGCATCAGCTATAAAAGGTAAGTTAACAGACTCAAGCGATATAAATTAAATTTTTGAAAAGGTTTAATAATGGAAAAGTTTATTAATTTAAAAGGCATAGTTGCCCCATTTAATTTTATTAATATAGATACAGATAAAATAATTCCTAAACAATTTTTAAAAACTATTAAAAGAACAGGTTTAGGTAAGCATTTATTTGATGATATGAGATTTAATGAAGATGGATCTGAAAAGCAGGATTTTGTTTTAAATAAGGAACCTTATAGATCAAGTAAGATAATTGTTGCTGGCGATAACTTTGGTTGTGGTTCGAGTCGAGAACATGCTCCTTGGGCCTTGTCTGATTTTGGTATAAAATGCATTATTTCTACTTCTTTTGCTGATATATTTTATAATAATTCTTTTAAGAATGGTTTGTTACCAATAAAAGTTACTCCTGAGCAAAGAGAAGCGCTTATGGCTGATGCTAAAGATATAGAAAATCCAGAAATTGAAATAGACTTGCCATCCCAAGAAATTAGAAGACCTAATGGTTCTATTATTAAGTTTGAATTAGATTCATTTAGAAAAAAATGTCTATTAGAAGGTCTGGATGATATAGATATAACTCTTGAAAAATCAGAAAAAATAAACAGCTTTGAAGCAACCATGGAATTAGAACGTCCTTGGTTATAAAATATTTAATAATAGGAAATACAAATGTCATCTAATAGAACTTTAATGATTTTACCTGGTGATGGTGTTGGCCCTGAAGTTGTATCAGAGACATTAAGAGTGGTTGACTGGTTAGCTAAAAATAAAACTATTAGTTTTAATATAAAAGAGGGGTTAGTTGGAGGAGCGTCTTATGATAAATATGGGACACCTTTAACTGATGAGACATTGGCTGATTCAATGGACGCAGATGCAATTTTATTTGGATCCGTTGGTGGCCCAAAATATGATGGTGTTGATTTTGAAAAAAGACCAGAGAATGGACTTCTAAGATTAAGAAAAGAGATGGATTTATTTGCAAACCTTCGTCCTGCAATGGTTTTCCCTTCTTTAGTCGACGCCTCTTCTCTTAAGCCAGATATTATATCTGGTTTAGATATTTTAATTTTGAGGGAACTTACTGGAGGGATTTATTTTGCCCAACCAAGAGGAATTGAAGAAATAAGCGATGGAATAAAAAAAGGATACGATACTAACTTATACACTACTCCAGAAATTGAAAGAATAGGTAGAGTGGCTTTTGACTTAGCAAAAGCTAGAAATGGGAAAGTAACTTCAGTTGAAAAAGCTAATGTTATGATGTCTGGAGTTTTATGGCGTGAAGTAATGATTAAACTTCATAAAGAAGAAGGTGTAGGCATAGATATGCATCATATGTATGCTGATAATTGTGCTATGCAATTAGTAAAAGAGCCTAAACAATTTGATGTAATAGTTACTGATAATTTATTTGGTGATATATTATCAGATTGTGCTGCAATGTTAACTGGTTCATTAGGAATGCTTCCATCAGCAAGTCTAGGTTCAGTTGATAAAGTTACAGGAAAAAGATTTGCACTTTATGAGCCTGTTCACGGTTCTGCTCCAGATATAGCTGGTAAAGGATTAGCAAATCCACTAGCTGAATTATTAAGTTTTTCAATGATGCTTCGTTATTCTTTTGATATGAAAGATGAAGCAGATTTGATTGATAAGGCTGTATCACAAGCATTAGATGCTGGGCCTAGAACTGCGGATATAATGGCTGAAGGTAGAGAAAAAGTTGGAACCAAAGGCATGATGGATATTGTCATAAGACAGTTAGAGGAATTAACAAATTAGATGACTTATAATATTGCAGTAGTAGGAGCGACTGGAGCTGTAGGAAGAGAAATGCTTCAAACGCTATCTGAAAGAAATTTTCCTGTAAAAGATATTTATGCTTTGGCATCTAAAGCTTCGACAGGAAAAGAAGTGTCTTTTGGTGATGACAAAATTTTAAAAGTATTGCCTTTAGAAGGGTTTGATTTTGAAAAAGTAGATATAGCTCTTTTTTCTGCAGGGTCAGATGCAGCTAAAAAATTTGCTCCGATTGCAGGAAAAAAAGGATGTATTGTTATTGATAACTCGTCTTTTTTTAGAATGAATGATGATGTTCCTTTAATAGTTCCTGAAGTAAATCCAGAAGCTATTAATCTATTTAAAAAGAAAAATATTATTGCTAACCCTAATTGTTCAACAATTCAATTAGTAGTCGCTTTGAAGCCAATTCATGACGAATTTAAAATTACAAGAGTTGTAGTATCTACCTATCAAGCGGTTTCGGGTGCAGGAAAACCTGCGATGGATGAATTATTCAATCAAACAAAAGGCATGTTTGTTAATGATCAAGCAACTCCTGAGCAATTCACAAAAAAAATAGCGTTTAATGTAATACCTCACATAGATGATTTCATGGACGATGGGTTTACTAAAGAAGAGTGGAAAATGCGCGTCGAAACAAAAAAAATATTAGACCCAAATATTAACTTAGTTGCTCAATGTGTGAGAGTTCCAGTATTTATTGGTCATAGTGAAGCTGTATTTTTAGAATGTGAAAATGATATAAATGAGACAAAAGTTAGAAATTTATTAAAAAAAGCACCAGGTGTTACAGTTATAGACCATAGAGCGAATGAAGGTTATGTAACTCCTGTTGAAGTTGCTGGGGAAGATGATGTATATATAAGTAGAATAAGAAAAGATCCCTCTGTTAAGAATGGTATAATTTTTTGGTGTGTTGGAGATAACCTTAGAAAAGGTGCCGCTTTAAATACAGTTCAGATAGCAGAATTATTAGTCAGCAAAAAATTAAAAGGGGTTAAATTATAATACTCAGATTGTATAATAAACCTGCATTATTTTAATGGATATAATTTGGATTTTAGCAGCAATTTTTGGAGCAGCTTTTCAAACAGCTAGAACAGCTTTTCAAAAAAACATGATATCAAGATTAGGAGATTATGGGGCCGCATATATAAGATTTTGTTATGCTTTGCCTTTTACATCTTTAATTTGGTTGTTATGGCTTGGTTTTTCAGGAAATCCTATACCTATTTTATCATCATACTCAATATTACTTCTTTGCCTAGGTTCAATTTTCCAAGTTCTTTTTACTTATGTTTTAATGCAAGTTTTTTCTTATAAAAGCTTTGCAACAGGGATAGCTTTTTCAAAAACTGAAGTAATATTAATAGCCTTTCTAGAAATAATAATTCTAAATGCCGTATTTTCTGTGCCATTGATGCTAGGAATTTTACTAGGAGTTGTTTCTGTTTTATTTTTATCTTTTGCTAAAAAAGCAGACAATATCTTGCAAACATTTAAATTTTTATTTAATTCCATGATCTCCTTAGGTACATTAATAGGGCTTCTATCTGGCTTACTCTTAGCAGCATCAGTCGTTACATTTAGAATGGCTATTATTTCAGTTGAAGCACCCTTATTAGATAAATCAATATATATATCTTTTATTGCTATAATCTTTCAAACTATAATAGTTGGATCGTACATGTTCTTTTTTAAAAGAGAGGAATTTATGGCTGTGTTTAAATATTGGAAACCTAGTTTACCTGCTGGAATTTGTGGGACGGGGGCAACCTTTTGTTGGTTTGCTGCATTTGGTCTTGCAACAGCGGCTGAAGTAAGAGCGGTTGGGCAGATTGAGTTAATATTTTCAATTATTATATCATTAGTAATTTTTAAAGAAAAATTAAAGCACACTGAATTAATAGGTATTTTGCTTTTAGCAGCATCGATTTTAATCATAATTTATAATAAAGTTTAATTTTTATAATTTAAAATTTGAACTTTAAAAATTAATGGTTATTTATTATAGATGAATAATAATAATTATATAAAAAAGATAGATTATGAATAGACCAAGACCTTTATCTCCTCATTTACAAATATATAAACCACAAATAACCTCTGTACTTTCTATTATGCATAGAATTACAGGAGTTAGCTTATCTATAGGAAGCATAATTTTAGTTGCTTGGGTAGTAGCGCTTGCATCAGGTTTAGAGAGCTATTCTCATTTTATAAATATTACTAATCATTGGTTCAGTCATCTAATTCTTTTTGGTTTTACTTTTGCTTTATATTATCATTTATCAAATGGTATAAGGCATTTATTTTGGGACGCTGGCTTTGGTTTTGAATTAAAAAGTGTTTATTTATCTGGCTCATTAGTTGTTGTTAGCGCTTTTATAATGACTATGGCAACATGGTCTTTTATTTATTTTTTGAGAATTTGATGATATGAGTAATACAATGAAAAGTGATTTAGCTAAAGTACAAGGCTTGGGCTCTGCTAAGCACGGAGTAGGTCATTGGAAAATACAGAGATTATCTGCTGTTGGAATGATCCCTCTTATTTTATGGTTTATCCCTTCTTTAATGTTAACTATTATTAGCGGATACAATGAAGCTATTTTATGGATACAAAACCCTTTTAATGCAACGGGTTTAATATTACTTCTTGGTACAATATTTTTTCATGCTTCTCTTGGTTTGCAGGTAGTCATTGAAGATTATGTTCACTCAGAAGGATTAAAAATAATAAGCATAATATTTGTTAAATTATCATCAATTCTTCTTGGTGTTTTATCAATCTTATGTGTTTTAAAAATTTTTTTATAGATTAAGAAAGAGAGATTAATGTCAGATTACGAAATTATCGATCACGAACATGACGTTGTAGTAGTTGGTGCAGGGGGGGCAGGTTTAAGAGCTACTCTTGGAATGGTTGCAGGAGGATTAAAAACAGCTTGTATAACTAAAGTTTTTCCTACCAGAAGTCATACAGTTGCAGCGCAAGGTGGTATTGGGGCTGCTTTGAATAATATGGGTGAGAATGATAGTTGGCAATTTCATATGTATGACACAGTTAAAGGTTCTGATTGGCTTGGTGATCAAGATGCAATTGAATATATGTGTAAAAATGCTATTCCAGCAGTTACAGAGTTAGAAAATTTTGGAGTTCCTTTTTCTAGAACGGAAGAAGGTAAAGTTTATCAAAGACCTTTTGGAGGTCATACATTAGATTACGGAAAGAATATGGCTAGAAGAGCTTGCGCAGCTGCAGACAGAACTGGCCATGCTATACTTCATACTCTATATCAACAGTGCCTTAAACACCAAGCTGAGTTTTTTGTTGAGTACATAGCTTTAGATCTTCTTATGGATGAAAATGGAGCTTGTAAAGGTGTTATAGCTCTTTGTATGGAAGATGGAAAGCTTCACAGATTCCGTGGTCATCAAACTGTTTTAGCAACTGGTGGATATGGAAGAGTTTATTTTTCTTGTACCTCAGCTCATACTTGTACAGGAGATGGAAATGCTATGGCATTAAGAGCTGGATTACCTCTACAAGATATGGAATTTGTTCAATTTCACCCAACTGGAGTATACGGTGCAGGTGTTTTAATAACTGAAGGTTCACGTGGAGAAGGTGGTTATTTAACAAATTCTGAAGGTGAAAGGTTTATGGAAAGATATGCTCCTACAGCTAAAGATTTGGCTAGTAGAGATGTGGTTTCACGTTCAATGACTATTGAAATTAATGAAGGAAGAGGCGTGGGGCCGAATAAAGATCATATTTTTATGCATCTTGAGCATATTGATCCTGCTACTTTACATATGAGATTACCAGGAATAAGTGAGACAGCAAAAATTTTCTGTGGAGTGGATGTCACTAAAGAACCAATTCCAGTATTGCCAACAGTTCATTACAATATGGGAGGTATTCCTACAAATTATCATGGTGAAGTGGTAACTAGAAATGGTAAAGATCAGAACTCAGTAGTTTCTGGTTTAATGGCAATCGGAGAAGCTGCGTGTGTTTCTGTTCATGGAGCGAATAGATTAGGTACAAATTCATTGTTAGATATTGTTGTGTTTGGAAGAGCCGCAGCTCAAAGAGCTTTAAAAACAGTTGAAAAAGGAAGTTCTCATTCACCATTGTCGCCAAGTGTAACTGATAAAATAGTGGCTCGATTAGATAAAATGCGACATTCAGCAGGCGATACATCAGTTGGAGAAATAAGAAGTTCAATGCAAAATATTATGCAGAAACATGCTGCAGTTTTTAGATCTTCAAGTTCAATGGATGAAGGCGTAAAAAAAATAGAAACTATAACTAAAAATATGAATTCCATTACAATTAAAGACAGATCATTAATTTTTAATACAGATTTAGTGGAAGCTTTAGAATTAGAAAATTTAATGCAACAAGCTATTGTTACAATAAAATCTGCTGAACAAAGAAAAGAATCTAGAGGCGCTCACTCTCACGAAGATTTTCCTGATAGAGACGATAAAAACTGGATGAAACATACTATAATGTGGTTAAATGATAAAAATAAAACAAAAGTAGATTATAGAGATGTTCATCAAAATACATTAACTAATGAAGTGCAATCAATACCCCCTGCTGCACGTGTATATTAATTCATAGGAGATTTAAGTGGCTGATTTTGCTTTGCCTAAAAATTCAAAAATTGTAAAAGGTATTGATTACCCTTTAGAGAGCGATTCAAAAAACACAAGAAAAGTAAATGTTTATAGATGGTCTCCAGATGATGATGAAAACCCAAGAATAGATAGTTATACACTTGATCTTGATAATTGTGGTCCAATGGTTTTAGATGCTTTAATTAAAATTAAGGATGAAGTTGATTCTAGTTTAACTTTTAGACGATCTTGTAGAGAAGGTATTTGTGGCTCATGTTCTATGAATGTTGATGGAACAAATACATTGGCATGCCTAAAATCAATGGATGATATAAAGGGTGATATTAATATCTACCCACTTCCTCATATGGATGTTATTAAAGATTTAGTTCCAGATTTATCAAAAGCTTATGCTCAATTAACATCAATAAAGCCATGGCTTCAGTCTGATACACCAGCATCAGATGGTAAAGAAAGAAGGCAAAGTCCAGAAGAGAGAGAGAAAATTGATGGATTATGGGAGTGTGTTTTATGTTTTTCATGTACCACTGCATGCCCATCTTATTGGTGGAACGGAGATAAATACCTTGGACCAGCTGTTTTATTACAAGCCTATCGTTGGATAGTAGATAGTAGAGATGAAAATACTGGAGAAAGATTAGATGCTCTTGAGGATCCTTTTAAACTTTATAGATGTCACACTATTATGAACTGTACCCAAACTTGTCCTAAAGGGTTGAATCCAGCGAAAGCCATTGGCGAAATTAAAAAATTACAACTTGAAAGACAATAGTTTTTTTAATTCAGAAAATAGCTTAAATTAATGCCTGATAGTTTAAAAAGGGAATTAAATAGCTCTTTAGAAGCTATTGCCATAAAATCATCTATTAAATTGGATAATGGCCAATTGCATGTGTCAGAGTATTTTAATAACCTTTTAGAAGAAATCTCTCAGAATAAAAAAAATTTTATATTTAAATTTTTTACAAAATCTAATGTTAATTCAGATTGTAAAGGTATTTATTTATATGGTGGAGTTGGAAGAGGAAAATCCATGATTATGGATTTATTTTTTCGTCATGCTCCAGTGAAAGAAAAAAGAAGGCTTCATTTTCATGATTTTATGAAAGAAGTTCATCAAAGAATTTTAGAAAAAAGTAAAAAAGAGAGAAACAAGGATTCTGTTCTTTTAGTTGCAAAAGATCTAGCTTCATCAGCAAAGCTTTTATGCTTTGATGAGATGGAGATAAAGGATATTGCAGATGCTATGATTTTATCACGATTATTTCAAATTATGTTTGATGAAGGAATAATTTTAGTAACAACATCCAATCAACATCCAGATGGGCTTTATAAGAATGGGTTGCATAGAGAAAGAATATTGCCGTTTATTGATAAACTTAAACTTAAAACTAATATAATTAAAATACCTAATGGTGAAGATTGGAGAGAAAGGTCTCTAAGTGGTAAAAAAGTATGGTTAAGCCCTTTAAATAAATCAAACAAAGAAAAAGCAGATAATATATTTTTAGATTTAAGTATTGGGTTTAAAATAGAATCTGAAACTATTTTAATAGCGGGTAGGAAAGTTTTTATACCTCAAGTAGCAGCAGGAATAGCAAGAATAGATTTTGATGATTTATGTAATAAGCCATTAGCTGCCTCAGATTACATTGAGATTGCCATTAGATATAAAGGAATTATTATTGATAATATACCTATTCTGAATGATGAGTTAAGAAATCAGGCTAGAAGATTTATATGGTTAATAGACGCATTATATGACAAAAATTGTTTTTTGATAGCTACTGCTGAGGTTGATTTTAGAAAAATTTATCAAGGAAGAGATTGGAAGTTTGAATTTGATAGAACTATTTCTCGAATTGTAGAAATGTCTCAAGTGTAAAACAAAACTTAATAATGATTCTTGCCTTGATAGCAAAACAAAAAGCAGTTAAAACATTATCAATTAATAATAAGAAGAAACAATCTATAATATTATAGATTATTCAAGCGTTTAAAAGATAAAATTCGAATAAAATAGGATAATGATAGTCATGCGTAATAAAATAGCTTTAATTGGATCAGGTAATATTGGTGGAACACTGGCTCATCTAGCAGCAATTAAAGAACTGGGAGATGTAACGTTATTTGATATTGCAGAGGGCATACCTCAAGGTAAAGCCCTTGATTTGGCTCAATCAGGGCCCGTTGAAGGATTTGATTGTAATATAAAAGGATCAAATGATTATTCTGCCCTTTCAGGAAGTAATGTTGTAATAGTTACAGCTGGAGTTGCAAGAAAGCCAGGCATGAGTCGAGATGACTTAGTAGAAATTAATACAAAAGTAATGAAACAGGTTGGTAAAGGCATAAAAGAAAATTGTCCAAATGCATTTATAATTTGCATTACTAATCCTCTAGATGCAATGGTTGGGGTCTTGCAAAGAGCATCTGGTTTATCAACAAATATGGTTGTTGGCATGGCAGGAGTTCTAGATTCCGCTCGTTTCAGACACTTTTTAGCAGCAGAATTTAAAGTATCCGTGAGTGACGTTACAGCATTTGTTTTAGGAGGCCATGGCGATACAATGGTTCCTTTATCCAGATATTCTGCAGTTGCAGGCATTCCTGTTCCTGATCTAATAAAAATGGGATGGAGCACTCAAGAAAAAATAGATCAAATAGTTCAAAGAACCCGTGACGGTGGTGCAGAAATTGTTGGGTTACTTAAAACAGGTTCGGCGTTTTATGCACCTGCTTCCGCAGCGATTGAAATGGCAGAATCATTTTTAAAAGATAAGAAAAAACTAGTTCCTTGTGCAGCTTTTGTTGATGGATATTACGGCCTTAATGGGATTTACGTTGGGGTACCAGTTATTATCGGCAAAGAAGGTGTTGAGCGTATTGTTGAAATTGAATTTACATCTGATGAAAAAATAATGTTTGATCATTCAGTATCAGCAGTAAAGCAATTAAATGAACTTGCTTCAAAGTTTGAAAAATAATTAGATTTTAGAAAGGTTTAAATTTTGGATATTCATGAGCATCAAGCTAAAGAGCTTTTAAAGTTATATAATATACCAACCCCAGAAGGAAAAGCAGTTTTCTCAGTTGATGACGCTGTTTTGGTAGCTAAAGAATTGCCAGGTCCAGTTTATGTTGTAAAGGCTCAAATTCATGCAGGTGGAAGAGGTAAGGCTGGAGGTGTTAAAGTAGTAAAGAGCTTAGATGAAGTGAAAGTTGCTGCTCAATCAATTCTAGGAAAGACATTAGTTACTCATCAAACAAGTAAAGAAGGTAAGTTAGTCCAAAGGCTTTATATAGAAGACGGTTGTAAGATTGAGTCTGAGTACTATTTTTCTATGGTTATAGATAGAGTTAGTAGTAAAATTTCTGTAATTGCTTCTACAGAAGGTGGTATGGATATAGAAAAAGTTGCTGAAGAAACACCTGAGAAAATATTATCATTTTCAATTGATCCAACTATCGGTTTTCAGCCTTTTCATTCTAGATTAATTGCTAACACTTTAAACTTAAAGGGTTCTAGCTTTAAGCAAGCAGGAATGTTTTTTAAACAATTATATAAACTTTTCACGGATCTAGACGGAAGCTTATTAGAAATAAACCCTCTAGTTGTTACATCTGACAATGATCTAATAGCTTTAGATGCTAAAATGTCATTTGATAATAATGCTCTATTCAGACACCCTAATATCATGGAATTACGGGATGAAACAGAAGAGGATCCTGCAGAAATAATAGCTAGTAAATATGACTTAGCTTATATTAAATTAGATGGAACTATTGGATGTTTAGTTAATGGCGCAGGATTAGCAATGGCGACAATGGATATTATTAAGTTAAAAGGGGCAGCGCCGGCAAATTTTTTAGATGTAGGAGGAAGTGCCACTAAAGAAAAAGTAACTGAGGCATTTAAAATAATTCTATCTGATAAAGCTGTAGAAGGAATTCTAGTAAATATTTTTGGTGGTATAATGAGATGCGATATAATTGCCGCTGGTGTTGTTGCAGCAGCAAAGGAGTTGTCCTTAACTAAACCCTTGGTTGTTAGACTAGCAGGTACTAACGTTGAAGAAGGAAAAAAAATACTATCTGAATCTGGTCTTAAAATAATACCAGCGGATGATTTAGATGATGCAGCAGTAAAAATTGTAAATGCTGTAAAGGAGATTAATTAAATGTCAGTGCTTATTAACAATAATACTAAGGTAATATGTCAAGGTTTTACAGGCGGTCAAGGAACCTTTCATTCTGAGCAAGCGATTGCTTATGGAACAAAAATGGTTGGAGGAGTCACTCCAGGAAAGGGCGGAACAATTCATCTTGGTCTTCCTGTGTTTAATACTGTTGAAGAATCAGTTAAAGAAGTTAATCCTGATGCAACGGTAATTTATGTTCCACCTGCATTTGCTGCTGATTCTATTTTAGAAGCGATCTCTGCAAAAATACCTTTAATAATATGTATAACTGAAGGTATCCCTGTTCAAGATATGATTAAGGTTAAACAATTTTTAAAAAATTCTAATTCAAGGTTGATAGGACCAAACTGTCCTGGCGTAATAACTCCAGGGCAATGTAAAATTGGTATAATGCCTGGTCATATTCATAAGCCTGGTAAAATAGGTATCGTCTCTCGTTCGGGTACATTAACTTATGAAGCTGTTGCCCAAACAACAGCAGCAGGATTAGGTCAATCCACTTGCATTGGTATAGGTGGAGATCCTATTAATGGAACAAATTTTATTGATTGTTTAGAAATGTTCTTAAATGATGAGCAAACAGAAGCCATATTAATGATAGGTGAAATAGGAGGAAGTGCAGAAGAGGATGCTGCAATTTTTCTAAAAAATCATAAAATCAAAAAACCAATTGCTGGTTTCATTGCAGGAAAAACAGCTCCTCCTGGAAGAACAATGGGCCATGCTGGAGCAATTGTTAGTGGAGGAAGCGGTGATGCTGAAACTAAATTTAAAGTTATGAAAAATTCAGGTTTTGTTATGTCAGATTCTCCAGCAGGGTTAGGTAAAGCGGTTTTAAAAGCGATTGAAGAGTGGAAATAACTTGATTAACTTGCTAAGGTTTTTGTAAGTGTATTTCTATTTTAATATTTAACTATGAAATCAATATTATGAATTATATTTATATAATAGTTTAAAAAGGAGATGAGCCAATGAATGACCAAAATCCTGATCAAAGCTTTCTTTCAGGTGGTAATGCAACTTTTATAAGTGATATGCATAAAGAATGGAAAAATGATTTTAATTCAGTCCCTAAAGAATGGGCGTTATGGTTTGAAAATAATGGCGATGAAATATTTATTGATGATGGTCCAAGTTGGTCTAGAAAAAATAGTAAGGTAATTGGAGCAAGTGATAGTATTGAAAGTGTAAAGGCAGTAGCAAGAGGTATATCTGATAAAAAAGATTTATCTGCTACTGATTTAAGGGCTGCAACGACTGATTCAATCAGAGCAATAATGCTCATAAGAGCATATAGAATAAATGGTCATTTGCTTGCTAATTTAGACCCTCTAGGTCTTCAAAAAAGTGATATTCATCCAGAATTAAACCCTGAAACATATGGTTTTAAAGAAGGTGATTGGGATAGACCAATATTTATTGATAATGTTTTAGGCATGGAAATAGCTTCTTTAAAACAAATTATGGATATACTCAAAGAAACCTATTGTGGCTCTATAGGAATTGAATTTATGCATGTTCAAGATCCTGCTCAAAAGGCTTGGGTACAAGAAAGAATAGAATCAATAAGAAATACAACTCAATTTACTAATAGAGGTAAAAAAGCAATTTATGAAAGATTAGTTGGAGCAGAAACTTTTGAACAATTTCTTCATAAAAAATATGCCGGTACTAAGAGATTTGGATTAGACGGATCCGAGTCTGTTGTTCCAGCTATAGAACAAATTTTAAAACGTGGTAGCCAGTTAGGTATGAAAGAAGTTGTGATTGCTATGTCACATCGTGGTAGGCTTAATCTATTATATAATATTTTAAATAAACCTTTTAGAGCAATTATATCCGAATTTTTAGGTAATCAAGCAAATCCAGAAGAAGCAGGTGGATCTGGAGACGTTAAGTATCATATGGGTGCTTCAGCTGATAGAGATTTTGATGGAATAAATGTTCATTTATCTTTGCAAGCAAATCCATCACATTTAGAAGTTGTTGCGCCAGTAGTAATAGGTAGGGTTAGAGCTAAACAAAATCAACATAATGATACAAATGATAGACTTTCCGTTTTAGGGATTGTTTTGCATGGGGATGCTGCTTTTGCCGGTCAAGGAATTGTAGCAGAGACCTTTGATTTTTCTGGTCTCAGAGGTTATAGAACTGGAGGCACAATTCATATTGTTGTTAATAATCAAATTGGATTTACTACTAGTCCAAACTATTCTCGCTCTAGTCCTTATTGTACAGATGTTGCTAAAATGGTTATGGCGCCAATTTTACATGTTAACGGGGATGATCCAGAAGCTGTTGTTCACGCTTCACGTATAGCAATTGAATTTAGACAAAAATTTGCATGTGATGTAGTTTTAGATGTTATTTCTTATAGACGCTTTGGTCATAATGAAGGAGATGAACCTGCATTTACTCAACCTGTGATGTATACAAAAATTGGGAATCACCCAAGTATAAGTAAAATATATGCAAATAAGTTAATTAATGAAGGAATTTTATCTGAACAAGAAGCTAAAGATGAGGTAAACAACCATAATAATTTTCTAGAAAAAGAATTTGAAGCTGGTTCACATTATAAGCCAAACAAAGCAGATTGGCTTGAAGGACAATGGTCAAGTTTAAGAGCGGCTCATGGAGACGATAGAAGAGGTGAAACGTCTCTTTCAATAGAAAATTTGAAATTAATTGGTAAAACTATAACCACTATACCTGAAGGTTTTCAAGCCAATAAAAAACTTATTAGAATAGTTGATGGTAGAAGAAATGCTATTGAAACTGGTGAAGGAATAGATTGGTCTACTGCAGAGCATTTAGCTTTTGGATCTTTATTATTAGAAGGTCATCCAGTAAGACTCTCTGGTCAAGATAGCTGTAGAGGAACCTTTTCACAGCGTCATTCAGTATTTATTGATCAATTAAATGAAAAGAGATATGTCCCACTGAACCATATAAAAGATAATCAGGCTGCTTTTGAGGTTATTGATTCCCCATTGTCTGAAGCATCTGTTCTTGGTTTTGAATATGGTTATTCTTTAACAGAGCCAACAGCATTAGTAATGTGGGAAGCTCAATTTGGTGATTTTGCAAATGGAGCACAGGTAATTGTTGATCAATTTATATCAAGCGGTGAAGCTAAATGGTTAAGGATGTCAGGCTTAGTTATGCTTTTACCACATGGCTATGAAGGTCAGGGTCCAGAGCATTCTTCAGCAAGATTAGAAAGATATTTACAATTATGTGGTGAAGATAATATGCAAGTCTTAAATTGTAGTACGCCCGCAAATTATTTTCATGCCTTGAGAAGACAGCTTAAGAGAGATTTTAGAAAGCCATTAATAATAATGACGCCCAAAAGCTTACTAAGAAATAAAATGTGTGTGTCTAAATTATCTGATATGGCAGAGCAAACTACATTTCATAGAGTTATTAAAGATCCAAATTTAGATTTAAAAAACAAAGATATTAAAAAGGTAGTGATTTCATCAGGAAAAGTTTTCTATAACTTGTTAGAAGAAAGAGACAGAAGAAAACTTAAAAATGTGAAACTGCTCAGATTAGAACAAATATACCCCTTTCCTGCTAGAACTTTAAAAGAAGAATTAGGAAAAACACCAAATGCTGAAATTGTTTGGTGTCAAGAAGAACCAAAAAATATGGGAGCCTGGTTTTTTGTTGATAGAAAAATTGAAGATGTACTTTTATCATATAAAGCAAAATTTTCTAGACCAAGTTACGCAGGTCGTCTGGAAGCGGCGTCTCCTGCTACAGGTTCATTATCAAGACATAATAGAGAACAAGCTCAGTTAATTGATTTAGCTTTGGAAACAAAAGATAAAAATACAAGTAAACAAGCCGCAGAATAGGTAAACCATTTATGGCAGTTAAGCCAACTAATAATATTAGCCTTTTGGCTATGCCGTCAGCGTTTAAAATAATAACTGAAAATAATTTAGATGTTTTTAATATAGAAGGTACAGGTAAAGGTGGAAGAGTTACTAAAGGTGACGTTCTTCTATATTTAAACTTAATAAAAACCAATAGTAATATAAAAACAAACAGTTCAATTATAGAAAAAAATATTTCAAAACGAAAGGATACAATAATGGATGTTTTGGTTCCAATACTAGGAGAGTCGGTTGTAGAAGCAACTGTTTCAAAGTGGATAAAAAAGCAAGGTGAATTTGTTGAAATGGATGAGCCAATAGTAGAATTGGAAACAGATAAAGTTACATTAGAGGTGTCTGCGGCAATTTCTGGAACACTTGACAGCCTTGTTGTTTCTGAAGGAGATACGGTTGAAGTTGGAGCTTTGTTGGCAACAATTATTGCCGGAGAAAAGTCAGAAAAACTGTCTAAAATAGTTGTAGAAACATCTCAAGTTAAAAAAACTAATCAAACACCAAAAGTAGAAAATACTTTAAAACAAGAAGTAAAATCAGACCCAGTTTCTTCTTCAAATAGAGATAATAAGAATTTAGAAGAACGTGTTCCAATGTCTAGACTTCGTCAAGTTATTGCACGAAGGTTGAAAGAAGCTCAAAATACTGCTGCTATGTTAACTACTTATAATGAAGTAGACATGACAGCTTTAATGGAAATGAGAAGTAGTTACCAAGACAGTTTTGAAAAGAAAAATGGAGTTAGGCTAGGATATATGAGCTTTTTTGTAAAAGCAGCAATAGATGCTCTTAAAGAATATCCTGCAGTAAATGCCGAAATAGAAGGTAATGAAATAATTTATAAAAATTATTATAACATTGGAGTGGCTGTAGGAACTTCTCAAGGACTAGTTGTACCTGTATTAAAAAGTGCGGACTTAATGTCATTTGGTCAAACTGAAATGGCAATTGCTGAGTTTGGGAAAAAAGCAAAAGATGGCGATATTTCTATTTCAGATATGGCAGGAGGCACTTTTACTATTTCAAATGGTGGCGTTTATGGTTCATTAATGTCTTCACCAATTTTAAATCCACCTCAATCTGGTATTTTGGGAATGCATAAAATTCAAAAAAGACCAGTAGCAATAGGAAATAATATTGAGATAAGGCCAATGATGTATTTAGCTTTATCATATGATCATAGAATAATAGATGGAAGAGAAGCTGTATCCTTTTTAGTGAGGATTAAAGAAATAATAGAAGATCCAAGACGATTAGTTGTTGGTGCCTAATTCGTTAATTTAAAGGTTAGATATGTTAGATAAAAAATATGATCTTGTTGTTATTGGAGCTGGTCCAGGTGGATATGTAGCTTCTATTGTTGCTTCTCAAAAGGGGATGAAAGTAGCTACGATAGAAAAGCGTGAAACTTTAGGTGGAACATGTTTAAATGTTGGATGTATCCCATCCAAGGCAATGCTTCATGCTTCAGAGCAATATGAAAATACTATAAAATCAAATGGTATGAATGAATGGGGTATTAATTGTAAAGAGGTAAGCTTAGATCTTACAAAAATGTTAAAAAGAAAATCCGATATTGTTTCAGATCTTACAAAAGGTATTAGTTTTTTATTTGGTAAAAACAAAATTACTAAATTTATAGGAACAGCTAGAATTCTTTCTGCAAAACAAATAGAAGTTAGCAATAATGGAAAATTAGAAATAATAAATACAAATAAAATTATAATTGCAACAGGATCTGAACCCTCAGTGCTTCCTAGTGTAAAGGTAGATGAAAAATTAATTGTTACTTCAACCGGTGCCTTGGAACTTAGAAAAGTTCCTAAGAAAATGATTGTTATAGGTGGTGGAGTTATTGGTTTAGAAATGGGAACTGTCTGGAGAAGACTTGGAGCAGAAGTTGAAGTTATAGAGTATCTTCCAAGAATACTGCCTGGCATGGATAATGAGATTGCTGATAAGTTTATGAAAATTATGCAAAAACAAGGTATTAAATTTAAATTAGGCCATTCGGTTGAATCGGCCCAAAGTTCAGATTCAAAAGTTACATTAACAATTAAAGATGTAACTACATCTAATATAGAAAAAGTAGAAGCTGATGTTGTTCTAGTAGCAATTGGACGTAAGCCCAATACTAGTGGATTAGGACTAAAGGAATTAGGTTTGGAAGTTGATAAACAAGGGTTTATAAATACTAACCATAATTTTGAAACTTCAATTCCAGATATTTACGCTATTGGAGATGTAATAAAGGGTCCAATGTTGGCCCATAAAGCTGAAGAAGATGGTGTTGCTGCAGTTGAAATAATCAATGGTGAAGCAGGTCATGTTGATTATAACCTTGTACCAGGAATTATTTATACGTCTCCAGAAGTCGCTGTTATTGGTCAGACAGAAGAAAATCTTAAAGATCAAAAAATTGAATATAATAAAGGAGTATTTCCTCTTTCTGCTAACAGTAGAGCCAAAGCAATAGGTCATACTGACGGAATGGTAAAAATACTATCTGATAAATCTACAGATAAAATTCTAGGTGCCCATATTATTGGTCATGAAGCTGGAACAGTCATTCATGAACTTTCAGTAGCGATGGGTTTTGGTGCTTCTTCTGAAGATGTTGCAAGGATATGTCATGGGCATCCAACAATAAATGAAGCTGTTAAAGAAGCTGCATTAGCAACATATGCTAAAGCAATACATTTTTAATTTATTTAAGTAGTAAATATATCAGTTAGCTCCTATTTTACTATAAAATACCAGTACAATTATACCTAGTATTATCAAGCTCATCCCTAATAATGCAGGAATATCTGGAATTTTCTTATATTTTAATGCTCCGATAACTACGACTCCTGCAATACCAATCCCTGATCAAATTGAATAAGTTGTCGCAACTGGTATAGTTTTCATTGCAAGCATCATGAAATAAAAAGCTACACCATAACCAGCTATTACATAAATACTAGTTGCTATTTTTGTAAAGTTATTGGTACTTTTTAAATTAGTTGTACCAATTATTTCCGCAATAACTGGAAAGAATAAATATATATATTTATATATCCCATTATCTTCCTCATATTAAATTAATATACTTTATAATGTTTGACATAATTAAATATAATATGAGAATATTTAAATTATATTTTGGGAGGTTTAGTATGAATAAAGCATCAGCAGATACTTCATATATATCTAATACGAATTTTTATGAAGAAAGAAAAGATCTTGCGGCCACATTCAGATGGGCAGCTAGAGAAAATCTTCATGAAGCAGTAGCTAATCATTTCAGTCTAGCTGTTAATGAAAATGGTACAAAGTTTTTAATGAATCCAAATATGTGGCATTTTTCAAGAATTAGAGCTTCTGATTTATTAATACTTGATGCGAATGACACAACTGTTCTTGAAAAAGAAAATGCACCAGATGCTACTGCTTGGGGTCTTCATGGAGCTATTCATAGATTATGTCCTCATGCAAAATGTATAATGCATGTCCATTCGATATTCGCTACGGTGCTTGCATCTTTAGACGATTGTATGCTTCCTCCTATAAATCAAGTTGCAGCAATGTTTTTTGGAAGACAGGTTGTTGATAAAAATTATGGAGGGTTGGCATTTGAAGAAGAGGGCATAAGGTGTGCAAATTTATTATCAAATCCAAAAATACATACAATGATAATGGGTAATCATGGCATTTTGGTATTAGGAAAGAATGTTGCTGAGACATTTAATAGATTGTTTTATTTTGAGCGTGCAGCTAAAGTTTACATTAATGCACTTCAAACAGGTAAAAAAATAAGTGTTTTAAATGAAATAATTGCTGAGAAAACAGCTCAAGAATTAGATGATGAAGAATTACCTAACCCAGCAGGCACTGCTTTTCTAAGAGAAATAAAACTTATATTAGGTCAAGAAAAATCTAATTTTGATGAATAAATCCTATTGAGTAAGATTTTTTTTATTAATATACACGCTCATTAAAGATGCATCATGCTCGGACCAGCCATCATTGATAGCTTTTTCAACATAAGATTTTGCACTATGTAAAACGTGCAAATCATTCCCATTTTTTTTTCCTTCTTCTAACATTAATGTCATATCCTTTAATGAAGATGATGTACTAAAAGTTGAAAGCAAATTTGACTCATTCTTCATTGCTTGTATCATAGTATCTACTTTAAGATGTGCAACTTTAGCAGCGCCAGAGCTATCAATCATAATATCCAATGCCTTTTCAAACTTAATTCCAGAATTAGTTGCTATTGACATAGCCTCTCCAAGTGCTTGCCAATAAACCATCAATGGAAGATTAATTGCTAATTTCATTGATGCGCCCTTACCTATTTCACCAAGGTATTCGCATCTTCTACAAATTAATTTTAAAATATGTTCAATTTTATAAAATGTTTTTTTATCTCCGCCAACTAACCCAAATAAATTACCATCTCTCGCCGGTTTTGTGGAGCCACCAACTGGACATTCTATGAAGCTTCCATTGAGGTTTGTGATTATTTTTGAAATTGATTTAATTTTATCAACGCTGGTTGTGCTTAATTCAATAATGATTTTATTAGATAAATCACAATTATTTATTCCTTCTTTACTATTATAAATATAGTCGAGAGCAAGGTCATCACCCATAATATTAAAAATTATATCATTATTTTTAACTAATTCTGGAATATTTGCTGCAATATTGACCCCATCTGAAATTAGCAATTCCGCTTTACTTTTTGTTCTATTCCATACTGTAACTTCTTGTTTACAATCTATTAGTCTCTTAGCTATTTCTGAACCCATTTTTCCAGTTCCACAAATTCCAATTTTTGCCATATATATCCCCAATATTTTAAAATATCTTTTGCTTTTCCTCTTGAAAAAACAAACGTTAGTCCCCAATTAAAGGTAGCACATTGTTTAAATAAAAGGAAACCTAGATGAATAATATGAGCAATAAATTTGAAGCAGATACTGGTAAAATTCTGGATATAGTTATTAACTCTCTATATTCTGAAAGAGAAATATTTTTACGAGAATTAGTTTCAAATGCATCAGATGCATTGGATAAAAGAAAATATCTAGGTTTAACAGATAAAAAAATTGAACTCTCTTCTGAATCATCAGAAATAAAGATTGAAGTAAATAGTAAGGAAAAAACATTAACTATTTCTGATAATGGGATAGGAATGAATGAAGAGGATTTAAAATCTTCTCTTGGAACTATTGCTAGATCAGGTACTAAAGCATTTTTAGAACAAATGTCAGAAAATAGTAAAGACAAAAAACCTGATATGTCCTTAATAGGACAATTTGGAGTAGGTTTTTATGCTTCATTTATGGTAGCGGATAGTGTTGAAGTTTTATCAAAAAAAGCAGGCGAAGAAGATGCTTGGAAATGGACATCTGATGGTAAAACCGGATTTGATTTAGAAAAAACTGAAAAAGAAAAGGCAGGAACCTCTATCAAATTATATTTGAAAAAAGATGCAAAAGAATTTTTAGAAGAAACCAGAGTTCAATTTATAGTAAGAAAATATTCAGATCACATTTCTTATCCAGTAAAATTTATTGAAATTGATAAAAAAGAATCTGAAGAAAAGGTTCTTAACGAAGCCTCTGCTCTTTGGACAAGACCATCAAAAGATATTAAAGAAGAACAATACCAAGAATTTTTTTCACACATTGGTGCTGGTTTTGGAAAACCCTTGCTAACAATGCATAATAAAACTGAAGGTACAATCAGTTATACAAACCTTATATGCATTCCTTCGACTAGACCTTTTGACTTATTTAATCCTGATAGAAAGTCATCTCTAAAACTTTATATAAATAGAGTTTTTATTACAGATAAGTGTGATGCCTTAGTTCCAAGCTATCTTAGATTTATTAAAGGTTTAGTAGACACCCAGGATATTGATCTTAATGTAAGCCGAGAGATGTTACAAAATAATCCTGCTGTTTCTAAAATAAGCAAATCATTAGTGGGTAAAATATTAAGAGAACTTAAAAAAGTAAGTGAAAAAAATATTGATGGTTACAAAGACTTTTGGAAAGAATACGGTGCTGTTTTAAAAGAAGGTTTATATGAAGATTCAGAAAGAAAAGAATTATTATTAGATTTATGTAGATTTGTTACTAATGAAACTGATGATTTTATATCCTTATCAGAATATTTAGAAAAAATGCCAGAGTCTCAAAAAGATATTTATTATATTGCATCAGAGACAAGTGCTCAAGCTAAAGCTAGCCCTCATCTAGAAGGGTTTAAATCTAAAAATATTCCTGTTTTAATAATGACAGACGCCATTGATCAGTTTTGGCTACCAATGATAGGGTCTTTTAAAGATAAAAAATTTGTTTCTATTACACAAGGTCAGATAAATCTTGATGATTTAGATGCAAAAAATAAAGATAATAAGAATGAAGATACGGATAAAAAAGATAAAAAAGATAAAAAAAATAAAGAATTTATTGATTTGATTGCTCAAATGAAAGTTGTTTTGGGAGATCAAGTTAAAGATATTAGATTGTCTTCAAAGTTAACAGATAGCCCCGTTTGCTTGGTTGCGGATGATGGTGATATGGATATAGCGATGGAACAACTTATGGCTCAAAGGGATACTAATTACAAAGGAGCTCCGAGGATTTTAGAAATCAACGGTGATCATTCTTTAATTAAAAATATGAAATCTTTATTAAGTAAAAAAGAAAATAGTGACTTAATCAGTGATGCTGGAACACTCCTTTTTGAACAAGCAAGATTAATGGAAGGAAAAATGCCTTCTGATCCTGGGCAATTTAGTAAAATAATGAACCAGTTTTTATTAAAAGTTATTAAAGATTAAAATTATTTTAATGTTTATAGATGTTTATTTTTTAAGATAAAAATATAAACTTGTTGAAATAAGAAAAAATAATCCAAAGAATACATTAATTTGAATTGCTTTTTCTACAGGTATTAAATTTATTATCCAAGATAAATTTATAAGCCCTAAAGGGGCTGTTCCAATACAAGTAGCTAATATACCAAAATTATTTCCTTTGGAAGTTGAGGAAGCTTGATAAACTAATGCTCCTTGCATGGTGCTAAAACCCGATAAAAAAATGCCACCAAATGTTAGGCTAATAAAAGCTAATAATAAACTTGGTGATAATGAAAACATAAACATGCCTATAAAAAATCCAACTGTACCAGTTACAAATATAGGAACTAAATATTTTTGTGGAGAAATATTTCCAATAATTAGAGCTCCAATTAGAGCTCCAAAACCTTCAGAAGAGGCTAGTATTCCTATATTAATTTCAGATAAAATCAATTTTTCTCTTCCTAAAATAGGTATTAATGAAACTAATGGAAATCCAAAAATATTAAAAATAAGTGTTATTATTAATACTAATCTTAAGCTTAATAGGTTATATGCATTTTTACCTGTTATTAGTATTTCTTTTAATAGCCCATGAGCCCAATGAGGCTTTAGCTCTTTTCTGTTGCTGACTAACGAAGATAAATTGATATTATGTTTTTTTAGTTTTTTAAACTTTATAATTAATAATAATGCTATTATATACATAGCTAGTTGAAGTATAAAAATGCCTTCTAATCCAATATAAGTATATATGGCTCCAGCACATAATGGTCCAATAAGCCTAGTGGCATTGTTTGACAGTGTCTCCATAGCTAAAGATGAGCTTAGTAAACTTTTATTCACATAATCTACTAACACTCTTCTTCGGACAGCAAGATCTACAACCCAAGTAATGCCATTTGTAAAAGCAAGAACAAAAGCAAAAACTAAGTTAAAGTTTCCTGTAAGAACAAGTAAAATTGAAATTCCAGTTATAAGATTGGATAAACTGTAAATGGTTTGAATAACTAAAATGGGAGAAACTCGCTCTGAAATTGTTCCGATAATAATTCCAAAAAGGCTCATTGGAACCATTCGTGCTGCAAAAATTATAGTTACGAAGTAAGGTAATCCTAATTCTTGCATAACGTATAGACTTAAGGCTAAAAACTCCATTGCTCTTGCAATGCCAGTCATACATCCCGCACTCCATAGGATACTAAAATCTTTATTTTCAAAACATTTTTTAATCATTTTAATATTTAAATTATCTTCTGATGAACTTCGATAACATTACCTTCAGGGTCATGAAAAAATATTTGATGCCATTCTTTGGCAAAAGTAGTTCCATAATCTGAATAAGGTATGCCTTCTTTTTTTAATTTACTAATAAATAATTCTATATTATCAGTTCTAAAAGCTATATGACCTTTATCAATGGGATTAATGGTATGATTGTTTTTAAATGCCACATTTAAATCACGTTCTGCTAAATGTATTTCTATTTTTTTTTCAGTTACAAAATTAATTTTTCCACTATATCCACTATCTTTAGTTTCTTCTGTTCTAGGAAAATTTTCGATTGGAATACTATCCATTTCAAGTATATTGGTATAAAATTTATTCATGCTGTCTACATCTTTGGAAACAAAATTTATGTGATGAAATTCTAACTTCATGAGATTCTCCAGATGACTAAAATGCTAAAATTATTATTTTTTAGTATTTAATATTATTAAAAAAGTTGAAACAAGCTATAATAAATAAAATTTTAAAAGGAAAAAATATGCCAGATACAACATTACAAGCAAACGATATGGAAACTCAAGAAATAATAATTAATGAAGTAAGAGATTCAGTTTCTAAGTTATGTAGTGATTTTCAAGGAGAGTATTGGCGTAAGTTAGATAGAGAGCAAGCGTATCCAACAGACTTTGTAAAAGCGCTTACAGATGCAGGGTTTTTAGGAGCATTAATACCTGAAGAGTATGGGGGTGTTGGTTTAGGAATGGTTGCTGCTTCTGTTATATTAGAAGAAATTCATCATCAAGGATGTAATGCAGGAGCTTGTCATGCTCAGATGTATACCATGGGAACTGTTTTAAGGCATGGGTCAGATGAACAAAAAAAAGAATATTTACCAAAAATTGCTGATGGAAGTTTGAGATTACAAGCTTTTGGTGTAACCGAACCAACAAGTGGCACAGATACTACAAGTCTAAGAACGGTTGCAGTTCGTGATGGGGATGAATACGTTATCAATGGTCAAAAAATATGGACAAGCAGGGCGGAACATTCAGATTTAATGTTATTATTAGCCAGAACCACTCCATTAAATCAAGTTTCAAAAAAAACCGAAGGTTTATCAGTATTTTTATTAGATATGAGAGCGGCAAAAGGTAATGGATTAACAATTCGTCCAATTAGAACTATGATGAACCACTCCACGACTGAAGTTTTTTTTGATAATCTTAGAATACCGGCCTCTAACCTTGTTGGTGAAGAAGGAAAAGGTTTTAAATATATATTATCAGGGATGAATGCTGAGAGAATATTAATTGCAGCAGAATGTATAGGTGATGCAAAATGGTTTACGAAAAAATCTACTAATTACGCTAACGAAAGAAAAGTTTTTGGCAGACCCATTGGACAAAATCAAGGAATTCAATTTCCTATTGCAAAAGCCTACGCTCAAATGAAAGCTGCTGAATTAATGGTTTATCATGCTGCCAAGTTGTACGAAGCAGGAAAACCTATTGGTGAAGAAGCCAATACTGCAAAGCTACTTGCAGCTGATGCGTCTTGGGCCGCAGCAGAAGCCTGTGTTCAAACGCATGGAGGTTTTGGTTTTGCTGAAGAATATGATGTGGAAAGAAAATTTAGAGAAGCTAGATTATATCAAGTGGCTCCAATATCAACAAATCTAATACTGTCATATTTATCTGAGCATGTTTTGGGAATGCCCAGATCTTATTAATGGGTTAGTTTTTAACTTTTAGATTTAAAATTATTAATATTCCATAGTAAGATTTCTGATGTATTAATATTAGCTAGAAATTCAAACCCTGATGTTTTTTTATTTATTTCTTCAGAAAGTGCCTTTGCAATGGGATTATTATAATTTGCTTTAACAATTACCCAACTTTCTTTGTTTTTATTAGAGCCAATTGAAGAAATTGATAATATTAATCCATTTTTTGTTTCAAATATTATAGTTGGTGATTTATTAATATTATTGTAATTAGATTTTCTTACATCATAAAAATAAAAACCGTTAATTACTTCTCTAACTTGATTTAATTTAATTTCGTCAATTTCTGAAATATCTACCTTTGGATAAGTTAATTTTAAAGATTTTTCTAATGATTGGATTTCAAAAACTTTATTTTGATTGATAAGTTTAGCGCTTTTAAAATCTTCATTTTGTATAGTAAACAGTAAACTTTCAAACCAGTCAGATTTACTTGAAGGCATTCTAATAGCGCCCTTTAGAAGATAACTTTGATCTTCATTTGACATTCTTGCAAATTGGCCACCACTTAATCCACCAACACTTGGATCAGTTTTGCCAAACAATATAGAAGTATAAATTGTACCGTCTTTTTTCTTAAGGGTTATTTTAGAAGCGTATCCATCACTCTCATCTTTACTATTATTAAGTTCTGGAGATAATAAATTTAATTCAGAGTATCTTTTAGGATCGTTTGTTTTCTTTTCTTCAATTCTTAATAAGGAGAGACTTGTTATAAGATTTTCCCAAATCCCTTTTTTAAAAGGATAACCTGATTTAGAAATATAGTTGTTATCTTGCTTAATTAAATCAAGAGTATTATCAAAGCTTTCTATAGAAATAGTTTGAATATCATTAATGTTTTTTGTAAAATTATTTATAAAAGAATCACCCCTATTTTCAAAGACATAAGTTTGTTTATTAAAATTAATAGATAAAATTGTAAATAATGTGATTAAAAATGTTATAATTAATAAATTTAAAAACGTTTTAGTGTTCATAATGATTACCTAATTTTTTATTAAACATTTAAATTAAACGGCTTTTCTTTTTCTTCTTAAGGAAATAATAAGAGCAAAACCAGCAAATAAGATTGGAAGAATTGCTACATTTATTGATATGAGCCACTTTTTCAATGATTCAACATCTCTTCTTAAATCAAATTTAACGCTTCTAAGTTCAGATCTTGTTGACATCATTTCAGATCTAAAACCTTCAATGGCCGTAATTGTTTCAGGAGATAAAACGTCATTTTTATCATCATTATCCAGAGTTAAATTTCTTATTTTATCTTCCATACTTTTTAATTTTTTTGCTAACATTTGCTCTTGAATTAAAAATTTTTCTTCAGCTACTTTTTCTAACTCAATAATTTTTTCAAATGGACGGAAAGAAGTTCCTTTACCTCTAAGGTCAGACAAAGCTACTCCACCAATCATTTTTTCTATAATATTCAAAACAAAATCACCATTATTAGCAAACGCACCTCTTTGTGTTAGCCAGTTTCTGTCCATAAGCATATCAGCATCACCAACCAACAAGATATTAGATTTGTTTTTAGATTTTAATAATTTTTTATTTTCGTTCTTTTCCGTACTATCACTAATAAAAGATGATTTTAAATTCGCCTTTATCCAACCAGCTAAAATTTGTTTTTCTTCTGTTATCTTAATATTTGATAATAAATCGCGAGGATCACTTTTAGGATTTCCTGCTTCTCCGGCATCACCAAGACCTGATTTTGAACTTGAAGTTATTATTGGATCAATGGTTACTCCATTAGCAGTAGATTTAAATGATCCTGCTGTAGTCATTACAATAGTACTTAGTTTTGATAAAGCTGCTTCAGATTGATTTAATCCATCTCCCCTTATATTTAGCCATGGATAATTTGTTACTTGTAAATCACGTCCATTTATATTTCTAGATATACGAAATCCATATTCTGAATCTAGAACTGCTTTTTTGTCATCAAATTTAATTCCCCATGTATCTAGAAGTTTTTTAATATTCGATCTAGGGTTCATTGGTGGCATCCCTTGTTGCTTGCTGATTTCTGTTTCAGCATAAGGATCCAAAAATATTAAAGTAGGTCCACCATTTAAAATCCATTGGTCTATCATATTTAAATTGTCATCAGAAAGAAACTTTGGATGAATTATCATTAAAACTTTTGTATTTTTTGGCAATTCACTTATATTTTCGTTAACCATTTCAACTTGAAAAAGTTCTTTCATTTGTTTTAATATTTGTTGTTCAGGTTTGCCAATTCTTGAATCTGCTTGAAGACCTAAGTTATCTAAAATACTTATTATAGGTTTATTTGTTTGTCCTAATTCAGATATTAAACTAGATAAATCATATTCTAAAAAAGTTTCTCTTTCAGGAGAAAAAATAGCAATATTTTTTTGACCAGTCGTGGAGTTAGTGGCGGCTAAACCAAAATAAAGTGGATCAGACATCTCTGTTGCATTAAATGAGTTTATACCCATTCCAACAGCTCTGTCTTCAGCGTCAGAAAAAGGCTTAGGGTCAATGATTTCAAGTGTAACCCTTCCATTTGATAGGCTACTATAAGATTTAAGGATAGCTTCAACTCGGTTTGCATATGTTGATAACTGAGGAACTTCTTTAACAAGATTGCTTGAGATAAATAACCTCATATGTATAGGCTCTTTTAGATTTTGTAAAAGAGACCGTGTGCCATCTGACAATGAATATAATTTATTCTCTGTAAAATCAATTTTAGATGAACTAAGTGAGTTATTTACAATTATGTTTATACTAAAAAATATAATGATACTAAATAGAATTGATAACTTAATAAGACTATTTATTTTAAGGTTATTAATTAATTTCATATTATCCTCAGTCAGTTTTTTTAATTTGAACTAGTTGGATATTTATCCAAAGACATAAAACAATCATTGAAACAAAAAATAATAAAGTTGAAAAATCAAAAACACCCATCTGGATACGATTAAAATGAGAAAGAAAAGACATTGATCTAATTGTTTCTGTAATCCAAATGGGAGCCCAAGATCTTACTGCTGATAAAACAAGCCCAAAGCCTGCCATAACTAAAATGAAACCACTAATTGAAGACAGAATAAATGCAATAACTTGATTTTTAGTTAAAGTAGATAAACATGAAGTTAGAGCAAGAAAAGCTCCTGCCATCAACCAACTTCCAATATAAGATATAAAAATTACATTGTTATCAGGATTACCAAGGTAATTAACAGTAATCCAGATTGGCATAGATAAAATAAGAGCAATAAGTGTAAATATCCAACTGGCAAAAAACTTACCAACAACTAATTGAGTATTAGTAACGGGTAGTGTTATTAAAAGCTCAATAGTCCCTGATCTTCTTTCTTCAGCCCATAATCGCATGCCAATTGCAGGCATTAAAATTAAAAATAACCAAGGATGCCAGGCAAAGAAAGCCGTTAAATCTGCCTGATCACGTTCAAAAAAACGACCTAGAAAGAAAGTCATTCCAGATGATAACGCTAAAAAAACTAAAAGAAAAATTGATGCTAATGGAGTTCTGAAATATCCTTTTAATTCTCTATCAAAGATTATAAATGTTTTTTTAAAATATGTATTCATATAATTTATCCAAAAAACTGTTGAGCTTTATTGTTGTTGAGTAATTTTTCGAAAAACATCATCTAAGTTAGATTTCAAAAAACCAGCTTCATTAATGTCTAATTTATATTTTTTTATTTCATTCATTATTTTATTTAAATTTAATTTATTTTTTTCATCTTTAATTAAAATTTGGGTTTGATTTTTTTTATGACTTTCAATTTTAACTGTTTTATAATTCAAAGTAGATTTTATATCGTTGATAATTTTTTTATCAATTATATTGGAAGTGATAATCGATACAAAATCACCTTCTAAAAATTTATTTACTAGATTTTCAGGTGTTTCATTAGCAAGAATTTTTCCGTCAGCAATTATAATTGCACGAGAACATACTGCTTCTACTTCTTCTAAGATATGAGTTGATATAACAATAGCTTTATTCTGTGAAATATTTTTTATTAGATTTCTCATTTCATATTTTTGATTTGGATCCAACCCATCTGTTGGTTCGTCCAAGATAAGAATATCTGGATCATGTATTAAAGCCTGAGCAATTCCAACTCTTCTTTTAAAACCTTTAGATAAAGTTTCTATTGGTCTATTCCAAACCTCTTTTAAATTTATTTGCTCGGCCATATCAGATAAGCGAGACTTTAATAGCTTACTATTTTCTATGCCTCTCATTTTTCCAACAAAAGAAAGAAAATCAGAAACTTCCATATCAGAATAAGCAGGAGCACCTTCAGGTAAATATCCAATAAATTCTTTAGCTTTAAGAGGATTTTTTTGTAAATCAATATCACAAATTTCAATTGTACCTTTGTCTGGTTCAAGAAAACCTGTAAGCATTTTCATTGTAGTTGATTTCCCGGCACCATTTGGTCCTAGAAAACCTAACACTTCGCCACGTTTAACATCTAAATCTATATTATCTACAGCAATAAAATCACCAAATGATTTTGTTAAGTTTTTTGCGGTTATTAATTTTAAAGACAAAGTTTACTATCCCCATAATAATTAATTTATATTAAATTACTTTAAATATTTGAGATGAATAATATTTAATTTTCAAATACGAAATTTTCAAGGTTTAATTTAATTAATTTTATACTTAATACTCTATTTTTTAAAAAAGAGCATTAATAATATTTAATATAACCAAACTCTTTTTATAAAAATTTATTAATGTCTGGAAGTGCAGGTTCTCCAAATTGCATTTCAAAAGCTAATGCTATTTCAATAGCTTTGTCATCTTTATCTTTGTCACAAATTACCTGTAATCCAATCGGTAAAATTTTATCATTTTGTGTATTTTTACAAAATTTTTGTATTGGATATGTAATGGCACAAATTCCAAATATATTTACTGGTTGAGTGTTGGCAGAAGCTAAAAGACTTCTATCATGAAGCTTGTTTCCGATTTGTATATCATCGACATTTAAGGCTTGCATAACAGTAGTAGGAGAAATTAATGCATCAAATTTAGTAAAATAATCTTTAATCATTATCTCTAATTCTAAAAGCCTGTTTTTGGCAGATATATATTCAATAGATGATACCTCTAAACCTAATTTTGCCCTACTTCCAGTTATGGGATCCATTTTTTCTACATTTTTTATAAAACGATCTTTTCCAAAAGCGCTAACAATTTCTGACCCAACAATTTTAGGAAATAGAATTGATTTTTCATTAGCTTCAACAATAGTTACATTTTCAATTACTGCACCTAAACTTTCTAGTTTATCACAGAAGTTTTCATAGGCTTCTGAGACTAGAGGGTCTAAATTAGAAGTGAAAGGCTTTTGTAATTTACCAAGACGCATACCTTTTATATTTAAAGGTAAAGATTGTTTTTCTTTATTATCATTGTAAGCATCAAAAATTAACTTAATATCTTTAACCGATCTTGCAATAGGACCCGGTGTGTCCAAAGTAGGAGATAATGGAAAAATGCCATCTGTAGGCCATTTATTTTTTGTTGTTTTTAGTCCTACAATTCCATTAAGTGAAGCTGGGATTCTAACTGAACCTCCCGTATCTGTGCCAATAGCAAAAGCAGCTAAGCCTGAAGCCACAGCTACAGCTGAGCCACTACTTGATCCTCCAGGCATTCTATGAGAAAGGTTATCCCATGGATTTTGAGGAGTGCCTTTGTTTTTATTAAGGCCAGTCGCTCCAAGCGCAAATTCAACTGTATGTGTTTTTCCTAATATGACACAACCTAACGCTTTTAATCTTTTAACTAATGTTCCCTCAGGACCAGTCAGATCATCTGTTTGTATATCTGATCCGTTTGTAGTAGGCATTCCATTTACAGAGCAAATATCTTTGATTGCTATGGGAATTCCCATTAAAGGACCTAAATCAACACCATTTATAAAAAGTTTATCTATTGCTTCTGCCCAAATTAAAGCGTTTGCTTTATTAACATATATATATGCATGTAGCTTGGGGTTTAATATTTCTATTCTTTCAAAATAGATTGAAGTTAATTCTTTACATGAAATTAAATTCTCTCTTAATTTTATACCTAACTGTTTAATACTAATCCCTTCTAGGGGGTCATTTGGTAATTTGTTAATTGAAGTTTTCATTTTTTACCTCCAGGTTTTAATTTTTGAATTGTTCTTTCATAGATCCAAAAATACTTTTTAATCTTGGAGAAGAAGAGCAGTCAGCTTCCAAAGTCATTTTTGGAGAAACAGGAACATGAATGCCGTCATAACGAACAGCGGAATATTTAGGATCGGTTTGTAATTGAACTTTTCTATCAGATCTTAATTTTAATCTTGCAATACCTTTATAAAAAGGAACAGTTATATCCGTTCCTGGAACTGTAACTACAAAGCTGTCATCTTGAACGGGACATTTATTATCTAAGGAAACGATTATTGAAATAATTTCAACTGGCTTGAAAGCTTGGCGTATATTTGGCATTCCATACCATAGAATTAATCCAATAACAGAGATGCCAGTAATTAAAATTATACTTTTAATAAAAAAACGCATTGATACCTTAAAATAAACATATTAAATCTAAATTTTATGTTTTAGTAATTTAAACTAAAAAACTATGTTTTGAAAAGTTATTATTATTATAAATATTTAAGTATATACATTAGGATGAATAATGAGAGATGAATTTGATAGAATAAAAAGGTTACCTCCTTATGTTTTTGCTGAAGTAAACAAACTAAAAGCTGAATTAAGAGCCAAAGGCAAAGATATTATTGATTTTGGAATGGGTAATCCTGATATGCCTACCCCAAAGCATATAAGAGAAAAGTTAAAGGAAGCTGTTGAAAAACCAGGAACGGGAAGATATTCTACTAGTAGAGGAATAACTGGTTTAAGAAAGGCTCAGGCTTCTTATTACAAAAGAAGGTTTAATGTTGATTTAGATCCTGAGAATGAAGTTGTAGTTACTTTAGGTTCAAAGGAAGGTCTTGCAAATCTTGCTCAAGCAATAACCTCACCAGGCGATATCATTTTATCTCCAAACCCTTCTTATCCAATACACCCATACGGTTTTATAATAGCTGGAGCTTCTTTACGTCATTTGCCTGCAATGGATGAAGGTGTTTTCAATCCTAATTTATATTTAGAGAGATTAGATAGGTCTATAAGAGAGAGTGTTCCTGCTCCAGTTGCTCTAATCGTTTCTTTTCCTTCTAATCCTACAGCTCAAGTGGCTTCAATAGATTTTTATGAAGAAGTAGTTAAAATAGCTCTTAAATATGGAACGTATATTTTATCAGATTTAGCTTATGCAGAGATTTATTATGATGGAAATGTTCCTCCTTCAATCTTACAGGTTCGAAGAGCTAAAGAAGTTGCAGTAGAGTTTACGTCTATGTCTAAAACCTATGCAATGGCTGGATGGAGAATTGGATTTGCTGTTGGTAACAAAAAATTAATTAGTGCATTAACACGTATTAAATCTTACTTGGATTATGGAGCTTTCACGCCAGTTCAAGTTGCTGCTGTCACTGCATTAAATGGAACTCAAAACTGTGTTGATGAAATTAGAAATATTTATCAAAAAAGAAGAGATGTTTTGATTTCATCTATGTCTAGGGCAGGATGGAATATACCCAGCCCTCCTGCTAGTATGTTTGCTTGGGCTCCATTGCCTGAAAAATTTAAAAAACAGGGCTCTTTAGCTTTTGCTAAAGAGTTAATGCTTAAAGCTGATGTTGCTGTAGCTCCAGGTGTAGCCTTTGGGGAATATGGAGAAGGTTTTGTCAGAGTTGGGTTAGTTGAAAATGAACAGAGGATTAGACAAGCAGCCAAGAATATTAAAAAACTTTTAGCATATGATCATAATCAGAATTAGTTATTTATAATAAAGTTAATCAAGAATTAAGGAGCAATATATTTTGAAAGAAATATTTAATAATTTTAAAAGTAGAGATTTGTCAACAATAGGTAAATCTCATGTTATTAGTTCAGAGGCAATGTTAGCATGTTCTCATCCCATAGCGGCTTCTGTTGGTATAAATATTTTGAAAAATGGAGGTAATGCAGTAGATGCAGCAATAGCCATGAATGCTGTTTTATGTGTTGCTGAACCACATATGACAGGGGTAGGCGGTGACTGTTTTGCAATGTTGTCAGTTGATGGTAGTACAGAAATAAAAGCTCTTAATGGATCAGGAAAATCTTCACAAAATGCATCTGCTGAAAGTCTACGTAATCAAGGATTCAGTGTCATTACACCTGATATGCCTGATGCTATTACTATACCTGGTGCAGTTGCAGGCTGGTCTTTACTCCATAAAGAACATGGCTATATGCCTTGGAATGAAATATTTAGTCCTGCAATTGAATATGCAAAGTCAGGTATTCATATTCATGAAAGAGTTGCATCAGATTGGTATAAAAATATAAAAAAACTATCTCAAGATCCAGATACTTCTGATTTATTTTTAAAAAATGGAAATGAATTTAAAGTTACTGATAAATTTAGAAATTTAGGATTGTTGGAAACTTTTAAATCAATTGCTGATGAAGGCTTTGATGGTTTTTATAATGGCTGGGTTGCAAAGGATATCCATGAGAAACTTTTGTCAATAGGAGGCAGGCATACTTTAAATGATTTTATAAATGCTAAGGCTGAATGGGTAAAGCCTATATCTGGAAATTATAGAAATATAACAATTCACGAATGTCCTCCAAATGGACAAGGTATAGTTGCTATAATTATCTTATCAATACTAGAGAGATTTAATCTTAGTACAATGTCAAAAGTTGATTATATGCATCTTTTTTCTGAGGCTGTAAAAATAGGCTATTTTTTAAGAGATGAATATTTGTCAGAGCCCGATTATAATCAATTATCAATAGAAGCATTTTTGAATCCTAAAATATTAGATAATTATGTTTCCATGATTGATATGAAAAAAGCTAAGGAATATAGTATTAGTGATTTCCCTGATCATCCTGATACTATTTATTTAACTGTAAGAGATAAAAATGGTATGACGATCTCATTTATCAACTCTCTTTTTGATGCTTTTGGTAGTGGGATAACCGCTCCTAAAAGTGGTGTCTTATTACATTGTAGAGGAAGAGGTTTTAATTTAATTGATGGTCATCCTAATGAATTAAAGTCAAATAAAAGGCCGTTACATACTATTATTCCAGCAATGATATCACAAAATAATAAATTAGTAGGCTCCTTTGGTGTGATGGGGGGGCAATATCAGGCTGCTGGCCACGCTTACGTTTTATCACAAATGATAGATTTTGGATTAAGTCCTCAAGATGCATTAAATTATCCTAGACTTTTTCCAAACAATGGAAATTTAGACTGTGAAAGTGCTTTCGATAAAGAGATTATTGACGAATTGAATGCTAGAGGTCATAAAGTGAACTATCCTTCTCCTCTAATTGGTGGAGGACAAATTATTTTGATTGATGATGATCAAGAAATTTTAATTGGCGCTAGTGATTGGCGTAAAGACGGCCTTGCAATAGGTTATTAAAATTAATAAGAGGATTATATGTATTCTTTAACTTTTACTAAACCTGAACTAGTAGCTGAATTAACAGCTAAGATGTTATTTGAAATAGAAGCTGTACATTTTATGTCAGATAAGCCTTTCATATTCACTTCAGGAAAAGCAAGTCCTGTTTATATTGATTGTAGAAAAATAATATCTTTTCCTAGAGTAAGGTCAACTCTTATGGATTTTGGAGCGGCAAAGCTTGCCCAAGATATTGGTTTTGAACAATTTGACGCTGTTGCTGGAGGGGAAACAGCAGGCATACCTTTTGCAGCGTTTATTGCAGAAAGGTTAAACTTGCCAATGCAATATATTAGAAAAAAACCAAAAGGTTTTGGTCGTGATGCGAGAATTGAAGGCGATATAAAGAAAGGTCAAAGAATTTTATTAGTTGAAGATCTTACAACTGATGGTGGGAGTAAGTTAAGTTTTGCAGAAGCTATAAGAGAAGCTGGTGCAGAAGTGAAACATACTTTTGTAGTATTTTATTATGATATTTTTAAAGACACTATTGAAAAATTAAAAGAAAAAGATCTAGCTTTGCATTATTTGGCAACATGGTGGGATGTTTTAAACTATGCTAAAAAAACAAGTAAATTTGATAATAAAACACTTTCATCAGTAGAAGATTATTTAAACAACCCTATAGATTGGTCTAATAAAAATGGAGGAAAATAAACTTTTTAGATCAAGTTTTTTTCTTTCTCATTTCTCTATACGTAATTAAAAGACATGCACTTATAACTATTGCTCCTCCAAAAATTTGGTTTGTAGTAGGAATCTCATCCCAAATAACAAATCCAAATATTGCCGCTAGTGGTATTGCTAAATATCTTAAGGTTACCAAAATTGTGGCTTCTGCATACTTATAGCTTTGAGCCATTAAATATTGCACAAAAGACCCTAAAACTCCCAAAAACATCAATGTAGCCAGGATAAAATTAGGAGTTATAAGAATCTCTATTCCAAAGTTACCTGATGTTCCATAAAACTTTGTTCCAAAAATTACTATTGCAAATGTGATTACAATAGAAGTGATAAGGTTATGTATTAAAGCTGTTGATGCAGGATGTTCAGTTTTACCAATTTTTCTAAGTATAAGAGCTAACCCTGCATGTGTTATTGCACTACAAAAAGCTAATGAAAGGCCTAGTGTTGATAATTGTGAAGTGTTATTAAGTATGCTAATGGGGTCTATCATTAAATAAACGCCGATCAAACCAATTATAACGGCAGTCCACCTTATCATTCCAATTTTTTCTCCTAATACAAATGGAGATAAAAGTGTTACAAAAATAGCTGAACTTTGTGCTAATGCTGTAGTAAGCCCAATAGGAATAAGCTGTAAAGATGAAAAAACCATCACCATAGTTACAAAGCCAAAACAAGAACGTAAAAGGATAGTTTTCCAGTTATTAATTTGGAGAAATAATTTTTTTCTTGCTACATAGGCTAAGATTAAAAGAATAGGTATAGAAAAGCCAAATCTCGAAAACAAAATTATAATAAAATCAACTTCACCTGTAAGAGATTTTATAATCATGTGAGTGGATATAGATAAAAAAATAAATATAATCCAAATTAGAGAACCTTTTATGTTTGAGGTCATTAAATGCCTAAATAATTTCTTGGATTAATAGAATTTTTTGTTAACACATTTTTATAATAATATAATTAAATAAAAAAAGTTAGTTATTTAAATGATCTTTTTGAGTTTCAGATGCATTGATAATAAGAGCAATAAATCTATATATTCCATGTACAAATTTACTATATGGCAAAAGTAAAAATAAGGCTAAAACAAACCCAAGATGAATAGCAAGAAGCGCACCCATTGCACTAGTCTCTCTAAAAATTAGTAATAATAAACCTGTTTCAGCAACTCCTTTTAATAAAAAAAGAAACCCATAATCTAAACCTAAAGTTTTAATTGCTTGAGGTTTAGGGTCTGATTTCCATTTAATTATTAATAGTCCTGTTGAGCCTATAGATAATAATATACCTCCTATTGTACCTAATAAAACTGGAATGCTTAGATATGCATATGGAGCTTGTAGATTAAGAAAGTGATCATATATAGTTGCTACGCTTGTAGAGGCAAAGCAAAGCATAAAGCCATACATCGTAAATTGATGATGAAACCGTCTCCATTGAGTAAATTTATCTGAAATATCATTGCATCCATGACCGCCTCCTGAAAGATGTTTCAATGTAAGAACATCAATAATAGCAGTTTTTATATATGAAAATTTTATTTTAATGTTAGATTGATTTACATCATTCCAAAATCTTTTTGTGCTAATTGATATAGAAAGTATTGCAAATATTGAAATAGCTGATGGAACCAATACCATTATATTATAAGGTACTATTTTATAAAAAGCGCCTTCATTAAGATGGATTCCAAAAAAAGTGTCATTTTGTATAAAGTATAAGCACAAGAAAATGATTAATCCAATTGAAACGGCTACTGCAATGCTTGCAATCAAGCCTCCTTTATTAAACATAATAGATAATTGGTTAGGCCAAGCATATTGCTTATAGGTTTCTACTCTAATAGTTGAAAAAACCTCAGGAATATTTATTCCATATTCATGAGGAGGAGCGTATTGACACGCATGATAACATCCCTGACAATTATGACATAAGTTTGACAAATGCATTAAGTCACCAGATGAAAATAATCTCCTTCTTTCCATTGCAGGAAAAACAGCACAATATCCCTCGCAATATCTGCATGCATTGCATATTTCCATATTTCTTCGTGCTTTACTAAACGTATCCACATTTCCTGTTTCTAATAAATCAACTAGAGACATAGTTTGAAGCTCCTTCTCCTGCTAACCTTCCAAAAACTGTTCCAATGGTCATCCCAATACCAGCAAGGTAACCTTTGCCTAATACATTTCCTGCCATAGTTTCTCCAGCGGCAAAAATATTTCCATTGCCTATTGTTAAATTTTTCATTCCAACTTCAGCATTCTCATTCACTTTTAATCCAAGGTAAGTGAATGTAATTCCTGGCCTAAGTGGCCATAAATAAAAAGGAGCTACATCTATTTTTCTTGCCCAATGTGTCTTTGGTACATTGATATTTTTAGTATAACAATTATCTAAAATTGTGTGATTAAATTCGCCTTCAACAATAGAATCATTAAAGTTATTTATTGTTCTGTTCAGATTTTTAGGATCTAAATTAACAATCTTTGCCAAACTATTAATATCATCTGCTTGAATAGCAGGAAAAACAGATGGCATAAAAGAGTTAATTGATTTTGAATCAACAATACAATATCCAATCTGTTCAGGCTGACTGGCAATTAATCTTCCCCAAATGGCATAACGCTTAGGCCAAAAATCTTCTCCTTCATCATAAAATCTATCACCATCTTTATTTACAACTATTCCAAATGGCACTGCATCTAAGCGACTAGTAATGCCTCCATCATATTTGGGAGCTCTTGCGTCTATTGCTACCGCATGACACTGATTTGCTTCACCAATTTGAATAGCATTATTATCTAACATTTCTCTTATTAGGCCTCCTGTATTATAAGGAGTTCCTCTAATTAAAAAGTTTTTAGAAATATCTCCCCATGCTTCTTTCATCCAATTTTCATTACCTTGAAAACCTCCTGAAGCTATAATAAAAGCTTTTGCATTAATTTTAGTTTCAATGTCATTTTCTTTTAAAACAGCACTTTTAAATTTATTATCGATAATATTTAGTTTTAAAACTTCTGTGTCGCAGAGACATTTAACTTTTAATTTTATTGCTGTTCTATAAAGAGCATTTAGCATTGCTCTCCCACCACCAAGAAAAAAAGCATTTGTTCTTCCAAGTGAAAGTGTTCCTCCTAAAGCTCCTTGAAATTTAATGCCTCTGTCAAAAAGCCAATCTGTAAGTTCAGCTGATTTTTGTATGGTTAAACGAGCTAGTTTATCATTCGTATTACCTTCAGTTACTCTAATTAGATCTTCATAATACTCATCTTCTGTATATGAATCAGATAGAATATTAGTTGGGTTAGTATGCATAGCTCGAAGGTTTCTGGTATGACGAGTATTACCACCTCTCATATGATATGGTGCTCGATCAGCCACAATAACTGAATGACCTTTTTCAGCTGCTGTAATAGCGGCAGACAAAGCTGCATTTCCGCCACCTGCAATTAATACATCACAAAATATTTCTTCCATTAACTACTCATTTATTATTTTATATATTTTATTAAGTTGATACTCTCTTGTAAGAGCATAATCAAGAAGCTATAGTAAGTCTTAAACTTAGATTTGAAAGAGTTAATATGAAAAAAATAAAAGTTGCTGTCTTAGATGACTACCAAAGCGTAACTCATAAATTTGCTAATTGGAAACCTTTAGAACAAAAAATACAGCTACATATAATTGATAAATATATAGGTGTTGATAACAATTTAGTTGAGCAATTAATTGATTTCGAAGTTTTATGCTTAATGCGAGAAAGAACTCCATTAACAGAAGATCTAATAAACAAGCTTCCTAATTTAAAGTTAGTAATAACAAGTGGAATGTGGAACGCTTCTATAGATTTAGAAGCCTTAAAGAAGAGAAATATTATTTGTTGTGGCACTGATACAAAAACTAATTCTACAGCTGAATTGGCTTGGTCACTTATTATGATTGGTTGGAGAGGATTACAAACAGAATTTCAAAATATGAAAGATGGAAATTGGCAAACTACAGTTGGCAGGGGATTAAAGGGTAATACTTTAGGTATTTTTGGTTTAGGTAAACAAGGACTTCAGGTGGCAAATTTTGGAAAAGCTTTTGGAATGAAAGTGATAGCTTGGAGTCATAATCTGAAAAAAGAAGATTGTGAAAAAGTAGATGTTCAGTATGTAACAAGTTCAGAGTTGTTTCAGTTATCAGACATCTTAACTATCCATACTAAATTATCAGATAGGACTATAAATTTTATAGATAAAGAAAAGTTAAAGACAATGAAAAAAGATTCTTTATTGGTTAATACTAGTCGTGGACCCATAATTAAAGAAGAAGATTTGTTGGATGCGTTGAAAAATAAAGTTATAGGATGCGCTGCTTTAGATGTTTATGATATTGAACCCTTACCTAAAAATCATCTTCTAAGAAGTATGACTAACGTTATATTAACTCCTCATATAGGTTATGTTTCTTCTGAAGCATATGAAAAATTCTTTGAAGGTTATGTTTTAGCTATTGAAGCGTTCTTAAATGGAAAGCCAATAAATAAAATCAGCTGAAATTAAGACCAATTTTCTATAACCCATTTTGGTGTTGTAAGCTGTTTATATATTTTTTTATAAAATTGTGATTTTTTTACAGGCCATTTCCCTTGAATAACATCATCTGGGTCAGGTTTCCCTGTAAAAGCTACTATACTTGTTTCTTTTGGAAGTATAGCTGGCTTCCATATTCTTAGAGGCCAATATGGAAGTAAATTATGTTTAAAGCTTTTACACCAATCAGAAGGCCAAAAAATCTGATCTTTAATTTCAGCGCTTAAAAAAGTTTGTTCAATATGAAATTTTTTCCAAATTTTTTCTGGTGTTTTTTGAAACTTTTTAAAAATAAAATCATACCTCCCAACTGGAAATCTAAAACAACTGGTATTTCCAATGTTTTCACCTATTTGTGTCCAGTTTTCTATTACACAGTATTTCCCTGGATTGAAATCAAAAAAGCGATCAAGATTTCCAGTTATAACTAAATCAAGGTCTAAAAACAAAACATCACCCTTCAGCTTATCTAGAGGATGTTGCCAAACACTTAGTTTTTTCCATGGCGTTAATGCAATAGTTTCAGGTAACTTTATTTTTGGTAAAGGTTTACATATTATATTTTTGTTAATGCCTTTAATATCGTCAGTAAAACAGTAGAGTTTAGTTGTTCTTTTAGTATGCCGTTTTATTGAATTATATAGTCTATTAACAAACTCAGGCCCATATCTTGAACCCCATTTCATACATATAATTGTTTGCAAATCTTAATCCAGATATAAATATAATTATTAAAAATTTTGAATTCGTCTTATAACACTATTTTAATATCATAAAGACTAAAAAATTATGAAAATAAATATTTTATTACCTTACAAAGAAAAGTTTGATGAAAATAAAGCATCTTCAGTTTCAATCACAGTTAAAAATAATTTGTCCCATACGAAATTTTTAAGTCACATAAAAGTCTATGGAAAAAATGTTGAAAAACCACTTTTCAAAGATAATTTTGAAGGCATTAAATATTCTATTTTTTCCTTAAAAAGTAAGAATGCATTTTTAGCATATAAAATGTTAAAAATAATGTCAAAAGAGAGTTCAAAAAAACAGCTAATAGAAATACATAATAGGCCTTATCTTGTAGACCAAATTGCCAAAGCTAACAACTTCCCTATCACTTTATTTATTCATAATGACCCACAAACAATGAAGGGATCTAAATCGGTTAAGGATAGGAAAAATATATTAAAAAAGTGCGCAGCAGTTTTTTGTGTGAGTGAATACATTAAAAATAAGTTTCTAGAGGGAGTTTTAATTAAGAATGAAAAGGTCCATGTTCTTCATAATGGTGTGGACAGACAGCTCAAAAAATTTCCAATAAAGAAAAAAGAGATCTTATTTGTTGGAAGATTAGTTTTAGAAAAGGGGGTTGATCTATATGTTGATGTTGTAGAAAATATTGCTAAAAATTTTCCAGATTGGACTTTTGAGCTTATTGGATCCTTTAGATTGGGTGACGATAAAAATAAAGATGCGTTTGCTAACAATATCATTAACAAGTTTAAAAAAATTAGCAACCAAACTAAATATCATGGATTCAAAAATCAGGATTTTATTCAAGAAAAAATGAAAACAGCTTCCGTAATTGTTATCCCCTCAGTGTGGGAAGAACCTTTTGGTTTAGTTGCAGCTGAAGCAATGAGTAATGGAATTGGGATAATTGCATCAGATATTGGTGGAATACCTGAAATAGTAGAAAGTAATGGTATTTTAATTAAAGATATTAATAAACAAAAATTAGAGTATGCACTTGTAGACTTAATAAGTAATTCTACTAAAAGAAAAAAACTTCAAAGAATGTCTTGGGCTAATTTTAAATTCTCTGCAAAAAAAAGTTCTAAAAAATTAGATTTGTATAGAGAAATGATTTTATCAAGAGAGTTTGTTGATGACTAGAGAACATTGACTATGATTTTTATAATCTGTAATTGGAAAAAGTTGAGGGAAAATTTTGTGAAAAATTATTTTATCAATACAGTCTATTTCATTTAAATTTTCAAGGTA
Organism: Pseudomonadota bacterium; assembly: GCA_027625145.1. Taxonomy (GTDB): domain Bacteria; phylum Pseudomonadota; class Alphaproteobacteria; order Puniceispirillales; family Marisalimonadaceae; genus CAJJBL01. Next base: position 98,437 of record JAQBXK010000004.1, read on the forward strand.
AACTGTTCCTTTCCTATTTCTTGAAATCCAACTTAGTGTTTCGGAGCTAACCTTCCTTTTTTAATATCTTGTAACGCTGATATTGTTGGTATTGGGGGCCATCCATCTGAGTGGATGTTAAGAAAACTTAAATCATCATCAAAAAAATTATATTGTATATGATATTTTTGTAAAAATTTAAGTCTGTCCATCTGCGAAGTATGATCATCCCACAATGCGACTGTTTTTTTTTTGATTAAAGGAATTTTATTAGTAATATCAATATTTACATATGTAGCTTTTTTTGAATTAAACATATTGTTCTCAAAATTAATGTCATAAATAAATATCTTACAATCATTATGAGTTGCGGCGTCTATTAAATATGTTGTAAACCCTTTCATTACTCCTGACACTATAACTATTTCGGGATTTATTATTTTTAACAATGTATAAAAAAATACACCTTCATTATAACCAAACCCACTTTCATGTTCTTTGATAGGACTTTTACCAAAAACATAATCAAACTCATCTACATATCCTTCAACTTCAGATTTATTATATTTTAAGTTTGATAATTCTAAAAAAGAATATATTTCATTAACTATCAGGCTGCTTCTATGTTTTTTAATAACTTTTTCAATAGGGTAAGACACGTAAGCTTCATCTTTTTGAGGTTTATTTTTATTCACTCGTATACTGATTTTAAAACCTAAAAATTTATTTAAAGATTTTTTCAATTTTTTTAAAAAAACTGAAGTGCCAATGAAATTTTTAGGCTTTTCAGAAAAATTATTCCAATATTCAGTATATGTTTTTTTTATGTTGATCAAATTTCAAAGGTTTAACTTTCTTAATTAAATGTAATCATTATCTCTATTATTTTTTGAAACTTTGAAATTGAGAAATTGCGAAGCCTATAGCAAACCACATAAAAAGGTTGCCCCACTGCCCATAGAAACTTCCAAACTGCTGCATTGGAAAAAATAAGCCAAAGGGAACTACAAAAGCTGTTGCGGCCATTGGACATTCAAAGTTTTCTCTTCTAGCTTTATAACATGTCCAAATCATTGACCCAAACATAACACATCCAAAAATAAGGCCTATAATTCCTACTTCCGCAAATAATTGAACATAAAAGTTATGAGGGTGATTTCCACAGTAATTTTTGCCTGGAAGCCAATTAGGCAAACTAGAGGGCAATATTTTGCAAGTATTTCGGGTGCCAGAAGGACCAATACCTTTAATAGGGGTTAATAAACCTTGTTGAATTCCACCTCTCCAAGATCCCCAGTATGGAGTGTCAGTATTTACAATTGGTATATTTCTTAAAAAATTTTTGCCAAAACGATCGCCTAAATCAGGACGACTAATAAACACTAAAGAGACAGCAATAATCTCAATCCCGACTAATACTGAAAACATTAAAAACTTTGGTTTCCAAACAATACTCGCTAATAAACCACCGCATGCGCGAATAAGAAAATGTGTTCTTTCTCCAGTCAAAGAGGATACTGCAATAGATAATAAACCAATAAGACCAGAAAACATTCCAGCTTTGTTTTTTTTACTAACTGCAACAGCCATTAAAACACAAAATAGAGGAAGTGAAACTTTAGAAATATAACCTCCAGGTACTAGATCTCCATAAGGCCATTCTAATCTTCCCTTAGGTTCAATTATCATTTCCGCAATTAAAATTCCGCACATTATAAGCATTCCAATTAAAATAGATAATAACATCAAAATTCTAATGTCTCTATCTTTTGCAAGCCATACTTGAGCTGCGGCAGCATAGAGTGGGAAACGTATCCAAACAAAACCTTGTTGAAATGTAAATAGTGGATCAGGCCCAGTAATTGCCGAAAATAAACCGAATATCCATAGAGCTAAAGCGCTTTTAAACCAAAGTTGAGATGCCCAGCTCCAGTCTTTTCTTTTGATACATCTAGCTAAAAAAATTATACCAATTGAAGTTAGCCATAAATCAGCTGGATCTCTTTCTATTAAATAAACAAATGGTCCTAAAAACCAAAATAATGTCATATATTTATCAATTTTACTTAAACTATTAATTTTCTCCAATCCAACTTTCCAGCTTTCAGAAAAATTAAGTTCAGGAATTGATATATATTTCAACATGATTATTATGACTTTCTATTTTTAATAGATTTACCTATTAATAAATAACTTATTTTTAAATACAACTATTAATATTATTACTGGCAAGCCCATTAAAGCAGTAGAAATAAAAAAGTTTAAATAACCAAAGCTTTCTACAAATAATCCAGAATAGCCTGCAATTATTTTAGGAAAAAATAACATAAAAGATGTAAACAAAGCATATTGAGATGTAGTAAAGTTGATATTTGTTAATGAGCTAAGAAATGCAACAAATGCAACTGAGGCTATTCCACCAGAGAGATTATCAGCAATAATGACAATCATTAAATAAGTAGTCTTGGGTTCTAATATGACAAGCAAAGCAAAAAGTAGGTTTGTAGCAGCAGCAAGAATAGCACCTAAAAGTAAAATTGAATAATTATTATATCTTGATGCTAATATTCCGCCAAGTAATCCTCCAAAGATAGTTGCAATTAATCCCCAGAATTTTGAGAAAGTAGCTATTTGATTTAGGGTATATCCCTTGTCTGAATAAAAAAGGTTGGCTACTACGCCCATTACAATATCTGCAATTCTGTAAAAGCCTATAATTATTAATATTACGATAGCCATGGTACCATATTTTTTGACAAAATTATCTAATGGATCCCAAAATGTAGAGACTAAAACATAATTGTTAATATATTTTGTTCGTGTTGAAATAACAAAAACCAATAGCATTGCACTGAAAGCAGATATAAATTTTGAAATTGTCAAGAGACCTTTTGTCAACGGATCATCAAATTTAATAACAGGAAAAATATTGTATATTAAAATAAATGCTAAAATTGAAATAAAAAAAATATTAATTAATTTTAAGCGATCTTTAAAATCATTTAATAAAACTCTCTTAGAATTGGGCTCTGGAGACATTAATGTACAAATTAAACCAATACCTTGGAGTAAAGCCATAATCATATATGTTTTTTGCCATGCTTCGACATTATATAATTTTTCGTCTCCACCAAACGATGAAGCTAGAATAAGCGACCCTGCGCCCGCTGCTATCATTCCTAACCTGTAACCTACAATATATATTCCGCTCATTGCGCTTTGTAATTTTTTTGGAGCAGACTCAATTCTATAAGTATCAACCATTGCATCTTGAGTTGCACTAGAAAAACCTATGAAAACTATAATAATAGCCATTAGAGACAAATTATATTTAGGATCAATAAATCCAACCATTGCTATAGATATTATGAGCATCAATTGAGATATAATTAACCAGCTTTTCCTATGCCCAAATTTATTAGTGAGGAAAGTTATTGGTATTTTATCCATAACTGGTGCCCATAGAAACTTGAAACTGTATGCAAGCCCAGCCCAACTAAATAAGGTAATTGTACTTCTATCAATTCCAGCCGACTTAAGCCAAAGAGAAAGAGTTGAAAAAATGAGCAATATTGGTAATCCAGAAGAAAATCCTAAAATTAATAACCTTATTACTCTAATATCTTTGTAAATTAATAAAGATTTTTTCCATCCTAATTTTTCATTCATAATAAAGCCTGATCTTAATAAAAATTTAAATTAAATTTAGATTAATATTATTAATAAAAATACATTTTTCTAGTTTAATAAAATGGTTTATGTTTCTTAAATGCAAAAGAATTGGGTAGTTATAAATCATAATAAAAGACTCTTTTTAAGAGCAGGCAACAAAATATTTGAATGCCAATTAGGTGATGGAGGATTAAAATTATCTTCAAAAAAGATAGAAGGAGATAAAGTTACACCAATTGGCCTATGGCGATTAAAATCAGTCTACTATAGAGCTGATAGAATTATAAGGCCTAAATTTAAAAAAAAACACATTTTAAAACTAAATAAAATTACTAGAAATTGTGGTTGGTGTGATGATGTTAATAGTAATTATTATAATAATTATATTAAAATCAATAAATTTCTTTCTACAAAATTAAGTTATGAAAAATTATGGAGAGAAGATAATGCATATGATATTCTGTTAGAAATTTGTCATAATAAAACCCCAACAATCAAGAATAAAGGTAGTGCAATTTTTATTCATTGTAGTTTTTTAGATAAAAGAACTACAGCAGGCTGCATTGCATTAAAAAAAAGAGATTTAACTTTTTTAGTAAATAACCTTAAAGATAGGATTTGTATAAGAATATTTAATCAATATTTCAAATAAAAATCTTTACAGATTTAATTAATGGAATTAAAAGTTACTTTTTCTTAATAAAATTTTTTTGAGGTGTTAAATGCCCTACTCTTTAATAACAGTTTCATTAGGTGTATTAGGTCTTCTATCTGCTTATATGGTTTATCTTAAAGTTAAATCTTCACCTGAAGGCGATGGTCGCGTTAAAGAGATTGGAGATGAAATACACCTTGGTGCTATGGTTTTTATGTCTGCTGAGTATAAAAGATTAGCTATTTTTTGTCTAATTTGTATTTTAGCACTTTATTTCTCATTAGGTTGGCAAACTGCTGCTTCATTTTTATTAGGGTCGTTATGTTCTGGTATTGCAGGCTTTATAGGCATGTATGCTGCAACTAAAGCTAATGTTAGAACAGCAGTTGCAGCTAAAGAAAAAGGCGCTGCTGAGGCACTTAATATTGCATTTTTTGGTGGTTCCATTATGGGCTTAACAGTGGCCTCAATGGGATTATTAGGAGTAGGAATTTTATTTTATTATTTTGCTGGAGATATAAAAACCATTCATGCAATTGAAGGTTTTGCAATGGGAGCATCATCTGTAGCATTATTTTCTCGAGTTGGTGGTGGTATTTTTACAAAGAGTGCAGATGTCGGAGCAGATTTAGTTGGAAAAATTGAAGCAGGCATTCCTGAAGATGATCCAAGAAACCCAGCTGTTATTGCTGATAATGTTGGAGATAATGTTGGTGATGTAGCCGGCATGGGATCAGATATTTTTGAATCATATTGTGGATCCATGATTGCTTGTATAGCTTTGGCCGCCTCTATGACCAGTGCCACCGTTTCAAGTCTTGGTGGAGATCAATTCATGTTACAATTTATGCCGTTAGCTTTAGCATCTTTGGGCTTAATATGTTCATTATTAGGCATTTTAACTGTTAAAATATTTTCTTCTAAAAGTGCTGAAACAGCGCTTAGATTTGGTACAATTGGTTCTGCAATTATATTTGTTATTACATCATATTTTTTAATAAATTTTATGAATGTTTCCTCAGGTGTTTGGGTTGCAGTTTTAACTGGATCAGTTGGTGGAATTATTGTCGGCTTAGTAACTGAATATTATACTGGTGGTAGTCCAGTAAGAAAAATAGCTAAAGATGGAGAAACTGGACCAGCTACAGTATTGATATCTGGACTTGCTGTTGGAATGCAATCTGTTGCTATTCCTGTTTTAACTATAGTAGTAATAATATTTATTTCTAATGTCTATGCGGGGCTTTATGGAGTTGGAATTGCAGCTATTGGAATGTTAAGTACTGTTGGAATTACTATGGCAATAGACGCATATGGCCCTGTTGCTGACAATGCCGGCGGCATTGCTGAAATGGCTGAAATGGGGAAGGAAACTAGAGAAATAACAGATTCACTTGATGAAGTTGGTAATACTACTGCAGCCATTGGTAAAGGATTTGCTATAAGTGCAGCTGCACTGGCTGCATTAGCTTTAATAAGCGCATACATAGAAAAAATATCTATTAAAGATGAAAGCTTTGTTTTAGCTATAAATGATCCATTAGTTTTATGTGGTATGTTTTTAGGAGGTATATTTCCATTCTTAGTAAGTTCAATGACTATGACGGCCGTTGGTGATGCTGCTTTTGACATGATTAAAGAAGTTAGAAGACAGTTCAAAGAAATACCTGGTTTAATGGAAGGTAAAGCTAAGCCTGACACTGCAAGATGTATTGATATTGCCACTAAGGCTGCATTACGAAAAATGATAGCACCTGGAGCACTTGCTGTTTTATCACCAGTAGTAATTGGATTTTTGTTAGGACCTAAAGCACTTGGTGGAATGTTAGGTGGAGCACTTATATGTTGTGTTATGATGGCTTTAATGATGTCTAATGCTGGAGGGGCTTGGGATAATGCTAAGAAATATGTTGAAAAAGGTAATTTAGGCGGCAAAGGTTCAGATGTTCATAAAGCTGTTGTTGTAGGTGATACAGTTGGAGATCCATTGAAAGATACTTCTGGCCCATCAATGAATATTTTAATAAACGTTATGGCAATTGTAAGTTTAGTTATTGCTCCATTATTAATCTAAATATAAAAAAATTAAAAAACCATTTTCGTAAAAAATGGTTTTTTTTATTTATTAAAATTTATAATTGCAGAAAAGTCTAAATCACCTTTTTCGTTATTAATCATGGCTTCAAAATTTTCTTTGGCTTTACGTCCAAAAGGAGCTGAAGTTTTAGTATTCTCTATTGCTTCCAGAGCTATGGTTAAATCTTTAAGCATTAGATTTGCAGAAAACCCTGGTTGATAGTTGTTGTCTGCTGGGCTTTTAGGACCAACATTTTCAATAGGACAATAGTTGTTAATAGACCAACATGAGGCACTTGAAGTAGATAGAATTTGAAATAGTTTATTTGCATCTAACCCTAAATTACTTCCTAGATTAAATGCTTCTCCAACTCCTATCATGGTAATAGCTAGTAACATATTATTACAAGCTTTTGCAGCCTGACCAGAACTATGTGATCCACATAGTACTGATTTATTACCCATAACATTAAATAAAGGTAACATTAAGTTATAAGCTTCATCACTTCCACCTACCATGAAAGTTAATGTTCTGTTTTCTGCTCCAACAACACCTCCTGAAACAGGTGCATCAAGAGATAAAAGATTATGTTTATTACATTTTTTATGAAGAAATTTAGCTTTATCAACATCAATCGTTGAGCAGTCAGTAAGTAAAGTGTTTGGTTTTAATTTGTTGATAATACTTTCATAAACTTTCTCTACAATTTCTCCGTTAGGTAACATTGTGATTATTACATCAATATCATTGATAATTTCTTTCAAACTAGAGGCTTTTTTGATGCCGTTAGGTATAAGTTGATCTATAAGTTTTTCATTAATATCATAACCAACAACCTCATAATTAGCTTTTAAAAGATTTATAACCATTTTGGATCCCATATTACCTAAGCCAATAAATCCAATTTTTTTCATTACAATTCTCCCTTATTCAATTTTTTTATAATATATTCAGATAGAGGTATGGTTTGCGTTTTTATTAACCGTTCAGATGTTAAAATATTTAGTTTAAGTTGTAAATCATGCTTTAAACTAAATAAATAAGGATACCATTCTCTTGATAGCTCACCTTTCCATTTCCATAAAAGAAAATCTAATGCTTCAATATGTTTAGTGTTGACATCAAATGATTGAAGTAAAGGATTAGAGCCAAAATCTGGTTTTAAAAGATATTGTTTTATTGTGTGAAACACAAATGGAACTCCGTGATTTTCCAATATTTTTTTCCATTTATTTGTAAAAACTTTATCATTCAAATTACTTGCAACTATATCTAAAATCAACAAGTCTGTTTTAATCAATCCAGTTGGATTAACCATAACATTATTTAACTTTTTTCTTCCAATGTAAGGGCCAATAAAAAAACGTCTAGGACAATAATCATTAGCATAATAATTATCCCAATAGACTATTTTATTACATAAGACTTTTCTTATTTTTGAATAATTAGTTAAAGTTTTTGAAACAACGTTTTTGCCACAGTAGAATACTTTTATTTTTGGATTTAAGACAGCACTTAGATCTTTTAAATAATAAGGTTCACCATCAATCAATTCGTCTGCGTATATTCTAGGTACGAAGTAAATGTTCCTACCTAAACTTTCAGATAGCATGTTTGCTAAAATACCATGGCTAGTTCCTTCTGATATTTTATTGCCAAATTTATTTATAAAATCTTCTGGAATGTCATCCAATAATAGAGATATTGAAGTTGCTCCGTCATCTAGTAATTGTTTTGCTTTGTTATGGAGTAAAGTATAATCAAGACTTTTGTTTTTCTGTGTTGTATCATTGAACTTATTAAAATCAAAGTCTAGTCCTGGAGCTATTCCTGCTATAACGTTTATATTATTTGTTTTACTAAATTTTGTGAAGTCACGAAAACATTTTCGCCATTTTAAATTATATTTTTTTCTCCAATTTAATCTATGGTGTTCATCTTCTTTAGGAGCGTAAAAATAGGTATTCATATTGTTTTTTTGGAGCGACTCAACTATAAGCTTTCTGTTATCCCAGCTTAATAGTTTACCATAATAACCTTCTATGTACCCTGTTGTATTATTTTTATTATTATTTTTTTTCATTTGATATCTTTATGCATATTGGAATATTATCATATCTAAATTAGGAGAAAAATATAATGAAAATTTTAGCCTTAGGTGCTCATCCTGACGATATTGAAATTTTTATGTATGGTTTAGTTTCCATTTATAAAAAAGAAGGTAATCAAGTGTTTACAATGATTGCGACTGATGGTGCAAAAGGAGGCTGTCAGACAGATAAATTATTGATCAAAAAAAGAGCTGGAGAAGCTGTTGCGGGATTAAAAAATCTGTCTTCACCAATTTTTTTAAATATACCAGATGGTGAGTTAGGAGAAATACCTGAACATAAAAAAATTATTAAAGAAAATATATTAAAGGTTATGCCAGATTTAATCATTACTCACTCTCAACATGATTATCATGCTGATCACCGGTCATTATCAATCTTAACAAGTAGTGCGGTTAGTCATTATATACCTGTATTATATTGTGATACTTTAATGGGAGTTAATTTTCAGCCTAATTATTATATTGATATAACAGATCATTTTGAAATGAAAAAAGAAGCAGTCCTAAAACATAATAGCCAAAATCCTGAGAGATTTGTAGACTTATTTAAATTGATGAATGCTTACAGAGCAGCTCAATGTAATGCACCAAAAGGTAAATATGCAGAGGCATACAGTTTTATTTCTTCCTTTCCTTTTTCAGATATTAGAGAAATTCTGCCTCCATCTCTTAAATTAAGACCCTTTTATATTGATAACCAAAACGGTTTTTTATAGACAACTATATAGCTTGCCTCCTGATGAAGGTTGGAAAATTCCAGTTGTAGAAGGGAATGTGATTGGAAGGTTGTAAATAGACCTCGCTGACAGGTAAGCTATTAACTCAGATTCAATATAATCAAAATCGATACCTAATTGTTCTTCATTTAAAAATTTTAATTTTAATCTATCATTTAAGCGTTTCATTAAGTGAATATTTCTATATCCACCGCCAGTAATTAAAATGCTATTAACTGTTTGAGGTAAAAATAATAAACTAGAAACAATAGACTCAACAGTAAACTCTGCCAAAGTAGCCATAATATCAGCGTTGGAATATTTTTTTTTAAGTAACTCATTATAAAAATCTATAAATGAGTGTTTATCAAGAGATTTTGGAGGTGGTTTTTTAAAAAAACTATGATGTAGAAAACGTTTTATTATTTTTTTGTCTGGTATCCCTTTTGAGGCTAAAACCCCATTTTTATCAAAGCGCTTATTGGATATAATTGAGATATAGTTGTCCATTAATGCGTTTCCTGGCCCAGTATCAAAACCAAGTAACCTGTTGCCATCCCAGTACGTTAAATTTGAAACGCCACCTATGTTTAATATACAAGATGGTAGCTTTAAGTTAAATTTTTTAATTATGAATTCATGATAAATAGGCGCTAACGGAGCCCCCTGACCCCCTAATTTAAGATCATTTGATCTAAAATCAAAAATAACATCCTTATTAAGCATTTTAGCAAGTCTTTTGGGATTACCTAACTGAATAGAGATTTTATTCTCTGGATCATGATGAATTGTTTGCCCGTGAAAGCCTACTAAATCACATGTTTCAATAATGTCTAAATCTTTTAAAGCTAAATAATGCTCGTTAGTAATAAATTCATCCAAGTGTTGTTTTCTTTTTAAATTAAAACTTATATCTTCATTTAAAATATTCATCAAAAATGATTTTGTTTTATTATTATATTTATAAAAGTAATTTTTATTTAATCTTCTTAATTCCAAACCATTAGTTTGAACTAAGCTAATATCTATTCCATCCATACTGGTTCCTGTCATTAAACCAATAATATTTAAAAAATCATATTTCAAAATTAAAATTTCCTTTTTATATTTTTAGAAATTATATAATATAAAACATGTTTAAAAATATACCAAAAACAGAACTTTTGTATAAAAAAAATAAGCCTATAGATCATTTAAGTATATCAGATGGTATATTACTAATGGCTGATGAACAAAAAAAAGCTGCGATAGAAGTTAGAAAAGCTTCTAAATCTATAGAGTTTGCAATAAATAAAATATACGACCATTTAATGCTTAACACTAAAGGAAGGTTGGTTTATGTAGGGGCGGGCACTTCCGGTAGAGTAGGAGTGCAAGATGGAGTTGAACTTTTCCCAACTTTTAATTGGCCAAAGGATAGGTTGGAATACATTATAGCAGGAGGTAATAAGGCCATTTTAAATGCTGTGGAAAATGCCGAGGATGATATCTTGCAAGCTGAAGAAGTTACATCAAAAAAATTTATAAATTCACAAGATGTTGTGATTGGTTTGGCAGCAAGTGGTAATACTCCTTTCACATGCAAAGTATTGGAAGAAGCATACAAAAAGGGAGCTCTTACAATTACAATAAGCAACAACCCTAAGGGAAACATATTAAAGTTTGGACAAGCACAAATTATACTTGATACAAAAGAAGAAGTAATATCAGGTTCAACAAGATTAAAGGCTGGCACGGCTCAAAAAATTTGTCTAAATATAATTTCTTCTATGGTTATGATAAAAATGGGTAGAGTGCAAAATGGAATTATGAGTCATATGGTTCCAACAAATGAGAAACTTAGACATAGAAAACTAAGGATAAACAAACAACTATAATCAAACCATTTAAAATATAATATAATTATTAAAGTGAATATTTATTTTAAATTAAATTACTTTTATAAAAAATTATATTTCTAAAGTAATTTGTAATAATAGGAGTAATGAAAATTAGGAAAGTTGCTTTAATAACAGGCTCTTCTGGATTTATTGGTTTTCATTTAGCAAAATTTTTATTATCTTGTGATTGGAAAATTATAGGCCTTGATGGAATGACAGATTATTATGATGTGAACTTGAAGAGGGCCAGGCAAAAGCTTTTATGTGAAAATACTAATTTCTATAATTATCAGGGTATGGTCCAAGATTCAAAATTATTAAATGAAATTTACTCAAATCATAAACCCAATATAATTATACATTTAGCAGCTCAAGCTGGTGTAAGATACTCTATTGAGAACCCAATTTCTTATGTTGAGTCTAATCTAATAGGGACTTTTCACATTCTTGAAATGGCACGAAAATATAACCCTGACCATCTATTAATGGCATCAACTTCTTCTGTTTATGGAAGCAACAAAGACATGCCACTACATGAAAATCAAAAATGTGATACGCCAATGTCTTTTTATGCCGCAACCAAAAAATCCAATGAGGTTATGGCTCATTCCTATTCTCATTTATATGATTTTCCAATAACTA
>JAQBXK010000068.1 GCA_027625145.1 Pseudomonadota bacterium
GGGTATCTGCAGATGTGGTTCATGAAGACGACGACTCTTTCCTAAATCCCCAAAGTCCTTATGCTGAAACAAAAATAAAAATAGAGAAGAGGTTGTCCACTTATAAAAATGGCTATATGATACTCAGGCTTGGAACTATATTCGGAGTTAGCTCAGGAATGCGATTCCATACTGCTATTAATAAATTTTGCTTTGAAGCTGCGACCGGATCCCCCCTTACAGTATGGAGGGAAAACTATGATCAGCGCAGGCCATATCTTGGGTTAAATGATGCGGTTAACGCCATAAGGTTTCTTGTCCAAAATGAAGCGTGGAACGAAACATACAACATCTTAACAGGAAACTACAGGTTATCAGATATAATATCATGGATTAAGGATGCCGCCGACATCACCATTAACATGGTAGACACCCCTTTACTTAATCAATTTTCATATGAAGTTAGTGATGAAAAAATTAAATCAATAGGATTCAAGCCAACTGATGATTTGTTTAATGAAATTAATAAAACTCTACACAAACTAAGAAATCTAAGCAAGCATGAAACAGCTGAATGAAAGATATATAAAAGAAAGCAAAATGCAAATAGACGAACAATGGACCTCTATAAATAAATTAAAAGATGATGATGCCCTAAAAGACTGGGAAGCCTTTAAAGTATCTCCTTATTTTTACAGGATAACCACGTGGGACCCGGCCACCAATGGACTTCGTTATTTAAAAATTTTATTATACAATTTAGGCTCACGACTCACCCCACAACAATTTAATTTTTTATCTAATATTAAAAATAGGACCGTCGGAAATCCCAATACTGTCACAATTGAGGGGGAGGAGCTTTGCTACGACTACCTACAATCGGTATATGAAATTACTACTTTATTTAAATTAATAGATTTAAATAATAGAAATATTTTAGAAATAGGCGCCGGTTACGGGAGGACTTGTCATGCCATACTATCTAATGCCGAATGCAGATCCTATACTATCGTCGATCTAGAAGAAAGGATAAGCGTCTCGCGCCCCTATTTGAAAAAAGTTTTAGATTCCTCTGATTATGAAAAAATCACATTCACCCCCATTACTAACTTTGATAACTTAAAAGAAAAACGTTTTGATTTAACGATACAAATAGACGGGTTTAATGAAATGGTAAAAGGGGTGGTTGAAAATTATATAAATTTTATTAATACTAATTCTTTAAATTTTTATGTCAAAAATCCAGTCGGCAAATATAGAAATACAGAAGTTAGAGACACAGCTCATGACGCCCACACCATTGATAGGGCCCTAAATAGTGGGATAATAACGGACTTTATCGATATTAATAACAACAGAGAGATTGCAGAGGCCTCTCGCAATTTCACTACAGTCTTCAAGCCATCAGAAAGATGGGAATTAGTGCATGAATCATGGGCTCCCCCGGTAAGTCACTGCTGGGAGTCCTTTTTTAAAAAAATAAATGAAGAATAAAAAAATACGCATATTAATTTCGGGAGGCGACGGAAATCTATCTACCCATATACAGTCTCAAAATACGGAATATGAATTATATGCTCCGTCCAAGAAAGAAATGGACATAAAAAATATAAAAGACATAAAAAGGGCTATAAGTCACTTTCCCCCCCATTACTTTCTACATTGCGCGGCGCTTACTAGACCTATGGTTATTCATGAAACAGACCCAAAGCTCAGCGTAGAGACAAACATCATAGGAACAGCCAATATAAGCGCTTTATGCATTGAACATGAAATTAAACTTATTTATATTTCTACGGATTATGTTTATCCCGGCACAAAAGGAGATTACAAAGAAAATGATAATTTAAATCCCTTCACTAACTATGGATGGTCCAAACTGGGCGGCGAATGCTCGGTTAGGCTATGCCCAAAACATCTAATCTTAAGGGTTGCCATGAACGAAAAGCCCTTTCCCCATCCTAGAGCATTAATAGACATGATTTAGTATTATTTGCATATAACCATTCAAAAGAAATTATGGCAAAAGAAAATGATTTTGTTGAAAATGGAGGAAAGTGGATATTATTTGTTCCAAATATTCATGTTTTATAGATGATAGAAGGCGTTGAAATAATAAAGCTTACTACATTTAACGATGAGCGAGGTTTTTTTAGAGAACTTTTAAGGTGCAATAATCCTGAATTTCAAGAAAATGTTACTCAGATTAGTCATTCATTAGTATACCAGGGGGTTATTAAAGCTTGGCACGCTCATAAGTCTCAATGGCAGTTAAACTATGTGTTAAATGGATTAATTTCAGTTTCTTTATTTGATATGAGGGAAAACTCGAAAACATATAAACAAATAATGACATTTTTATGTGGTGATAATCAATCTCCAATAGTTTATAAGTTTCCTCCAGGAGTAGCGCATGGTTATAAGTGCATAAATGGTCCCATGAATATTGTCTATTTTACCTCTGGAGTTTATGATATAGAAGAAGAAATTAGAATTCCCTACGATGATAGTTTTATTGGATTTGATTGGCTTAAAACTAATATTTACTAAGTTAGATTGAATGAAAAGAAATATAATTTTGTGGGGAGCAACTGGTCAGTCTATTGTTAATAGATCTATTATTGAATTGAATGGGGATAATCTGGTTGCGATTTTTGACGATACAGTTGGGTTGAAATCTCCTTTTGCTGATGTTCAGTTATATACTGGATGGGATGGATTCAATGAATGGATGACAGGAAAGGATTTGCCAAATATTTATTTTAACATTTCAATAGGAAATCCACACGGTAAAGTTAGAGTTTTTATAGCAAATAAATTAAAAAAGTTAGGTTTAAAGCCTATAAGTTTGATTCATCCCTCAGCAATTGTTGACAAGAATGTTCTACTTGGAGAGGGGTTACAAATTATGGCGGGATCGGTAGTTCAATCAAGAGCAGTTTTAGGTGATTATGTTATAATCAATACTAATGCTAATATAGATCATGAAGTTATAATAGAAGAAGGGTGTGAGATTGGGCCTGGAGCAACATTATGTGGCAATATCTACCTTAAGAAAAACTCTTGGGTTTGTGCTGGAGCGACTGTTATGCCCAGATTAATCATTGGAGAGGACTCTGTTTTAGGGGCAGGGTCATTACTTACCAAAAGTATAGATAATAGGGTAGTATTTTATGGTACACCAGCAAAATTTGTAAGAAAAATATAAAGTAATTTTATGGATAATATATTCATGGCAGGCCCTTCTGTCACAGAACTAGAAGAAAAATATGTTCTAGATGCATTGAGAAATGGTTGGTACGGTAAAGATGCGTATTATTATGTTGAAAAATTTGAAAATGAATTTGCAAAATATCATTCTCGCCAATTTGGATTAATGACACCAAATTGTACAACTGCCTTACACTTATTGCTTTCAGGTTTAGGTGTTGGACAAGATGATGAGGTTATTGTCCCAGATTGTACATGGATCGGATCTGTAGCTGGTATAACTTATTTGGGAGCTAAAACGGTTTTCGCAGATATAGATCCGATTCATTGGTGTCTAACTGTTGATACGATTAAAAAATGTGTAACTCCAAAAACAAAAGCAGTTATAGTTGTTGACCTTTTTGGTAATATGCCCGATTACGATTTAATAAAAAATTATTGCGATTCTCAAAAAATTATACTCATTGAAGATGCTGCAGAAGCCTTGGGATCATCATACAAAGGCAGAAAGGCAGGAAGCTTTGGTGTCGGATCCACATTTAGTTTTCATAGAACTAAAACTATAACGACAGGCGAAGGAGGAATGTTATTACTTGATGACCACATTTTATATGAAAGATGTAAATTTCTACGCGATCATGGAAGAGCACCAGGAACTTATTTTAATACAGAAGTAACTTATAAATATATGCCTTTCAACGTTCAAGCTGCTTTGGGATACGCGCAGTTTCAAAGACTTGAGGAGTTAGTTGATAAGAAAAGGTGGATTTGGAAAGGTTTTGTCGAAAGACTTAAAGACTTACCGGATATAATTTTAAATCCAGAACCTAGTTATGTTGTAAACGGGGTATGGGCCACAGCATTAATAATTGGAAAATCTTATAACTTGTCAAAAGAAGTTGCAATGAATAAAATAGAAAAATTTGGTGCTCCAGTAAGACCATTTTTTTATCCACTAACTTCTCTTCCTGCCTTTGATATAAAGGAAGCTAAATTTAGAAATTTAGTCGCATATGACATATCTTCCAGGGGGATAAATTTGCCTTGTGCGTTAAATTTAACTGAGTATAATCTAGATCAATACTCTAAAATTATTATTCAAGTATTAAATAATCATAATGAATAATTCACAAGAAGTCCAAAAACTGCCGAAGGTTGATTCATTAAAATTGGATATTATTCCTCAATTTTCGGAAAATAATGGGAAATTAATAGTATTACAGAATACAATAAATGTACCATTTATAATTGCACGAATTTTCACTGTTGTTGCTCCCTTAAATTCAATTAGAGGGCATCACTCTCATATTTCCTGTTCACAAAAAAAAGCTTGGTTTATGTGGATGAAGCTGCCGCGCTAATATTAAACGTGCTAGACGAAGAAGGTATTATAAATATAGGGGGTAAAGGACAATCTGTTTTCAATTTTGTACGAGAATCTGTCCCTGCCATAAAAGGCATAACATTAAAAGAAGTTAAAGATGTAAATATGGCAACCGATTGCTCTTTAAATATCAATAAACTAAATAAGATATTAAGATATGAAAATTAATTTAGGCTGCGGGTCCACCCCGCTGGAAGGATATACAAATATTGATATAGATACCTTAAAAGATCTTCGAGAACGTTACCCTAATAGAAAATTCCCCGATAATATTATAATCAAAAATTGGGATATATTTAATTTGCCCATAAAAGATAATAGCGTAGACGAAATAAGATCCGACTGCCTATTTGAGCACTTGAACTTTAAAGAGGAAAAGAAGGCGTTCTATGAAGTTAAAAGAGTATTAAAAAAAGGAGGGGTGTTCCATCTTTTGGTTCCGGACTTTGACGACCTGGTCAAATCATGGCTAAAAGCAAAAGACGACTGGAAGGATTGGTACAGGGATGACGATGAAGCCATTGAGCAGCAACATTGGTTCGGGAATTATGAATATTCATATAAAAACAAGTGGGGATACTTGACCGCTTCCATATTCGGCAGTCAAAAGGGTGATGGCCAATACCATAAAAATTGTTATACCAAAGCTAAACTATTAGCTATTTTTAAAAAATTGGATTTCGAAGTATGCAGTCAAGAAACATGCGTTTGGCCGCGCGGAAATGCCAAAATAATAAAATCTATAAGCAAAAAAAGATAATGGATAAAACTATCAAATGAATACTCAT
>JAQBXK010000022.1 GCA_027625145.1 Pseudomonadota bacterium
ACTTTCTTTTGATGAACTTACTTTTGATGAACTTACTTTTGATGAACTTACTTTTGATGAACTAGCAGAACTTCCATTAGCACTAGAAGTAGCAGAGCCACCAACTACTTTTTGTGATGCCGTTTCACATGCTGCGAGTAAAGATACAGCTCCTATTAAAGCGATAAATTTCTTTTTCATTACAAACTCCTTAAAATTAACAAAACAATGTATCAAAACTTGATTATAAAGATTCTTTAAAATTACATATTTTCTTATAATTCATAAGGACTCATAATTCAACTCATTTTAAAATGTTTTAATACTTTAATTATTTAATAATGGCGACCAAGCGGGGTCAGAACCATCGCTAGGAGTTAATATTCTTTCTTCTCTAAACCCTGTTATATCAACTTTATAAAGGTTTACGTTAGAACTCTTATCGTTATCAACTGGAGCATCTTGCTTAAAATACATTAAAACTCTTCCATTTGGAGCCCAAGTAGGACCTTCTACTAAGTATCCTTCTGCTAAAAGCCTTTCACCTGATCCATCTGGAGCCATAACACCAATATAGAATTTATTTTTTAACATTTTTGTAAATGCTATCAATTCGCCTTTAGGAGCCCAAACAGGCGTTGCATACCTTCCTTCTCCATAAGATATTCTTTTAACTTTTGCTCCATTTTTGTCCATAATATATAATTGTTGAGATCCTCCCCTGTCAGAATTGAAAACAATTTTACTACTATCCGGAGAATAACTTGGCGATGTATCTATAGATGAACTATTAGTTAACCTTATAACTTCTTGAGTATTTAAGTTCATTTCATAAATATCAGTAACCCCTTTATCAGCTAAACTCATAATTATTTTGTCGCCGGATGGAGAGAACCTTGGTGCAAATGTCATTCCTGGAAAAGAACCTAAAAGCTCTTGTTGTCCTGTTTCTAAGTTAAAAATATATACTCTAGGTTCATTCTTATAATATGCTAAATAAGTTATTTCTTGTGATGTAGGTGAAAATCTAGGTGTTAAAACTAAAAAACTTCCATCCGTTAAATACTGATGATTCTCTCCATCTTGATCCATTATAGCAAGTCTTTTGACCCGTTTATTTTGCAATCCAGATTCGGCTACATAAACTATTCTAGTATCAAAATAACCTGTATCTCCTGATAAACGCTGAAAAATTTCATCAGAAATTATATGAGCGACTCTCCGCCAAGAATTACTATCTACACTTAATCTTAAGCCAACTAAGTCAGTTTCTGCAATCACATCCCATAACCGAAACTCTATTTCCATTTGGTTTTCATTGATCGCTTTAGCTGAACCACTAATTAGAGCCTTAATTCCAAGAGGAGTCCAATCAGAGAAATTAGGTCTAACGGATGGACTTGTTGGCGGAGCAATGAAAGCAGCGCTCTCTACAGCTTTAAATTGTCCTGATCTTACTAGGTTATTTGTTATCACGTCTGAAATTTGTCTTCCTATTTCACTAGATTTAGCATCTAATCCTGTAAAATTAGCAATAGCTATTGGCAGAGGCTCAACTTGGCCAGAATTAATCTTTATCCTTAAATCTTCAGCAAAAATTTCTGAATTACACAAAGAAATTAAAAGCATAAAAAAACTTAAAATTTTGAATTTCAATCTTTTATTCAAACCAAACCTCATCACAAATAATTACTTTATAAACAATTAATAATTATTAAATAATTTTTATGAGGCAAGAATATGGCGACAATAAAAATTAATAGCTAGAAATAAAAGAAGGGTCAAAATCAAAATAGAAACTCTTAAAACGTTCGGCTTTATTCTTAGGTATAGGCAATGGAGAGCAATCTAAAACGGCTCTTCTGGCTGAATCAGCGGTAGCTCTATAAAAAGCATCTTTCCCGTATAAAGACTTATCTACTATTTCAACACTATTAACTGTTCCATCTATATTAGCGCTAATTTTTAAATCTATTATTTGTTTAACTTCACTTGCGCTATAAGAAATATCCCAACACTTACCTATATGATTTTTAATTTTATCATATTCTGTTTGAGTTAGCTCTTTTTCTATTTCCTGAACTTTTTTACTAGAGTTACCTACCATTTGCCTAATTTTGTTTAATACGTCTTTGTTATTGTTTTTACGATTTTCTTTTTTGTCACTATCCATAACTGGAGAAGGTTTTGTTAAAGTTTTAAGAATACCTTTAGCAAGTTGTGAGTTTTGTATATTCTTAATTGTATCTGGCTTTGAAATCGCTTTAGGCGTCTCAATTTTATTATTTTTTTGAATTTTTAATGTAGGTTTTTGTTTAATTAATTTTGCTATTTTTTTTAGCTCTTTGATTTTTTCAATTTCTTTATTTTTTTTATCAACCATCTTCTTATCAGGCAAA
This sequence comes from Pseudomonadota bacterium, assembly GCA_027625145.1. GTDB lineage: Bacteria > Pseudomonadota > Alphaproteobacteria > Puniceispirillales > Marisalimonadaceae > CAJJBL01. Next base: position 2,379 of record JAQBXK010000022.1, read on the forward strand.
GGTGGTGGTGGTGGAGTTTTTTTAACTACAGGTTTTTTAATAATTTTTTTTTCTATTTTTTTAACTTCTCTTGCCTTTTTAGTTCCTAGTTTTAAAGAAGTTTTGGAAGAAACTGGCGTATCTTCAACAATATCAATTGGTTGCTCTATAATCTGATGAGTTCTTATACTTGGTAAACCATAATAAGCTAATAATATAAAGAAACCATGTAATGCTAATGAAAAAAAAAATGACCTATACATAATCTTAACTCTCTTTAAGCTTAGCTACAAGTGCAACCTTCTTAAACCCTGATTTTTTAATTTTAGCTATTGTGTCTAATACTATACCATAAGGAACATCTTTATCACCTCTTACATAAACTCTTAAGTCCTTATTACCAGATGATATGGCTTGGAGACGAGGCAACAATTGAAGATTATCAATAATTCTTTCTTGAATGTATAAATCACCGTTTTGTTTAATACTAATAACAATAGGATCACCTTTTGAATTTAATTCGGAAGCCTTAGTTTTAGGAAGGTCAACAGAAACACCAACAGTTAATAACGGGGCCGTAATCATAAATACAATCAATAAAACAAGCATTACATCAACGAATGGAGTGACATTAATCTGACTTATAGATCTCTTTTTTTTTCTTGAACTTCTTAAAGCAAAATTATTATACATTTAATCTTCTTCTATTTTACGAAGCAAAACTGAAGAGAGCTCCATTGAAAAATACTCTAATTTGTTAGAAAATTTATCTAAGTCATTTGAAAATTTATTAAATGCCGCCACTGCTGGGATAGCCGCCAATAATCCCAAAGCTGTTGCAAACAAAGCCTCTGCAATGCCAGGGGCAACAACTGCTAAACTTGTATTATTACTTAAAGCTATAGATTGAAATGCATTTACTATTCCCCATACCGTCCCTAACAAGCCTATAAAAGGAGCCACAGAGCCAATAGAAGCCAGAAATGTCATCCCATTTTCTAACCTATCAATTTCTTTACTAATACAAATTAACATAGAATTATTAATTCTTTGCAAAATATCATTTGACTTATTTGGAGAAGATACTCGTTTTGAATTAATTTCTTTAAACTCTTCTATACCTGAAATGAAGACTTTAGCCTTAGCATAGCTTGAGTTTTCAACAGAGTAATCATACAATTTTTCTAAATCCACTTCAGATAAAGAAAAATTATCAAATATTGAAGAAAATTTCTTCTCTTTTCTTATAGTATTTGATTTATTAATAATAATAGCCCAGCACCATATTGAAGCAAAAATAAGTAGAAACATTACGCCTTGTACCAAAGGATCTGCTTGAAAAAACAATCCTAAAATTGACAAATCTTGTCCACTTGAAATTATTTCAGTTTTCACTTCTGGGGTCATTATTTAAAACCTTTACTTAAATTATAATTTAGCTTTTAATTATTTATTCTTTAAAAAAACTATTATTTAAAATTAATTTTATTCGTCTTACTTTAAAATCACTATCAATTGCAACAATCTGGATAACCCCTAGAACCAGAAAATCATAACTTTTTTTGCAATCCAAATATCTATAAACCTTTTGCTCAATAGTTATACTTGAGTTTTTGGCATATTTAAGGCGACTTTCTATTAATAGAGTATCGTTAAGTTGAGCTGCTTTATACCAATCTATCTGAGCTTTTCTAGCAACTAAAACAACATCTTTATTTTTTTTTAAATCAAATTGATTAATATTCAGTAGCTTTAAAAGAGATGATCTAGCTCTTTCAAAAAACTTAAGATAATTTGCGTGATATACTATGTTCCCGGCATCGGTGTCCTCATAAAATACCCTCAGTCCATAATAATGTTTTTTATTTAAAATAAACCCATTTAAATTATCAAAAATATTACTTGTAGGTAAATCTGGGTTATTTTGCATGTCTATTCCATTAACATACAAATATTATTGTTTTTGATTATTCATCATATCTGATTGTTCTTGAGCATGATTGGGAGGAGTTAGCCCAAGATGCCTCCAGCCTGCAGCAGAGACAAATCGACCTCTTGACGATCTTTGAATTAAACCACGTTGTAATAAATATGGTTCTATTACTTCTTCAATCATATCTTTTTGTTCTGAAAGAACTGCAGAAAGTGTATCTAGACCTACAGGGCCACCTTGATATTTTTTAACAATTACATTCAAGTATTTTCTATCAATAGCATCCAAACCGGATTTATCTACATCTAATTGAGATAAAGCCTTATCAGCGAAATCTGCATCAATTACTTTATTTTCAGAAACTGAAAGAATATCTCTAACCCTTCTTAATAATCTTCCTGCTACTCTAGGAGTTCCTCTTGATCGTTTTGCAATTTCATATGCACCGCTTTTTTCTAAATGTAATTTTAGTTTTTCAGCCAATTTTAATAAAATATTAATTAGATCAGAAGCATTATAAAATTCCATTCTTATTTGAATTCCAAATCTGTCTCTTAATGGAGTTGTTAACAATCCAGATCTAGTTGTTGCTCCAACTAGTGTAAAAGGTGGCAAATCAATTTTTATTGATCTAGCAGAAGGCCCTTCCCCAATCATTAAATCTAACTGAAAATCCTCCATGGCAGGGTATAATATCTCTTCGATAGTGGGAGAAAGTCTATGTATTTCATCAATAAACAAAACATCTCTTGGCTGTAAATTTGTTAATAACGCAGCTAAATCGCCAGCTTTATTTATAATAGGGCCTGATGTAGATCTAAATCCCACGCCTAATTCAAACGATATAATTTGAGCAAGTGTTGTTTTGCCTAAACCTGGCGGGCCAAATAATAAAACATGGTCCATAGCCTCATTTCGAGAACGAGCAGCAGTAATAAAAGTAGATAAATTTATTTGAACTTGAGGTTGCCCTATAAATTCTTTCAAATTTTTAGGCCTTAAACTTAAATCAAAATTATCTTTCTGTTCAATTATATCTGTATTAACTAATCTATCATTAGTATCCATTTGATCATTCACAACCATCACCTTGATAATTCTTTAAGTGCTATAGGCACAATATTACTAACAGTAAATAATTTATTTTTCTTATTATTACTAAACTCATTTTTTATTTTCATTACTACTAAAAATACTTCGCTTCTTCCATAACCTAAATTAATTAATGCAGATATAGTGTCTTCAAAAACCACAGACAAGTCATCGTCAGTATCTTCTTCTTCAAAATCAAACTTCTTTTTTTCTATATTATCATGTTTTTGATCTATTTCTATAATAGAGCTATTAAAATTAAGCGTTGATACTTTTTCTAATAATTCTGAGGCTATCCTGGCAGCAACCTTTGGCCCTATTCCATCTGCTCTAGACAGCATAGTTTTATCTCCTGATAAAATAGCTAAAATAATTTCATCAATTGATAACGTTGATAAAATAGACAATGACGCTTTAGGACCAACCCCCTGAACTGACTGTAATAATCTAAATAATAATTGCTCAGAAGAATGAATAAAACCATACATGACAATTTTATCATCTTTAATCTGCAAATCAGTAAAAAGGGATAAATTTGAACCTAAATTACCTAAAGAAGAAATTAATTTAGATGAGACGTTTAATAAATAACCTATTCCATTTACTTCTATAATAATATCAGATTTACCTATTGATGCTAAAACACCTTTTAAAGAAGCTATCATTAATATCCTTAATTTTTATAATTACATTATTATCTTATATTTTGCTCTTTTAATAAAGCTTTAGCTATAGCTATATCTAAACTTTTATTTTTTTTTACATTATTAGATATCATATTATTTTCATCAATATGCTGAGCTGATATTGCTATTGCTAGAGCATCAGAACTATCTTCATTTTTAGGAGTTATATTTAACAGTCTTACAACCATTGATTTAATTTGTTCTTTAGATGCCGATCCTGAGCCCGTAATAGTTTTTTTTACAAGACGAGGAGGTAACTCTTTTGTTTGCAATCCAGCTTCAGCTAAAACCATCAAAGCAACTCCTCTTGCCATTCCAAGCTTTAGACTTGAGCCAATCCCTGCACCAACAAAAATTTGTTCTAAAGCTGAAATAGAAGGTTTATATTGAAGCATTAAGGCTGTTAGATTCTGTTTAATAAAAAATAATCTATTACCATCTGTCAATGAAACTGGCGCAGATATACTTCCATCAGCTACATAAATTAACTTATTATTAACTATATCTATTATACCCCAACCTGTATGCCTTAATCCTGGATCGATACCTATAATACGCAAAAACCTAACCTTATTAAATTATAATCTCTTTTAAAATATCTTCACTAATATCAAAATTACCATAAACATTTTGTACATCTTCACAATTATCAAGAGTATCAATTAATTTCATAAGTGATGAAGCTCTTTTTTCCTCATCAACAACAATATAATTTTCTGGTTGCCATATTAACTCTGCTTGCTCAGAAGGGCCAATTAAGTCTTCTAATTTTTCTCTAACGTTATTAAAATCATTTATAGATGTAATGATTTCATGATTCAACTCATCTGATCTAACGTCATTAGCCCCAACCTCAATTGCAATTTCAAAGATTTCATCATCACTTTTTATAATCTTAGGATAAATGATTTGACCAATATTATTAAACATAAATGATACAGAACCAGTTTCACCCAAGTTTCCTCCAAATTTAGTAAATGATGAGCGCACTTCTGAGGCAGTTCTATTACGATTATCTGTAACAGCATCAACGATTAAAGCGATGCCTCCAGGAGCATAACCTTCATACCTAATTTCTTCTAAGTTTGGGCTATCTCCTGATTCAGCTTTTTTTAAAACTCTCTCAATGTTATCTTTAGGCATATTTACAGCTCTACAGGCAGACAAAGCAGACCTAAGTCTTGGATTGCTATTAGGATCAGTTCCTCCTCTTACCGCTACTTGAAGTTCTTTTGTAAGCCTAGAAAATTTCTTTGCTCTCCTTGAATCCTGAGCACCTTTTCTGTGCATAATATTTTTGAATTTTGAATGTCCTGCCATTTTTATAAAAACCCTAAATTTAAGTTATTTATTTAATCAATTTAAAATAGTTTGTTGCAATTTTCCACCTAACCTTAATGGATGAATTGATCTGCTTAAACCATTTTCATTACTTTCTATAATAACACCACATAAGGTTGGTTCACCAGTTGAGACCTCAAGTCTTGGGTTTTTTATATTTGGATAAATAAACCTTGTCATTGCTTCTTTTTTATTCATTCCAATAACTGAATCATAATCTCCACTCATACCCACATCAGTAATATAAGCGGTTCCATTTTCTAATACACGATGATCAGCAGTAGGAACATGAGTATGAGTTCCAACCACAGCAGAAACTTTTCCATCTAATGCAAAGCCTAAAGCCATCTTTTCTGAAGATGCCTCTCCATGAACGTCAACAATTGAAAAATCAACATTAGAATTTAATTTAAATTTTTCTACTATTTTAGGAACGGTTTCAAAAACAGGATCAGTTGGCCCCATAAATAAATTTGTCATTATATTTGCAACACCTATTCTACCAGCGGGTATTTCAATAATAGTCATACCTAAGCCTGGAGTTCCTTCTATCATATTGAGAGGACGCAATAACTTATCACTTTCACTTATATATGAAATTATTTCTCTTTTATCCCAAATATGATTTCCAGTAGTTAGAACATCAGCACCAGCTTTAAAAAAATCTTCACAAATTGATGGAGTAACACCAAAGCCACCTGCAGAATTCTCTACATTAACTATTATGGCATCTAATTTAAGTTCAGACTTTAACTGTATAATTTTTTTTTGAGCATAATTCCTTGCATGTCTTCCAACTATATCTCCTATAAATAAAACTTTCATATGCATCTTCTTTTCTAATTTTAATTAACTTTTATTTACCCTTGATAACAATTCCTTCTCAGTTATTATATAGTCCAACTGCTCATCATGGCTTTCATAAGGGATACTTTTAATTTCTTGACCACTATATGCAAGTCCAATTGTAATAAAGTCTTTTTTTTCTGTATTAAAATAACTTCTTAACTTATTAATTGCCTTATCATAATAACCACCACCATAGCCAATTCTATATAAGTTTTTATCAAAAGCTAACATTGGAACGATCAAGACTTGAGGTGAAATTGAAATGCTGTTTTCTAAAGGTTCTAAATTACCAAGCTTTCCTTTTTTCAAATCTTGCTTGAGATCCCATTCTTTAAAAATTAAGTTTTTTGTTTGAATGCATACAATTGGCAATGCTAATTTAAGATTATATAAATTAAAATATTGGACAAAACTTAAGGGAGAAAGTTCATCTAGCATAGGATAATATAAAGCAACACTTTTAATATTTTGTTTTTGAGATAGGATTTGATCTAAACAATAAGTTATATGAATATTTAATAGACAATTTTTGCCCAAAATTAATTTTATTTTATCTCTATTTTTTTTTGCTTGAAGGCGGAGTTGGTTTTTCATTAAAATTACTATAAAATTGGAGTTACGGAAGCCAAAAAATCGTCGGATATATTATTCTTTGTTGCCTGTTGAACAGGTGGGCACCATATATTTTGACCAAAATCAAAAAAGTGACGGCTCCCGAAGAATACTTATGGCCCCAAGAATTAAAATTCCTAACAAATTGCCCAGCTTCCGTCCAGTTATATTAGTTTTTTTCAAGCAAGCTTGCAACATTATTCATTCGTATAGTTACTTTTTCAATCCAATTTACAAGTTCGATTACTTGTTGTGAGTTTAAATTGGTCTTAATCTGGGAATTTTCACTTTCTATAACTTCGCTTTTATCAATTAATTTGTCTGCCAGCAACAAACAAGTCATTGCCAGTAACCTTGTTTCACCTATACTTTCTGATACAGCAGATAATTCGTTAATAACTTTATTAACCTCTTTTGAGGAATTTATTACTCTTTGCTCTTCACCTGGCTCACATAAAACTGGGTATTTTTTTCCATTTAAATCTATGTTTAAATTTATTTTAATAGACATTGTTAACCTATAATTAAAAAAATTATTTTATTTTATTTTATTTTTTAATTTTAATTTTAAATCTTCTAAATATGTTTGAGATTCATTAAACTTTTTATTTGCATCAATTAAATCTTGTTCTATGGCATTTAATTTTTGTTTGTTAGTAATGCTTTCAGCAATATTTTGTTCCAGTATCTTAACCGCATTTTCAAAACTACTCTGTATAACTTTTAATTTTTCAATATCAATTTCTTGATTATTATAAAGTTCCATTTTTTAGATTCCACTTTAGATTAATTTTTATATAGAATAATTCAATATTACACTTAAGCTAGATAATTATAAAACTAGAAATTTTATTGAATATAAAAAGATTTAAATCTATAAACAAAAATAAAATTAATCTACTAATCTTAAATAGAATTAAATATAGCAGGAATTATTATGCAAATCACAGACAAAGTTAAAAATATATTAAATCAATATGAAAGTGATAATCCCGGAGTAAAAACTAACCTAGCTAGGATTTTAATGTCAGGTAAGCTAAGTGGAACTGGAAAATTAGTAATTCTTCCTGTAGATCAAGGTTTTGAACATGGACCAGCTCGCTCTTTTGCAAAAAATCCAGAAGGTTACGACCCTCATTATCATTTCAAGTTAGCAATCAATGCAGGGTTATCAGCTTTTGCCGCGCCGTTAGGAATGCTGGAGGCAGGCGCGGACACTTTTGCTGGTCAAGTTCCTTTAATTATGAAAACAAATAGTGGCAACTCATTATCAAGAGAAAAAGATGGCCCTACTCAAGCAATTACAGGCTCTGTACAAGAAGCTATCAGACTAGGATGTTCAGCCATTGGATTTACAATATACCCTGGCTCAGATGAAGCATTAGATATGATTTCTGATGTTCAAGAAATGGCAAGAGAAGCAAAGGATTCAGGTCTTGCAGTCGTAATTTGGAGCTATCCTAGAGGGGGAAATATTAGTAAAGAAGGTGAAACTGCAATTGACATCGTGGCTTACGCAGCTCATATTGCAGCTTTGATAGGTGCACATATTATTAAAGTTAAACCCCCTACATCTCATCTAGAACTAGAAGAAGCCAAAAAAATCTATATTTCAGAAAAAATTCCAATTGATACCCTTCCTAATAGAATTAAACATGTAGTGCAATCTTGTTTCCAAGGCAAAAGACTTGTTGTTTTTTCAGGAGGAAACGCAAAAGACAAAGAAGGTTTAATTAACGAAATAAAGGATTTATATAATGGTGGAGCTAGTGGATCTATAATTGGAAGAAACTCTTTTCAAAGACCTGAAAAAGAAGCCTTAAATTTACTTAATGAAGTTATTAACATATATAAAGGGAAGTAATTGTGAAAGTTAATGGCAATACAATAAAACCAGGGAATGTTATAGAACATAAGAGTGGATTATGGATAGCCGTAAAAACCAGCCATGTGAAGCCTGGTAAAGGTGGTGCATTTGCTCAGATAGAACTTCGCAACTTAAAAGATGGAACAAAATTAAATGAAAGATTTAGATCATCTGAAAATATAGAAAGAGTTATATTAGAAGAAAGTTCTTTTGTTTTTTTGTACAAAGAAGATGACAACCTGATTTTTATGAACAACCAAACATTTGAACAAGTTAATATCAATGAAAAAATGATAGGAGATCAATCAGCATTTCTTCAAGATGGAATGAAAGTAATTATAAATAGTTATAATGATGAACCTGTATCTGTAAATATGCCTGACACTTGTATTGAAGAAATTGTTGAGGCTGACGCGGTTATAAAAGGACAAACAGCTTCCTCATCTTTTAAACCTGCCTTTCTTAAAAATGGTGTTAAAGTAATGGTTCCAGGACACATAGAAGTTGGAACAAAGATAGTAGTAAGACCTTTAGATAGTACATACGTAGAAAAAGCAAAAATTTAAAGTTACATTCTGTAAAAATAAAAATTATTACTATCGGAGTTAAAATGGCTAATAAATCTCCTCTTTTAAATGTCATTTTTCAGGCATTAAATAAAGTAACAAGAAAGCTCTTAAGAGATTTTGGAGAAGTTGAAAATTTACAACTTTCACCAAACTCTATAATTGATTTTGTTACTAAAGCTGAAAAACAAATAGATACTTCTCTTATCGAAGATTTATCTAAGGCTCGTCCTGATTGGCTATTCAAATCCAGTCAAAATAATGATGGAGGCAAAAAAGATCAATATTTTTGGGTAATAGATACGTTAAATGGAAAAGTAAATTTTTCTCATGGATTTCCTCATTTTGCAATTTCCGTTTCAGTGGAATATAACAATGAAATTATTGTGACTGTAGTTATAGATCCACTTCGTGATGAAATATATTTTGCAGAAAAAGGAAAAGGCTCTTTTTTGAATGATAGAAGAATAAGAGTTTCAAAAAGAAACACATTAAATTCATGCGTTTTTTCTATTCAACGTGATGTTTATTTAAATAATAATTTAAGTAATATAAAGTATAATAAAATTATTAAGGACTTAACATTGGAACACTCCCTAATTACTCGTGAGTTTGGATCTTCCGCTTTAAGCTTTGCATGGTTAGCGGCAGGGAAAATTGATTGCTTTTTATCTAATAGTTTAAAACTAAATGAAATTGCCTGTGGAGAATTGCTCGTCAAAGAAGCTGGAGGATATATTTCTAATTTTAAATCTAAAAGAGCTTATGACACACCTGAAGAAGAAATAATTGCTGCAAATCCAATTATCCATAGAGATATTTTAAAAAAAATACAAACTATTAATAAAAAAGTCTTTTAGGTCATTAAAAAGTCATGTTTAAATGTTTTTATAAATTATAAAAATAAAATTTAAAGGATTATGACTATGACAAATCCCAATAAATACGCATTTAGAATGTTATTTTTGCTTCTAGTAGTAATGCTTTTAATTGGCTTTTTATTTGAACCTTTAAAACAAGCCTTTGAAGGAAATTCAGCTTTAAATGGCGTTATAATAGCAACCTTTTTTATTGGAATTGTGTTTTCCTTTCGTCAAACCTTTAGATTAAGTAGAGAATCAAAATGGCTTAAGTTTATTAAAAGAAAAGATACATTAATCCCTGCTAATGTAGCTGTAAAAATAAAACCTGTTTTATTGGCTCCTGTTGCCGCAGTTCTTAATGAAAACAGAAAAGAAAACCCTTCTTTATCAGCTAATTCATTGAGTACAATATTAGACGGAGTCTCTTCAAGATTAGACGAAAGCAGAGAAATTTTAAGATATATGATTGGGTTACTAGTATTCCTTGGTCTTCTAGGAACATTTTGGGGCTTGCTGCAGACAATCGCATCTGTTTCTGGAGTTATAAACACTATTGATTTCAACCCTAGTGGATTAGACAATAATAACTTAAATTCACTATTTATGAATATTCAAAAAGGACTAAGTGCCCCTTTAGACGGGATGTCAACAGCATTTTCTTCTTCTTTATTTGGCTTAGCTGGATCCTTAATATTAGGTTTTTTAGATTTGCAAGTTGGACAAGCAAGTAACAGATTCTTTAACGAATTAGAAGACTGGTTATCTCAGATGGCTATATTTACTACAAGTGAATTAGGAAATTCTGGCTTAAGTGAAGCTGCAATTGAAAGTCTTGCAATTGTAGCAAAAAGAGCTCACCAGAATGAAAATGAGAAAATAAGAACAAATGAAAGCATTAATGAACTTTCAATTGTAATGAATAGACTGGTTGAAAAGTTAGATGATGAGAGAAGCGTTAAAGATCAATTAATTAAAATTGCTACAATTTTAAAACAATTAGGTGAATTAAATAATGATAAACTCTCAGAGGTTCAATCTAGCTTAACACTTGAACTTAGAGCAATTTCAAAAAATCTAAATGAAATAGAGAAAATAAATAATAACAATAAAAACCATAATTAAATACTTTTTGAAAGTTATAATAAGGATTTTCAATGGCCCTTAATAAAATAAGACGAAGGCATGTTGATTATACATGGCCAGGCTTTGTTGATGCACTATCAAGTCTTTTAATGGTTATAATATTTGTTTTAATGATATTTGTTTTATCACAGTTTTTTTTATCACAAAAGATGAATGGTCAGGACGAAGCTCTTGTTAAGTTAAAAACTAACTTAATCGAACTCAGTGAGTTACTTTCTATAGAAAGAAATGTCACAATTGAATTGACATCTAATTTAACAATTTTTGAAAATAAAATAAATATTATTCAAAATAAATTAGAGCAAGAAAAAATCAAAAATGATAATAATAAAGAAAAACTTCAAGAAAACGAAAAAACTATACGTTTAAGTAAAATTAAAATTTCAGAGTTAGAAGAAATTTTGAACAAAAAAATAGAAGAAGTTTTAACTTCAAAAAATACCATTATAAGTCTCGAGAACAATCTGCAAAAAAGAAAATCTGAAGTAGAGATTAAAACTGATATTTTGAAGGCAAATAAAGAAGAAATAAATAAACTCACAGCGGCTTCTATTCAGCTAAGAAATAAATTATCTCAAATACAAACTCTTTTAACTGCCTATAAAGCGAAAGATAAAAAAGATAATGTTAAAACATTAAATATTGGTAAAGACCTAAATTCTGCATTAGCTAGACGAGTTGAAGAACTTCAAAAATTTAAATCAGAATTCTTTGGAAGAGTTAAAGAGTTAATAAAAGACCGTCCTGAAATAAGAATAGTGGGTGATAGGTTTGTTTTTCAATCAGAAGTTCTATTTAGCATAGGCTCAGTTGAAATAGGTCCAAAAGGACAACTTGAAATGGTAACCCTCGCTTCAACATTAGTGGAAATAGAAAAATCATTGCCAACTGATATTGATTGGATTCTTCAAATAGAAGGTCATACAGATAACTTGCCAGTAAAAGAAGGACAAACTTACAAAGATAATTGGGAATTATCTACAAAAAGAGCACTTTCAGTTTTAAGATTTTTGATTAAACAAGGGATCAATCCAAGTAGGTTATCAGCATCAGGATATGGAAGCTTTCAACCCATAGATATCAATAATAATGCTAATGCTAGAAAAAAGAACAGGCGTATAGAAATGACAATTACGCAAAATATAAAATTTAAATAAATAGAGTTAACTGTGCTTAAAAAATTAATTACTAAATTTAATGCTAAATCATTATATCATCTATCAATTATATTTCTTATTTTTTCGTTAAGTGGAAGTGGCTCTTTATTGATAGCGTCCCCAATATTCACAGCGCTTAATTTAAAAGAGTTAATTAACTTTTATCCACTATACCTATTAGTCAGAATAATTTTATTTATTCCCTTATATCAAATTTTATTAATAATTATAGCTACTATTTTTGGAGAATTTAATTATTTCTGGAACTTTGAAAAAAAATTTTTTAAACGATTAAAATTGATAAAATAATTGAAATAACTTGTATTTAATTATTTTTAATTGTAATTAATCATTTCAATTTTATAAACTAATATTCTAAGAGAGTTTAATATGAAAAAAAATATACACCCTGATTATCATGATATAACTATAGTTATGACTGATGGAACCGAGTATGTAACTCGTTCAACTATGGGAAAATCAGGTGATACATTAAAACTTGATATAGACCCTAAATCTCATCCTGCATGGACTGGTCAACATAGAATTTTAGATTCAGGTGGCCAAGTAGCTAGGTTTAATAAACGTTTTTCTGGATTAGGCATTAAAACAGATTAGTTTTCAATTAAATCAAAATTTGCATAGTTAACCATTGCTTTTTTTAACTTGAATAATAAACATAATCTATTTTCTCTAATAATTTTATTTTTGTCATTTATAATTGTATTTTCAAAAAATAAATTTATTGAAGGGTATGATTCTACAAATTTTTCTAATACAATTTCTTGCATATTTAATTCATTTTGTAATTTACTACTTAAATCATTAATATCATTAATCATTTTACACAAATTAGTTTCAAATGAACTTTTCAATAAATCAACATTAACATTCAAGGAGTTATATTTAGATAGATCTTCAGATTTAAGTATATTATTTAATCTTTTAAAATTAACTAAAAACATATTAAATTTATCTAAAGATATAATTTTATTTAAAAGATGTATTCTTTTATAAATTATTAAAAATGGAATATTAAAAATATTCTCTAAAGATAGAACAGAATCTATAATGTCTGTCTTAATTTCTTCTGTTTTCAAAATAATTCTTAACCTATCAATAATAAAATTCTTCAACTCCGCTTCTACAGAAATCGATATATTATTATGTAACGTCAATGAATATTTAAACAATTCGTCAATCGAAATTTTAAGATTAAAGCCAATCAATATTTGAACTATACCAGAAGCTGATCTTCTTAGTGCAAGTGGATCTTTTGAACCTGAAGGTTTTTTATCAATTACAAAAAAACTAGTTAACGTATCAATTTTATCACTCATTGAAAGTATCCCACCAAGAGAGGTGGCCGGCACACTATCTAAAACCCCTTTTGGCTTATAATGCTCTGAAATTGCTTTAGAAACCTCCTCTGGATAGCCCATTGCTGATGAATAATACCCACCCATAATACCTTGAAGTTCTGGAAACTCTCCTACCATCTCTGAAACAAGATCAGCTTTTGATAATAATGAAGCCTGTTCTGCTAAAGAGGAATTAACGTTAAATGCTTGTGAAAAATAATTGCTAATTTTTAATATTCTTATTGTTTTATCATACATTGAACCAAGATTTTCATATAAAACAACTTCTTTTAGTTTACAATTCCAAAATTCAAAAGATTTTGATAAATCTGATTTCCAAAAAAAAATTGAATCAGATAATCTTGCTTTTAGAACTCTTTCATTACCTTCAACAATTGTTTTATCTCTTTTTGCATCTGTTATACTATTTGATACAAATATAAAATTTGGTGCTAAATCATTCTGATTATTTAATGTAGAAAAATACTTCTGATGCACTCTCATAGCAGTAGATAATACTTCAGGTGGTAATCCCATAAACTCGTTGCTTATAGATCCAATCAATACATTTGGAAATTCTATTAAACCAGCAACTTCTTCCATCAATAATTTGTCATCTAATAATAATAGATTATTTTTGTTTAACAAAAATTTTATATCATTTTCAATTTTTAATATTCTATCTTCTCTTTTTAGAATTACATTATTTTCTAATAAGACTTTTTTATATTGATTTACATTCTCTATTTTTATTTTTCCATCAAAGCTTCTATGCCCATACGTGAAATCACTAAATCTAATAATTTCATTGTTACCTAAGTTTAGAGTTCCTTTTACAACTTTATTATTTAATAATATTAAAATATTTCTTAATGGTCTTCCCCATCGAACTTCAGTATTTCCCCAACGTTGACTTTTCGACCATGTAAAACAAAATACTATTTCATTAATAATCTCTGGAATAATGTCTATAGTCTTAAAACCTTTTATTTTTTGGATATAAAAATAAAATTTTCCATTTTTTGTATCGATTAATGTCGTATCACTTAATTCAATATTATTGGATTTCAAAAAACCATTTAATGCTTTTTCATCTGCATTAAATCTTGGACCCCTTTTTTTAATCATTTGATCTTTTTGTTTAAGATCTAATTTATCAATTATTATAGAAAGATGCCTTGAACCTGTATAAACATGCATGTTTCCAAAAGACATTCCTCTCAAATTAAATGCCTTCTTACATAAGTTTTCTAAATTAATTCCAGATTGAACCTGCATTCCTGCAGGGATTTCTTCGCTAAAAAATTCAATCAGAAGATTGCCATTATTAATTGTTATATTACCCATTTTGCTTTCCTACCCAAGACAGGCAACAAGATCGTGCCATTTGCCTTACCCTTAAGATATAGGCTTGACGTTCTGAAACTGAAATCATGCCTCTTGCATCAAGTAAATTAAATAAATGACTGGCTTTGATGCATTGATCGTATGCAGGCAACGTTAATGGGTTTTCTTTATCTAATAATGCAAAACATTCTTGTTCTGCATCATTAAAATGTTGAAGTAAAATTGTTGAATTTGCTCTTTCAAAATTATAAGCAGAAAATTCTTTTTCAGAACGTAAAAAAATATCACCATATGTTTTTCCCCCTTTCTTTTTATCTACTCCGTCCCAATCTAATTCATAAACGTTGTCTACTTTTTGAATAAACATTGCCAAACGCTCTAAACCATATGTGATTTCACTAGCAACTGGCTTTACTTCAATCCCTCCTACTTGTTGAAAGTAGGTAAATTGTGTTATTTCCATTCCATCACACCAGACTTCCCATCCCAAACCAGATGCTCCTAGGGTTGGGCTTTCCCAATCATCTTCTACAAATCTAATGTCATGATCATGAGTGTTTAGTCCTATCGCGTTTAAACTATCTAAATATAATTTCTGGACATCTTCTGGTGAAGGCTGGATTATAACTTGAAATTGATAATAATGCTGAAGTCTGTTTGGGTTTTCTCCATATCTTCCATCTGTTGGCCTTCTACATGGCTGTAAGTATGCCGCTTTCCAGATTGGATCAGGACCAAGAACTCTTAACACTGTAGCTGGATGAAAAGTTCCAGCTCCAACCTCAGAATCATAAGGCTGTAATAATACACAACCGTAATTTGACCAAAATGACTGTAATGTTAAAATAATATTTTGAAACGACCGTTTATTACTCATCTAATTTATTTTCTTTAGTTAATGAAAGTATATTTACAAATATTGATTTAAATATATATAATTTTATCTTCTATAATAATATTTGATTTTTAATTATTAAAAACTGAACATTCTTTATTTTGACATTCATCTCCAGTACTCCAAAGACCACAAACATCACATTTATAAGCATCTATACCTTTTAAGTTTGGTTTATCTTTATTTTCCTGAGTTTTTATTTTTTTTCTCTCAACAATCTTAAACCCATACCAAACTATAGCTAATATGACTAAAAGCCAAAATATTTTTCCAATTGAGAGCATCATTTTATAGGCCAAACCTTTTAAAATATGATTTTTCTTCTAATTTAAATATTATTAATTCTATTGCACCAGATAACAAGTTACTAAAACCAAAAAATTTTTTCTTAGGAGAAAATTCTTTTATTTTAACTTTTTCACCAAATCTATCTTTTAATACTCTCTTCATTTCCCCAATAGCATCGACCAAGCCTATTTCAAGACCTTTTTCTCCAGACCAGAAAGCTCCTGTAAAAACTTCCTTATTATCATCTTTAATTTTACTTCCACGCCTTGATTTAACAAATGATATAAACTGAGTATGCAATTCTTTTTGTATTATTTTTAATTTTTTGATGTCATCTTTATTTTCAGGAAGGAAGGGATCTAAAATCGCCTTATTATCACCAGCGGTATAAAGACGTCTTTCTATCCCTAATTTTTCAATTGCTTTATTAAAACCAAAACCTGAAGAAACAACACCTATAGATCCAACTATCGATGCATTACTTGCAAAAATCTCATCAGCAGAACATGCAAGCCAGTAACCTCCAGAAGCAGCAACATCTTCAACAAAAGCTAATACAGGAATATTATTTTTTTCTGATAGTTCTCTAATCCTTAATGATATCATTTCAGATTGAACAGGAGATCCCCCAGGAGAGTTTATTTGCAAAGCAACTGCTTGAATATTATTACCAGTAAAAGCCTGTTCTATTGTTTTTTCAAGTTCCTGAAGATTTAAACCTTTTCTTCTTCCCATATTTGGAGCAATAACTCCATTTAATTGAATAACAGAAACACTTTTCGACTTTCTAAAAATAGAAAGAAATCCCATTTAAACCTCACTAGTTAACTCTATAGAAAATTATTATCTAATATTTAAATAAAGATAATACTACAATAATCTTAAATCCTTAAATACATTCTGTATCAAAACGTAATAATTCCTTTTTTACTTACTAATTGAGCTCTCTTTGTCAAAACTCCTTTGTTATTGTATAGTTTTAAACCAGCCATTAATTCTGTAGGCCCCAAGCCTCCTTTTTTAGCAATTAAAATTACTCTTTTAGCAGAACTATTTTGTTTAGGCCAAAAAGGAAATATTTTAAAAGATCCTGAAGATATTTTAATAAAATTGAGAACTTTGTCTAGAATATCAGCTGGAAAAATCAAAAACAAATATCCTTTATTTTTTAATAAACCAATACAGTTTTTCAGCCATTTTTCTAAGTCAACTATCCGCTTGGATATGTCTTTTAAATTATTTTTAGAAAAATTACTGTCTGTGAGATGGTAAGGTGGGTTTGATACTACTAAATCAAATTTCTCATTCAAATTATGATCAATATTAAAAACACTTTGGTTAACAAGAGTTATTTTATTATCTAAAAGATTATTTAATATGTTTTCTTTTGCGATATTTAAGTATTCTATATTATTTTCTATAGCTGTTATTTTTATATTTTGATTTTTAAATGCTAAAATCAAACTAATGGCTCCAACTCCAGATCCAACATCTGCAGTCGTTACTTTTCTTTTATTTTTTTTTTCTATAAAACCGTTTACAAAAGAAGAAAGAAAAACAGCATCAAATCCAAATCTATAACCTAATTTAGGCTGAATAACTTCAATGCTTCCATTTAAGATCTTATCTTTTGTGTTCTCATAATTATTCATAATTCACCTAATCATAATTTTTAAAAAAATATATTATTTATTTGTTTTAATCTTATAATAATAAAGATAACAATATTTAGTATTTAATTTTGGAATTTATAAATGAATGATATTGAAAAGAAAAGCAACATATCTGGGGCTTCAGCTTTATCAGAAATTTTAAAACATAACCTTAAGAAGGTTGATGAAGAAATAATATATAGATTAAATAAATCAACACCTTTAATTGCTGATATTGGAAAACACTTAATAAATGCCAATGGGAAAAGGTTAAGACCCTTACTTACATTAACTATGGCAACGCAATTGAATGACTACTCAATAAATCCAATTAAGCTTGCTGCGGCTGTAGAGTTTATACACACCGCCACTCTTTTACATGATGATGTTGTTGACGAATCTAAATTAAGGCGTGGAGAAAAAACTGCTCATATAATTTGGGGTAACGATGCAAGTGTATTAGCAGGTGATTTTTTATTTGCCCAATCCTTTCAATTAATGGTTGAAACAAAATCTCTAGAAGCCTTATCAATTTTAGCTGGCGCATCTTGCAAAATTACTGAAGGAGAATTTCAACAAATCGAAATAGCTAATAAACCAGATACCTCAAGAACAGAATATTTAGAAGTAATTGGCAAAAAAACTGCGGAGTTATTCGGAGCATCAGGACAAGTAGGGGCAATTATTGCTAATGGAACTATCAAGCAACAAAAAGCAGCCTATGATTACGGTTTTAACTTAGGGTTAGCCTATCAGATTATAGATGACATAATGGATTATTCTAGTGAAACTAATATAATGGGGAAAAATATTGGTGACGATTTTAAGTTAGGCAAAACAACACTTCCAATTATTTTAGCATGGGAGAACAGTGATACAAGAGAAAAAGAATTTTGGATTAGAACACTTCAAAAGCTTGAACATAAAGAGTTAGATTATGAAAATGCAATAAACATATTAAAAAAATATAACATTATTGAACAATGCAGAAATATAGCTAAAACCTTTATTGATATTTCTGTTGGCTCACTCGATTTTTTTCCTGAAACAGAATTTAAAAAACCATTATTTGATTTGAGTTATCAAAGTTTGAATAGAAAAAAATAAAAACATTCATGAAAATAAAAAAAATTAATCAAAATTCTGAAAATCGTAATGAAGAATTATTTATTTTAAGAGAAAAATTAAAAGAATATTTTTCTAAAAACTCTAAATATAATCTTCGCCAATTATCAAGAATTTTAAATAAAAATGATGCTTATCTTCAACAATATTTATATAGAGGGACTCCTAAAATTCTTCCCGAAGAGTATAGGTATAAATTATCTGCAACGCTTGGTTTAGACATAAATGAATTAACTCCTAATTGGTTACAAAACAAAATAAATAACAATGAATATATTAATATTCCCAATATTGAAAAAAATGAATTAACAAAAAATAAAAATATTAGTTTTTCTAAATTATTATTAAAAGGCATTAATTTATTAGAAATTAAGAACATATTTTTTTATCAATTAAATGAAAATAGTACTACTTTAATAAATATAGGTATAAAAGATTTTATGGACGAAAGCTTATATTTATTAAATGACAAAAATATTTTTTTCTTGGCGTATATTTCTATAAGTCAAACTGACAAAACCAAACTTGTTGTAAAGCCTTTTCAAGAAAAATTTTCACCATTTCATATTTTTAAGAGTGATTTATATATATTTGGTAAAGCGATATGGCAAAGTTCTAAAATATAATGGAACCAAACAATAAAAATAAACTTCCTAAAAATTTTTCTCCAAAAACTCTCGAAATCACTCATATTGGATACAAGGGTGAAGGAACTTCAAAACTTTATACTCAGTTTGATTATATAGAAAAAGAATATATTTTTTTTATACCATTTTCACTACCTTCTGAAAAAATAATAGTTCAACCTATCTCTAAGTCATCAGAAGGCGTTAGAGGTAATATCTTAGAAATAATAAATCCGTCATTAGATAGAACTGAACCTCAATGCAACCATTTCTTTAAATGTGGTGGATGCATCCTCCAGCATTGGAAATTTAAAAGTTACACTAAGTGGAAAATTAATAAATTATCTTTTCCTATTAATCTAATCTCTCCAGAAACAGAAATTAAATCAATTATAACTTCACCACTTAAAAGTAGAAGGCATGCTAAATTTATCGCAAAAAAGACTAAAAATGAACTTCTTATAGGGTTTAATGAATTTAAAAGTGATTTTATATCTAAAATTGATGATTGTATCATTCTTGACCCAAGATTAACAAAGTTAACTCAAGATCTTCAAGAACCATTAAATAAAATTCTTCAAGTTGGTCAAAAAATTCATATTCACGCCAATTTATTAGATTTTGGAATTGATCTATTAATAGAAGGATTTGAAAAATTACCTCATCAGTCTTTATTCCTATTTAATAATAGTTTGCTTAAAAAAAATATTATAAGGTTAAGTAGATTAATGAAGGACAAGTCAATTGATTTACTTTTTGTAAATGAAAAGACATCCTTATCAATATCTCCTTATTCATCATATATACTTCCTCCCTCTGGGAGCTTTCTTCAAGCTACAAAAAGCGGGGAAACAACTATTATCAATAGTGTTATTCATGGATTAGAAAATGTACAAAAAAAAATAAAAATATGTGAATTATTTGCTGGATCAGGATCAATAACTCTTCCACTTTTATCTAAAGGCTACCAAGTAACTGCATATGAAATTAATATTGATTCCATAAAAGCGATTAATTTAGCCGCTAAAGAACAGGGTTTAAGTAACAAAATCGATGCGTTTTCTCGTAACCTTAAAAACAATCCTTTAACACACATAGAGTTAAATAAATTTGATGTAATTATAGTCGATCCTCCAAGATCTGGGGCAAAACTACAATTTGAAAAAATTGCTTTATCTAAAGTTTCTATAGTTATAAGTATTTCTTGTAATATTAATTCATTTATCTCTGATGCAAAAATACTACTTCAAAATAATTATAAATTAAAATGGGTTCAACCCATTGATCAATTTCTTTTTACTCCTCATATTGAATTGGTTGGCCTTTTTCTTTTAAAAAATTAGTGATAGAAATGCTTATAAAAAAATCTGTTACAATACATAAACACAGAACATCAATAGCTTTAGAACAAGAATTCTGGGATGTTTTAAAAGATATCTCAATAGAAAAAAATTATTCCGTAGAAAAATTAATTGCAAATATAGATTTAAATAGAGATGCTTCTCTTGCATCCTGTATAAGAGTATTTGTATTAAAATACATAATGAGTTCAAGTTAACCTGTTATACCAATTTGCCATGGTGCAAATTCATGTCTTCCAAGATTAAGAACTTCACTTTTAGTTTTTTTACCTGACGCACAAAGTAGAAAATATTCAAAAATATATTCCCCCATTTGTTCAATATTCTTCTCTCCATCAATTACCTCACCACAGTTGATATCCATATCTTCAGTCATTTTATTATATAAGTTTGAATTAGTTGCTAGTTTAATAGAAGGTGTTGGCTTAGCACCAAAACAAGACCCTCTTCCAGTAGTAAAAGCAATCAGATTAGCTCCTCCAGCGATTTGCCCAGTAGCAGAAACTGGATCAAATCCAGGCGTATCCATAAATACAAAACCTTTTTTTTCAACTTTTTCAGCATATTTGTATACTTCCATTAAACCAGTAGTACCTCCTTTCATTGCTGAACCTAATGATTTTTCTAAAATATTTGCTAATCCACCTTTTTGATTACCTGGGCTTACTGTTCCATTTATTTGAACATCTCTACCTACTGAGTATATTTCTTTCCACCAATTTACTCTTTCCATTAATTTTTCTGCTACTGAAGAGTTTATTGCTCTAGCAGTTAAGGTATGCTCTACTCCATAAATTTCAGGTGTTTCAGATAATATAGCCGTGCCACCATGACTTACCAATATATCAACTGCTTTTCCTAATGCAGGGTTAGCTGACAAAGATGAAAAGGCATCTGAACCTCCACACTGTAACCCTATCATTAATGAAGATAACAAAGCCTCTGTACGTTCATTCTTATTTGCATTTTCCAGCATTTCTTCTACGCATTTTATACCAGCTTTTATAGTAGCTGTTGTTCCACCATTTTCTTGCATAATTAGTGTTTTAAGATTCTTATTTTCTAAAAGCCCTTGATTTTCAAACAATCCTCCAACTTGGCATCGTTCACAACCTAGGCCAACTACAAGTGTGGCTGAAACATTTGGATGATTAATATATCCACCAAGTGTCCTGTGTAATAAATTCATAGGCTCACCGGAAAGCTCCATTCCACAACCTGTTGAATGGCTAAAGGCTGCCACACCATCTATATTTGAATATTTCTTTAATTTTTCTTCTGTAAAGTATGAAGCTATTTCATGCACAACAGTCGCAGAACAATTCACGGTTGAAACTATAGCAATAAAATTTCTTGTCCCAACTCTTCCATCTGATCTTTTGTAACCCAAAAAAGTTCTTTCGTTAGAAGAATTAACAAATCTTGTAGGCTTATATTGTGAACAATAGTTATGGTCTCTGGCAAATTCTTTGAAAACAACATTTGCATTCGTTAGAACTTGCCCTTTAGAAATATTAGAATCTGAAAAACCTATTATTGTTCCATATTTATATATAGCCTCATTTTCTGCTATGTCTATTTTAGCAATTTTTTGACCTGAGAGTATTGGAGCATCAATTGTTAAATCAAATTTCTTTAAATATTGCCCTGCATTCATATTTCCTAATGCTATTATAATATTATCACTAGAACTTAATAATATTGCTTTCTCTGTTTTAGAATTTACTTCTTTATTATCCAACAATTTAGTCTCTCCATTTATGTTTTTAATTGTTCTTAGAAGATATTTTCAACCAATTAGAGTAATCGTCTTCTTTTTGTTTTTCAGTAAGAGGATACAATCCCTTTATAGAAGATCCATTTTGAACTTTATTCATTACATAATCCTCATATTGCGTCATAGATTTAACTTCGTTTGAAAGCTGTTTTATAATATTTGATGGAACTACAACAACTCCTTCTTTATCACCTACTATCAAATCACCAGGCCATACAGCAACATCTCCACAACCAATAGGGACATTTATGTCTATTGCCTGATGTAAAGTAAGATTAGTAGGTGAAGAAGGTCTTTTGTGATAAGTAGGCATGTTAATGCTCTTTATCTCATAAGAATCTCTGAAACCTCCATCGGTAACAGCCCCTGCACATCCTCTAACCATTAATCTAGTAATTAAAATAGCCCCTGCAGAGGCTGCTCTTGGATCTTTTCTGCTATCAAAAACAATAACATGATCAACTGGACATTCTTCAACTGCTACACGCTGGGGATGAAGCGGGTTCTTAAAAACTTCTAATGAATTCAGATCTTCTCTGGCAGGAATATAACGCACAGTATAAGCAAGACCAACCATATTTGGCATATCTATATTAAGTGGCACCACTTCTTGAATGAATTGGTTTCTTAAATTTCTTTTAAATAAAGCTGTGCAGATAGTTGCAACACTAACATTTTTATAAATTTGCTTTATTTCATTATCTAACATTTTTACACCTTTAAAATATATCTGGTTCTTTTGCTGATTTTCCAAAATCTGTCTCTAAAAAATCAAAATCACATCCTTCATTTGCTTGTGTAACATGTTTACTATACATCCATAACCAGCCTCTTCCAGCTTTTGGTTCACGCGGTTTTAATAATTTTTTTCTTGAAGCTAAAACTTCGTCGTCAACAACCATATTAATCGTTCTTTGATCTACATCAAGCTCGATAATATCTCCTGTTTTTAGCAATGATAATGGACCACCAATATAGCTTTCTGGTGCCACATGAAGAATACATGCACCATAACTTGTTCCACTCATTCTCGCATCTGATATTCTAACCATATCTCTGACGCCCTTTTTTAACAGTTTTTTAGGTATAGGCATCATTCCCCATTCGGGCATTCCTGGCCCGCCAACTGGCCCAACGTTTCTTAAAACTAGAACATGATCTTCAGTTACATCTAAATCATCACTGTCAATTAACTCTTTCATTTCTGGATAACTATCAAAAACTATTGCTGGACCTCTATGTTTTAAAAATTTTTTCTCACATGCTGCAGGCTTTATAACGCAACCATCTGGCGCTAGATTACCTTTTAAAACAGCTAAAGAACCTTCTTTATAAATTGGATTATCTAAAGGACGAATGATATCCTGATTGATTGTTTTATTTCCAATAATTAACTCTCCGATAGTTTGCCCAGAAACTGTTTTCTCATTTAAGTTAAGTTTACTAGAAAGCTCATACATCAAAGACAAAATTCCTCCAGCATAAAAAAAATCTTCCATCAAATAATCTTTCCCTGACGGCCTGATATTTGCAATCAGAGGCACTTCTCTTCCTTTTTTATCTAGATCATCCATTGAAAAATTAATTCCAGCTCGTCGTGCCATTGCTATCAAATGAATTATAGCATTTGTCGAACAGCCCATGGCCATTGCTATAGTTGCAGCATTTTCAACAGATTTGTCAGTTATTATTTTAGAAGGAGTTAGGTCTTCCCATACCATTTTGACTATTCTTTTTCCTACCTCAGCCGACATCCTTATATGGTTAGAATCGGCTGCAGGTATTGAACTCGCCCCTGGTAAACAAAGTCCCATAGCCTCAGCTATTGCTGTCATTGTACTAGCTGTGCCCATTGTCATACAATGTCCATAAGACCTTGCTATTCCAGACTCAACAGCTAACCAGTCTTCATTTGTAATTGTGCCTGCACGTAATTCATCCCAGTACTTCCAACCATCTGAACCGCTTCCTAAAAATTTTCCTTTATAATTTCCTCTTAACATTGGACCAGCAGGCAAAAAAATCATTGGTAAATCAACACTTATTGCACCCATAGTTAGCGCAGGTGTTGTTTTGTCGCATCCTCCCATTAAGACAACACCATCAATTGGGTGCGACCTAATTAGCTCTTCAACTTCCATAGATAACATATTTCTATATAGCATAGTTGTAGGCTTGACATACATTTCAGCAAGAGAAATAGCTGGCAACTCAATAGGGAAGCCTCCTGACTGAAAAACGCCTCGCTTAACATCTTCCACCCTTTGCTTAAAATGTGTATGACACGGTTGTATATCTGACCAAGTGTTTATAATTCCAATTAACGGTTTATTCTCCCAGTCTTCTTTAGAATATCCCATTTGCATTGCTCTTGATCTATGACCAAAAGACCTTACATCATTTGGAGAAAACCACCTTGAGCTTCTTAAATCTTTATAATGTTTCTTAGTCATTATATTCTCCAAAATATTAATTGAAATCAAATATAACATGTTAACAAAATAATTATAAATAAAAATTTATAATCTTATATTATTTATGTTTTTAATAGTTTTTGGTAGGCCTGGAGGGACTTGAACCCCCAACCACTCCGTTATGAGCGGAGGGCTCTAACCAGTTGAGCTACAGGCCTATATTATAAAATATATTTAAATTAATTCATAATAAGAAAGACTTATACAAGTACAAACTAACTATGTAAAGAATAAGTATTTATCTTAAAGAATTAAATTTTTATTATTAAAAATTTTAATTTTCAAGAAAGGATCTTAGTTTTCTTGATCTTGAAGGATGCTTTAATTTTCGAAGAGCTTTGGCTTCAATTTGTCTAATTCTTTCTCTTGTAACACTAAATTGTTGCCCCACTTCTTCTAATGTATGATCAGTATTCATCCCAATTCCAAAACGCATTCGCAAAACTCTCTCTTCTCTTGGTGTTAAGCTTGCTAAAATTCTAGTGGTCGTTTCTCTTAAGTTAGCATGAATAGCAGCTTCAAGAGGTTGGACTGCATTTTTATCTTCGATAAAATCACCTAAATGACTATCATCTTCGTCTCCCACCGGAGTTTCAAGAGAAATTGGTTCCTTTGCTATTTTTAAAACTTTTCTAACTTTATCTAATGGCATTGATATTTTTTCTGCCAATTCTTCTGGAGTTGGCTCTCTTCCAATTTCATGCAACATTTGTCTCGATGTTCTAACCAGTTTATTTATAGTTTCTATCATGTGCACCGGTATTCGTATTGTCCTTGCTTGATCAGCTATAGATCGAGTAATTGCCTGCCTAATCCACCAAGTTGCATAAGTAGAGAACTTATATCCTCTTCTATACTCAAACTTATCAACAGCTTTCATTAAACCTATATTTCCTTCTTGAATAAGATCTAAGAATTGAAGTCCTCGATTAGTATATTTTTTAGCAATCGATATAACTAATCTTAGATTAGCCTCAACCATTTCTTTTTTTGCACGTGCAGCTTCACGTTCACCTCTTTGAATGATTTGAATAAGTTTTTTAAATTCTTGAATTGGTAGACTTATATTATTTACAAAATCAAAAACTTTATCACAAATACTGATTATTTCATCATTATGGTTTTCTTTAAATTTACCCCAACTTTTTGAACTTCCAGGGTTTATTGCCCAATTATGATTGATTTCGTTACCTACCCAGCTTTTAATAAAATCTTTTCTCTTAACACCAGAATTTTCTGCAAGCCTGAGAAGATTTCCCTCTGTTGAGGCAAGTTGCCTATTTAGGCCGTATATTTGATCTATCAACTCTTCTTGTCTATTTGAATTTAAATAAATTTTTTCCATTTGCTCTATTATAATTATTCTTAATTCAAATAATCTTTTCTCAGATCTAAGTACTAGCGAATCTCCCTTTCTTAATCTTGCAAGTCTTCTATCATTTAGTGTAGAGATTTCTTTAAATGTGGTTGCAACTTCATCTATCATTGCTAATATTTGCTCTTTAATTTCGGCTTCCATCGCAACTAAAGATAAGTTTACATCATCATCATCATCATCATCATCATCATCTATAATGTCTTTATTTTCATCAACAGGTTCTTTATGCTTTTTTGATACACCCTTAATGTCTATTTTTTTTGCTTTGGAATCCAAATTAATTTCTTTATCAGCTTCAGGAGACATAACAGGTTCGTTAGCACCTCCATTAATACGAGTATATGTGGTCTCTAAATCTATAATATCTCTTAATAACATTGTACCATCATCAACATTATCTCTCCATTTAAGGAATGCTCTAATTGCCAAAGGTGATTCATACAATCCCCCAATCATTAATTCACGACCAGCTTCAATTCTTTTTGCTATTGAAATTTCACCTTCTCTAGATAAAAGTTCAACAGAGCCCATTTCCTTTAGATACATTCTAACTGGATCATCTGAACGAGCGCCTTCATCATCAGATAAATTTCCTGCATTTTTATCTTCTACTTCTTCTGATGCCCCTTCTTCTTGCTGGTCCACAATATTCATGCCCATGTCATTAATAGCAGAATGAATATCTTCAATTTGCTCTGAAGAATATTCGGCTGGAGGTAGGGCTGCATTTAATTGATCTAAAGTCACAAACCCGTTAACTTTACCTTTTTTAATTAACAGCTTTATTTCAGAATTATTTAAATCCAAAACTGGACTATCAATTGGCTTAATAACAACTACTTTTTTATTTTGAGTTTTTACCGGCATATATTATCTCATCTAATAATTTTAAAAAATTTATATATAATTTCATTCAAGACAATTAATTAAATTTAATGCATTTTTATGTTTATCAAATGCAACAATTCTTTTAAAATATCGTGAACATTTTCTGTTTCCATTTTTTTTTCATCTAAATTTAATCTAAATGAAATATTACTTTGCATAATTTTTCTAAGTTGAATAGCAAAACCTTCATTAATTAAGTCTGATTGCAATTTTTCAGAGTTAATATTTGGAGTGTTAAAAATTAATTTTAATATTAAATCTTTAAATTCATTTAAACTATGATCTCTAAAATCCAACAAAGAAATTTTTTCATCAAAGTTTTGACAAATACTAGGACATAATATCATTATATAGATAATAGCTTCAAATTTTTTTTCAACTCCTGTTTTAGGGAGTTTTTGTTTTTCTATTAATTTATAGTTATTAAATATATTTCTTTTTGATACGTTCTTAAATTGAGAAAACTGAGAATTATTTCTATAAACTTTGATTCTTTTTTCAATTTCATCACTATATGCCAATTTCAAATTATTATCTTCAATAGTTTTAACTTTATTTCTTAAAAAACTCCAAAAAACTGCATTTGTTTCTGGATGATCTTTTTTTATTAACTTCAAACCTTCCATCCAAAGAAAATCTATCATAGTAAGAGCATTATCCAACATTTCTTCAAACCGATTCTCACCATATTTAGTAATAAAGTCTTCAGGATCTAAATTATCTGGTAAAAAAACAAATTTAAATCTTTTTTTAATTTTTAACATTGCTAAGTTTTTTTCAAACACTCTTATTGAAGCACGTCTACCTGCAACATCTCCGTCAAATACTAAAAAAGCTTCATCCGTTATATTAAATACATTGTTAATTTGATCCTCTGTTACTGACGTTCCAAGAGTTGCTACAGCAGGATATCCAAATTTACTAAGAGTAATTACATCCATATAACCTTCACAAACTATAAACCTTTTCTTATTTTTGAGTTTTTTTGCATTAAATACTCCAAACAACTGCTTGCCTTTATGAAATAAAGGAGTTTCTGGTGAATTTAAATATTTTGGCTCTCCAGCCTTGATCAACCTTCCCCCAAAGGCAACAACTCTTCCTCTATCATTTAGAATAGGGATCATAATTCTTTCTTGAAAATAAAATATTAAATTATTATTTGTAGCTTTTTTTGCCAAGCCAACTTTAATAATATCATCTATTATAAAACCTTCTTTTAAAAGAGAAGATACTAAAAATTTATTAGATTTTAAATTTCCTGAATAACCTATTAAATATTCATTAAAAAGAGAAGGAGGAACATTTCGTTGAATTAAATAATTTTTAGCCTTTTCTCCAATTGGAGAATTAAAATTTTTTATATAAGAATCAGATGCTCTTTTAATTAGATTATAAATAACTTCTAAATCATGATTTTCATCATTGTCATAATTTGACAAATTAATGCCTGCTTGATCTGCTAAGTTAGAAAGAACATCAACAAAACCTATATTTTCCGTTTCCATTACATAACTAAATAAATCACCATGCTTTCCACATCCAAAACAATGGTAAAAACCTTTTTCATCTGAAATGCTGAATGAAGGAGTTTTCTCTTTATGAAATGGGCATAAAGCTATATAATTTGAATCGTCTTTCTTCTTTAATGATAAATTTTTACCTATCACCTGTGAAAGCTTAAGCCTGTTTCTAATTTCTTCTTTTAAGTTTTCATTTTTATACATGATTTTTATAAAAACTGTTCCCGTTATTATAAAATAAAAAAACTATTAAAGTAAATTTTCTTTAACAACTTTACTTGCAATCCTGAAGTCCATTTTGCCATTATATTTTTGCTTCATTAAATTAATTACTTTTCCCATATCTTTTATAGAATTAGCCTCAGTTAATTTAATACTATCAAGAACAGCTAATTCAATTTCTTTTTCGTTGAGTTGCTTTGGTAAAAAATCTAAAATAATTGATATTTCATTTTCTTCTTTTGTTACAAGATCTTCTCTTTTACCTTTTTTATATAATTCGATTGAATCATGTCTTTGCTTTATCATCGTTTGAAGTAACGAGGTAATTTCTATTTCATTTATTCCTGATGAATTTCCCTTGCCTCTTGCAATAATATCTTTATCTTTTATTGAAGCTAAAATAAGCCTTAAAGTATTAATTGAATTAACATCCTTAATTTTCATAGCAGTTTTTAATTCTGAAAGCACCTTCTCTCTAATAGACATATTTACACCCTAATATTTAAAATATAGTTTTATATACATTATAACAAAGTAAATAAAAAAAAATTGTATATATTTTTTATTAAAATTTTGT
>JAQBXK010000069.1 GCA_027625145.1 Pseudomonadota bacterium
AAATTTATAATTGAATCTGATGCAACTATTGTTGTTCCACTAATTTTTGCTTATTTACTCGATTATTAGTTTTATCACCAAAGTTCGAACTATGGAGCGAGAGGCCCACTAACACAAAATCCGTGTTTTCAGCTGCGCGTACTTTTCAACATATGAAAATTGTCCGCATGGAATTATTAATATGTCGTTTAGTTTTAGCATAAATGAAATTGCTGATGAGTTTTCATGTGAGGTAAGAAGTTCTGCTCAGTTTCATTTAACAAAGAAAGTGGAATGCTCGAAATAATTACATCGGCTTTAATTTCTTTATGCACACTAAGATACTTATCTATTGTAGTTGCATTATCATTATAAAATTTTTTGCCGGGAAATTTTTGAGTTAATTCAAAAACTAATGCTGAATTAAGTTCAATTGCAAAATATATGTTTCGGTTGTTGAGCGAATTTAATATTTGCGCGGTTACTGGACCTGTTCCAGGACCAAACTCAACAATTACTTTATTTTTTGTGAAATCTATTTGTTTAACAATTTTTTTTGCAAATGATTCAGATGATGGAATTAAACTGCCGGTTTGAATCGGGGTTTTTAAAAACTGGCTAAAAATTTCTTTCATTTGTTAATATAATTTTTTCTTGGTAGTACAATTGTTTTTATATTCCTAATGAATAATATATTATATGCTAAAATTAATAGAAAAATTAATAACATACCATACCATAAAGCACTATTAGGGATTTTTATAGATTCAAATAAACTACTGAGTTTTAGCAAATAGGAGTCCCGGATAAGATTACTGACATATATTGCAAGACTTATTGAAACAAAAGTAATAACACTGATTATTAATTGATAGAATTTTGCTATCCTTTTATAACTATATCCAATATTAAATAAATTTATAAGCAATTCTTTATTCTTTTGAATAATTAAATTGAAACTTAATACTACGAATGCAACAGACAAAATAATTATGATACAAGCAATAATAAAAATAGCAACTAATGCAGATTTTAGGAAAAATACTAGCTTGCTAAATTCTAATTCTTCCTTATTGATTGAATAGTTATTATTATTAAAATATTCTAAAATTTTTTCATCTGATGGATTGTAGAATTCAATTAAAATTCGGCTTGTTTTATTTTCTTTTGTCTCGCCAAATTCTTTATTTGCCCAAAATAAAAAATCTTCAGGAACTAATATCGAATTTACCTTATTTGAAAACCCCACAATTTTACTTTTATATTTTCCTAATTTACCATTTCCTGAAATTTGGATATTAAATTCAACTTGTGAAATAGTGTTTTGTGATAGTACTGGCAATCCTTGACTTTCTGCAAAACCAAAATTATACAGATTTAAATAGTTTTCAGGTATTATAATTGGTATAAAATCTATTGAAGGGTCCCAATGCCATTCATCTGTTTCTACATCAAGGTATTTATCAGCAATACTCTCAAAAAATAAATCTGTATAGAATAAAGGAGCGCTTTCTGTTTTATTTGAAGAAGCATTTATCTTAAAAGTTGCACTATGAAATTCTGAAATATCTTTTGTAAATGGCTGGTTTTTTAAGTTTTTTATTTCCTTATCGGTAAAGTATATTTTTTCTTTATCCATTGTTTTTAAAACGGAAATATTTTTACTAATTACAGCCGATTTATCTTTGAACACATCAGTTTGTTGGAATAATATAGGATTAATATCAAAGTAAAATTGAGTTGTGACTAATAAAATTATCGCACCTATAAATAAAGTTAGTGCATAACCAATTATTTGTGACGGGACAAGCGTTTTTTTTTGCAGTTTTATAAGCATATTACAAATTTAGCATCTTATCAAATTCCAAATTGTATGTTTTGTCCAAAGACGTCATAATTAAGCCTGCGCCCTGGGTTTTTACTTCTCTGTTTATTATGTTTGTAATGATTCTAATATTGTCTTTATCTAAATGACTAAATGGCTCATCTAATAATAGAAATTCAAAAGGCTGACACAATGCCCTAAGTATAGCAACTCTTTGTTTTTGCCCTAATGATAATTTTTCGACTAAAGTATCCTTTTTATGACCAAGCAATACCTCTTCGATTAAGCTTGTAATTTCTTCAACTAATTTATAATTTGTAAGATTATTTTTAAGTTGAATATTTTCAAACACTGTTAAGTCTGGAAATAATTTAAGATCTTGAAAAATATAACTGATTTTTGACTTGCGTAAATCAAATACACTATTAGTATTTTCACTATAAATTATATTGCCATTAAAATTGGTATTAATTCCGTATATGAAATTTAAAATTGATGTCTTCCCGTGACCAGAGTTTGCCGTTATTAAATATTTTTTGCCTTTTTCAAAAAATACACTTTCTTTATCGTATATTTCAGATCCTTCTATTTCAGCATCCGACATATACAAAGGCTTAACATTATGTAAGCTGATTATCATTCTTCTTCATAACCATATTCTTCTTCATAACCATATTCTTCTTCATAACCATATTCTTCTTCATAACCATATTCTTCTGCATCTGCTTCATAGTCATACTCTTCTGCTACTGCTTCATAGTCATACTCTGCTGCTGCTTGAAACAATTTTTTGTAAATTTTATCAATAATTGAAATGATAGTATACAAACTATTATTATCAGTATCTTTTAAATTGAACCTCATCTCACCCGAAGTTTTATCAATCTGCTTTAATTCAATACTTTTAGCAAAATCAGTCCAAATACTAAACATTTTTTGTTCTTCTTTATTTTGACTGTCTTTAATGAGTGTTTTGAATTCTTTTGGCCATTCATCATAGTTTAAATTTAAAAATGCATAAGAATTACTGCTTGATACATTTGAACTAATATCTGAACTGCCTAAATTATCAGAGCTATAACCACCAGTTTTAAATTTTTTTATGCTTTTCTCATCATTTGTTATAAAGCATGCGCTCTCATCAAAAGCAAAATATGCTGGATATTGACCAAAAATTTCGAATTCATAATACCCATCTTTTTTAGTTGTTGTAGCCCCACCATCTAACGCAAGATACTGTTTAATAATTTTACTCCCATTAATATCAAAAGCTAAACCCATTAATGGTACGGGTCCATTTTCTGTGGTTTTTACAAACTTACCATACTCCCAGCCACCGCTATACCAAATGATTTGTCTGTCAGCAGAAAGTGCTGTTTCGACATCTCCTCCCTCTGCTAATATATTTTTTATATTAATACAATAATTTGGGTAGTTTGGTGCTTGAATTGTTTTTCCTTGATTTAATAATTCCTTATCTTCATCTGACAAGTAACCAGCCACGCTAATTGCATATGTCTGATCTAATAATGCATTATTCTCATTAAAGCCGTAGCCATAACCCATAGAAGTATACTCCATATTTTCAACTCCAAAAAAACTATATACAACATTGCCTTTGATATTTTCAAAGTGTTTCTTCAACTCAAATCCAGTTTCTTGCTGAAACTCATTTTGAGCTTCTTTAAATTCAGGGGTTTTATTTAACATATTAAAAATTACCATTGGATTTATTGATGTACTTGCAACAGCAAAATTTTGTTTTGGGAAATAGTTTAGCAATTTTGAATTAAACGTATTATCAAAAATATTGTTTTCGTCCATTATTTTTTGGTTTTTTTCGTTTGGTGTAAATTGCGATTTCAATGAAATATAGCCATCTCCAAAATCTAGAAAATAGGACAGGTAGTTATCCGATAAGTCAAATTCATAAAATTCGGCAGCCGCAGCCTCTATAACCTCTCGAAAGCCTATATCTTCAAATAGGTTTGTTTTAACCCATAGACTAATATCTTTTTTGTTTTCATAAAACTTATTAAATTCATCATCTTCAGTAATTTGATCTTCTTTTTTTAACTCCATTAATGTTGTAATTTGATCTTCTAGAGAATTTTTGCTTTTTTCATCTGTTGCTATTACAAAAACCGCCTTACTTCCATCCCAAGCAACTCCTAAATTTTCGACAAGTGCATAGCTGTATTTTTCCTCTTCTTCAATATCAAAATCTACATCATCATCAAGCTCAACGACAGTTTCTAAAAATTCAGCAAATTTCTTTTTACTGCTTAACTCAAGTGAAAGGCAAATATACTTCTCGTTTTTTGCTTCAGTTATTCCATAAATAAACATAGGCTTCACAAAGTTTATTCCAGCTAGTAAAGGATCCTCCATTACATCATTAAACAGGTTAGAAGCCTTTTTATTTTCACTTTTTAATTCTTTTTTTAAATCTTTAAGCAATTTCATTTGTTTAAATTCATCTCCATCAAGGTTTCCTTTTGTGATAATTGAATACATATCAATGACAGCAACAAAAGTTGTTTCTTTTGGTATTACTTTCAAATTTTCTGGCGATCCCCAAAAGAACTTGTATCCCTGAAACACAGCAAATAATACACCAATTGTAAGTAGAATTAATCCAACTAATTTAATTGTATTTAATTTTTTTTCCTTTACTGAAAATTCTTTATCATCAAATAGACTTGCCCATAAATTAGATTTATTAATTAGCTTAACTAATTTATATGAAGTAAATAGTGCTATAATTGCTACTATTCCTATAAGCCATGAAGGGCCTGCTCCTATGTATTTTAATGAGTAGACGGCTGCTATAATAGTCTGAACTCCATATAGCACAATAAACATGATAGTGTTTACAAGGTATCTGAGTAGTTTCATTTTTAATCTATTTTTTAAAAGTTCTCAAATCTATGAATTTATTATTTAAATTACAGCATAGATTTTTTTTCATAATTTTTTGTTTACAATTATTGTTTTATTCTCCTAAAAACTCCCCATTTTCCCATAGACCTTTGTAAACTGTTTAGTTGTTACTAATACAAAAGTAATAAACAGCCCCAAAGTTAATAATTACCGCAATAATATGAAAAAATTATAACTAGATATATATTTTTGAGATATTTATGCTTTAAAAGAATTTCATTAAAATCCTATACTATCTAATTTAAACAGCATAAATATCAAATACCTATTATCTAACAGCTATTAGTTTTTTATAGTTATTATTCCATCTGATTCAATATTTAAAATGCATTCGGGAATATCTGTTTGTGTTAACTCTTGAATTTCCTTCACAGCCCGATTTTGTTCGTCTACTACAGGGCCCCCTTCTCCTATTTGCTTATACGCGTGGATTTTCCCCCTCAAAAATTTTCCATTATTATCAAC
>JAQBXK010000070.1 GCA_027625145.1 Pseudomonadota bacterium
TGGTTATGAAAAAGCAGCCAAAATTGCTAAAACTGCTCACCAAAATGGAACAACCCTAAAAGAGGAGAGCATTAATTTAGGTTACCTCACTGCCGAAGAATTTGATGCTTGGGTAAAACCAGAAAATATGTGTGGTTTTTAAAAGATTAGTTAAAAAAAAGCCGAACAATGCTCGGCTTTTTAAAAATACTATTTGATCTTAAAATTAATATCCGAAAACATACCCAACACCAATTTGAATAGAGGAATTGCGGATACTCACGTCATCAAGCATATCTGTAAATGCCATTCCATATCTTACATCAAGATGTAATAGGTCATTTATATTATATATTGCCCCTAAATTAGATCCAAATTCAACTCTATTAGTACCATCCCAATCTGTAATACTTTCTCCATCTTCTGTTCCACTTACAACATAACCTAAGTAAGGCCCTATAGCTAAAGCAAGCTCATCATTAATATGAAAAAGACCATTAACACCTATATCTATATAATTCCCCACAAGTGACCCATTTCCCCCATCTTCTTTTGCACCTTTTTGATGAAAAAGAACTTCAGGCATCCATTCTATATTTCCTTCTCCCAATTTCGTAAAAGCGCCAAGAAAAAAACCAGTTCTTGATTCTGCATCCAAATCATTAGCATCAGAACCTATAAAATTTGTAACTGCAACACCACCTTTTAGCCCAAATGATTGGGCATAAGTATTTAATGAAAAAGCAAGAAAAACTATTATTATTATGTATTTTTTCATTTTATTGTTTAATTAATATTTAATATACATCCATATTTATCCAAGTAATATTGGTAGGCTGTTGATTCTCACCAAAAGCAACACCAATATCTCTTGCGGCTCTAATAGATGCTTTTTCGATATCCACTTCATCTTGCTGATTTTTTAGCATAAAATTCCATTCTCTTTTATCTATTTCCTTCATTCTTTTAGCAATTTTATCACTTAGAGCAACTGCATCTTTGTAGCAAATAGAATTAGGATCAATGCTATTCAAAACATCAGAAGCTTGTTGGGCTCCCGAATAATCCTGATTTGAAGCCCAAACATTATTAGCTTCAGTCATGTGTTTTCTACATTCAAAATCTATATACTTTTTATAGATAGGTCCAACTAAATTTTGACAATTATCGAAACAATCTTTAGACACTTGAGGCACAGAGGTTAGTTTGTAAATTGCTTGCTGATAATCCTGTTTAGCTTCCAAAGTTTGTGATTCCTTGATAATGAAATCACATTTAGAATTGTAATACTCAACAATCCTATTTTTAGCTGTCTCAATAAACGTTTTAACTTCAGGTCTTTTATCATTTAGCATACTCAGAGCTTGTATATATGCTTTTGTAGGATTATTACCAACTCCTTTTAATGAAATTGTTGTAGAAGAGAATATAGTTTGAGTAATATTATCTGCAATATACAATGTCACGTCTAAACCGTAAGCATGCATTGGAGGAGCGGTAGGTGTAATATCCTTACTCATAATAGTAACATGAGGATACATAATAAATGTACCTCCGTAACTTGCCATACCATTTTTAGTAGTTATTTGACCCATTTTATTCAATAGCATCTTTTCGGCCGCAATTGGCATGTCTGGAATACGCCCCACAACTGGACATATTGCAATTCGACCAACATCATCTGTCTTTTCTAATTTATTTTGAGCATTTAAATTTACGCCAAATGCAAGAAACGCTATGATAATTAATTTTTTCATAATTCTATATTTTTTTTTATTTATTTTTTATTTATGACCTATCCATAATGTAACTTTTCCTAAACCATCATTTTCCGCTTTAGCCTCTACACCTACAGTTTTTAGTTTTTTACGCAAGTCTTTTCCTAAAGCTCTAACATCATATGCCTTTTCTTTTCCTTTAGCATCAATAACCCACATAGGAATTCTCACTTGCTCAAAAAACATTTGGTTTTCAGTAGAGGTAGTTAGATTAAATACTTCATTGACAGTCAATTCTGACATCCAACCTTCTATTAATATACCTAGCTCATCATCACCATACTCTTCAGTTTCTAAATTTTCACCCCAATCATCCCATACTTTTATTCTACAAACTACTTCTCTTCCGTTTACAAACATATCCTCAAAATATGTCATTAAAGTAGAGTTAAAGTTATCTAAATGCGCCAAAACTGCTTCTTGCATTAACTCCGGAGTAGACCCTGAAGATGGCTCTCCATTTCCTGTTGCTGTAGCAACTTGTTTATCTGTATAGGCATCTAAACCTTGTAGTGTAAATTGAATAGAAGATTTAGGCCCCTTCTTATTAACATTATATGTTATTTGCATCCAGATATCTGCTTTAGCGACTTGTTTTAACTTATCCGTAGGACTTGAACTCACACCACCTCCAGTTGTTGATGACGAACGCATATTATCATCAGCAGCTTCAGCTTCTAAAGTTTTAAGTGCGCTCTCTAAATTTTTTAAAGGGAAACCTCTCTCTGCCATCATGCCATTAATTTGAGCTATAACTTGAATTAATGTTGGGTCAGATTGCATTGCTTTTTTGTAATCTGGAACTTTTACTACTGTTCCTTGATTATTAAATTCCTGCATAAATCCATTTTGATTACACCAAACATCACTAGGGACAATCATAATTGTTGGTTTTTTTGCTTTTGGTTGAGCAAAAGATGCAAACGTAAATAGTGCTATAAAAATAGCTAAAGTAATTTTTTTCATAATTATTGTTTAATATGTTATTATTGTTTTAATATGTTATCCTGAACTAATTTTTGTCTTATAGCCTCTACCCTAACGCGTATTTTAATACCATAAGATGTTTGAGCTCTTGATTTTTTTAATGATTTTGGAGATTTTTCGATAGAAATATAATCTTTATAGTCTTTGTCAAAGAAAGCATATACATAACTCTTATATTTAGTATTGCCATTTACCTCAACAATTAATGGACGCATTTTACATCCTTTATTAATTCCTTTAAACAAAATATCATTTAACACATTTCTTTTTGCTTGATCGATAGCCTCTGATTTAGTACTTCCTTTGCCCCATGCATATAAAACGAAACTCCCGTCTAGCTTGTCTTCTAAACATTCTGTTTCAACATCATAATAACTTGCCGTTTTCTTTTGTTGATTACCCAGTTGTCCAAATACAGGTGAATTAATTAAAAGGACAAGTATTAATATTACTAGATTATTTATTATTTTATTCATAACTCAAATTTATTATTTATTGATAGCTCAAATATTAAAACATTGATCCAAGCCCCTTAATTATACCGGCCGCCTCAAGATCTTTTCTTAATAAACCAACATTAACAGAAACATTTACGCCTACTTTAAATTCCTTTTTACTTATTTTAGTTACATCGCCTGCTTCTATAGCTCCATCAGTTGAAGCAACTACAAATTTTGAATATTTTCCTCCATCAGCAAAGAAAGATTTAAAGAACTCTTCCTTTTCTTGTTCTAAATTTGGATCTCTTGCTAGAGCAGGTTTATTTATACATCCTCCACCTGAAATACCTTTAAAAATAATACCATGTACAGCATTTCTTTTTGCAGCCTCAATTGCTACAGTTGGCTTTTTTGAATAAGAAAATACTTTTATTGCATAAGTACCTTGCTTGCCTTCTCCTATGCACTCTATTTCGTATCTAAAATTGTGAGTATCTTTTTTAGATTTCTTTTTACTAACTACTTGTGCTGTTGAAGCAAAAGAAGCCAACAAAATTACTACCATTAAAATTGATTTGATTTGTGTTTTCATTATAGTTATTATTTAAAATTATTTTTTTTGTCTTATTAAAATTCCTGGATAATGTTTTCCTACTTTACATCCTTTGAGATGAGTAGCTTGAATAGCAATTTCTCCTTCAATTACTGGTGGTTCAGATGCATAATATTGATTGTCCCAAATCATGCCTTTTTCAATCTTTAAAGTCCCTATTGATTTATATTCTGTCAGGCCTTCTTTATTTGTAAATTGCTCAAGAACATCAAATTTTTCTTTGCCTGTTAATCCTTCTTTTAATCCTATTTTTGCAGTACAAAGCTTTTTCTCAACTTGAGCAAGTGGGGTTTTTGGTTTAAACACATCATATTCTTTTTGCATTTGTGCAAAAACCTTATTTCCTGTTCTAATAGTTGCTTCACCAATTATTTGCTCAGTTGTTAAGTTTTCAGCCTTTAAATTAAGCACCATAATTGTTGCTTTTTCCATACCTATAAATTCCATGCTAAATAAATCAGTATTATCAAATAGATTCTTCTTTGCTTTCTTTTCTTCTATACCCATAGATTCATCAACCCAATAATCTGAATAAAAAATATCTGATATTGAATCATTCCAAGTTAATTTATATAAAAAAGACATAGTGCTTACAGTATAGCCTTTTCTAGTTCTTTCATAAAGTGCCTCAGCAGCAGCCCTTGCAGCATCTTTTGCAAGCTTCTGCATTGGATTATCTTCTTTCATTGTAGCGATTGCTGTTTTAGAAACTTCATAAACGATTGCTGCAGCTAACTCATTTTCAATAAAATTCGCTTTATTAATTATCACAAAAGTATTCCCTATCAATTCATAACCCGCATCCTCCATTTGAGTACTTACGGTTTTAGATTGCATTTTTGCCTTACTAACATCTAAAGTTGTAGCATCATAACTACCTCTATCTGCAATAAGGCCAGTACTAAAAGATCCATCATCTTTTTGATCAAACCATTTAGCTACAAGTTTTCTAGCAACTCCTTCATCTTTTAAGAATTTTTCAATTTTTTTATCAACTCCTTTTAATCTTTTATCTTCTTTATCTTCTTCTTTAGATTTTTCTTTAGATTTCTCTTCCTCTTTTGTGGCCTCAGGAACATTTATACTTAATATATCATAAGAAGAAATTCCAATATCATGCTTATCATATTTATCTGGCCAAGGAGCATTGTTCATTGCACCCACTACAATACCCTTATACTGAGGGCTAAGATCGTTATCTTCCATAATGATCATGTGCAAAGAACTTCTTCTGTATTTCACATCAGTCTTTTCTTGTGCTAACAAATTAAAAGACAATGTTAAAAGTGCCAATCCAATTATTTTTTTCATTTTGTTTATTTTAAAAATTTGCCTACTTCTTTTAAGGTTTTCGGCTTGCCCTTT
>JAQBXK010000023.1 GCA_027625145.1 Pseudomonadota bacterium
AGTAGCTGAAGATTTTAAAAGGTTAGATAAAGAAATAATGATTAACTCTATAAGCTTTAGATGGATAGGTGTAAGAAGAGAGTTAAATAAAAGAGTTGATTTTTTTCAAATATCAAAAGATTTAGAGAAACCTTTTATCTTTGAGAAACAGGAAAGTTAAGTG
Source organism: Pseudomonadota bacterium (assembly GCA_027625145.1). GTDB lineage: Bacteria > Pseudomonadota > Alphaproteobacteria > Puniceispirillales > Marisalimonadaceae > CAJJBL01. The sequence continues at coordinate 164 of JAQBXK010000023.1, forward strand.
AAAAAATAGTCTGATTATTTAATTCGCTTTTTATACTCATTTTTGCACGATGTCTTATAAGAATATGTTTAACAATAGCTAATCCTAATCCTGTTCCACCAATTTTTCTAGATCTAGCTTTATCTACTCTAAAAAATCTTTCAGTTAATCTGTCAATATACTTTTGAGGAATACCTTCACCATAGTTAATAACATTAATTATTATTTCTTTCTCATCAAATTGTTCTAATTTAATGATAATCTCAGTGTCATCAAACCCATATTTAATTGCATTTTCTAATAAGTTTGTAAAAACTTGAGTAACTTCATAAAAATTTCCAATTATAAAGCACTGATCATTAATATTAGACCTTAGATCTTCAAATATAATTTTATTAGCTTTAATTAAGCCTCTTTCTTTAATGGAAGCTATAACTGAATTAATAGGATCAAGAATAGATATACTTGTAGAAGGTGATATATGCTCCTCTGTTTCAACTCTAGATAAAGATAAGATGTCATCGATTAATCTATTCATTCTTTTTGCTTCTTCATCCATTATTTTTAAAAATTTAGAACGGGTAACTTCATCATTAACATTTCCTGACAATAGAGTTTCAATGAATCCCACGAGACTAGTCAAAGGTGATCTTAATTCATGACTTACATTAGCTACAAAATCTCTCCTTACTTTTTCTAAGTTTCTTTGAAGGGTCATATCAAGAAGTAAAATTAAGAATAATGTTTTATTTATTTTTTTAATTTTAACGATAAGTGAACGTTTTAACTGATCATTTGTTTGATAGTAAAATTCTTTTTTATTAGATTTATTCTTAAAAACTTTGTTAAAATTTTTAAGTTCTTTAACTTTTAATATTTTCGAAATATTATTATTTAAAAGATTTTTTCCTAAAAACTCTTGTGCATTAGAGTTTGCTAAAATAATCAGTCCTTCTTCATCAGTTAAAATTACCCCGTCATCAAGTATTTTGCTGATGTTTTTTATAGATTTTGGAATTAAAACATTATTCATAAAAAACTCATTTAAATAAATTTAAATTAATAAAAGTGCAACACAACAATTATATATCTAAAGTTTAATAATAAAAATTCAAAATTTTATAACTTGTTTATAATATTACAATAACAACAAAAAGGATATTTTAATGGCAAATATTGCTGTAAATGGAATTGGAAGAATTGGAAAACTTGTATTACAAATCCTAATTAATCAAAAATTAAATTTAAAACACGTGAATGAATTAAATGGAAACATTAATACATTAATACATAGCATTGAATTTGATAGTATACATGGCAAATGGAACGCTGATTTTAAATTAAATGATAAAAATATCATAATTAATAAAAATGCAATAACCACATCTTTTTCAAAAGATATTGACTCATTAAATTTAAAAAATATTGATTTATTAATTGATTGCACGGGGAAAAACAAGTCTTCTATTGAGTTAAATAAATATTTTAAATTAGGTGTAAAGAAAGTATTAGTTTCAGCTCCTATAAATGAAGATAATATTGCAAACATTGTATATGGAGTTAATCATGACATTTATTCAACTTCTAAGCATAAAATAATTACGGCAGCAAGTTGTACTACCAATTGTTTAGCGCCTATTATTAAGGTTTTACATGAAAATATAGGAATAAAACATGGCTCTATATCAACAATTCATAATATTACAAACACTCAAACATTAATTGATCTTCCAAAAGATAATCTTAGAAGAGCAAGATCAGCTTTAAATAATTTAATACCCACAACAACAGGTTCAGCTAAAGCTATATCTTTAATATACCCGGAACTTAAAGGTAAATTAAATGGTCACGCAATAAGAGTACCAATACTAAACTCATCTTTAACTGATTGTGTTTTTGAAATGAATTCTAATACATCTGTTCATGAAATTAACAATCTTTTTGAAATAGCATCCAAAGGTACCCTTAAAGGAATTTTAGGTTACGAAGAACGTCCGTTAGTATCATCTGATTATGTAAATGATCCAAGAAGTTCTATAATTGATGCTTTGTCCACCATGGTTATAAATAACACACAAGTTAAAGTTTATGCATGGTACGATAATGAATGGGGCTATGCTAATAGATTAGTGGATATAGCTAAAATGATATGCGATTCAATAGAATAAAATGATAGATAAGCTGAATAATAAAACATATACTTTTATATTTATAACTTTTGCGTATTGGTTCTTTATGCTCTCTGACGGAGCTCTACGAATGATTGTTTTATTACACTTTCATTCAATAGGTTTTTCACCATTACAATTAGCTTATCTATTTTTACTATATGAATTCTTTGGAATGATAACTAATTTAACAGCAGGATGGATTGCAAAAAAAATTGGTTTAAATGTCACTCTTTATGTTGGTTTAATTTTACAAATTATATCATTAATTACTTTAACTAAAATTGATAAAGGTTGGACTATTTCAACATCTGTAATTGTTGTCATGTTTATACAAGGTATATCTGGGATTGCTAAAGATTTAACAAAAATGAGCGCCAAAAGTTCAGTTAAATTATTGGCACCTCAAGAAAGCCAAAAGTTATTTAAATGGGTTGCTTTATTAACAGGATCTAAAAATGTGGTAAAGGGTTTAGGTTTCTTACTGGGAGCTCTTTTATTAACTTTTTTTAATTTTCATTTTTCATTAATTATAATGTCGATCATTTTAACTGTTATTCTTATAATGACATTTTTTTTCCTTCCTAATAACTTATTAATAGTTAATAAAAACATTAAATTTAAAGAGGTTTTTTCTAATAACAGCAATATTAACTACTTAAGTTTAGGAAGAGTTTTTTTATTTGGCGCAAGAGATGTTTGGTTAGTTGTTGGTTTGCCTGTCTTTTTCTACAGTATTTTATCTAATGGAACTCAAGACGAAAATCATAAAGCTTTTTTTATTATTGGCTCATTTATGGCAATGTGGACTATATTTTATGGCTTTATACAAAGCATTACACCTAAGATTTTATCAGAAACTAAAGCTTTATATTCTCAAGCAAAATTTTGGGCGAATATATTGATAATAATTCCATTAATTTTAATTATCTTAAATATAAATTTTGATGAATCAAAGCTTATAATTACTATTGTTTTACTTTTTGCATTTGCCTTTGTTTTTGCAATTAACTCTTCTATTCACTCATTTTTAATTCTAAAATTTACAAATAATAATAGAGTAACGTTAGATGTAGGGTTTTACTATATGTCTAACGCCTTTGGAAGACTTATTGGAACGTTATTATCTGGTTTATCATTTGAGTATGGTGGGTTTTCTTTATGCTTAATTTTAACATCAATATTACTTATATTGAATAGTTTAAGCTTAAAAAAATTAAATTGATTTATTTCTATTAACAAATATTTAAAGTTAGTATAATAATTAATTTTAAAATTTTAGTCTATGAGTGAATATGTATATAAATATTTTTAAATTTAGATTGTTATATAAAATCAGTTCATTTTTTATTGTGTTTTTATTATCATCATGCTCACAATCGTTTCTTAATCATTCTATACCAGGCACTCATAACGAAATAAGCTCTAATGGAACTGTTGAAATGGTAGAAGAATCTTTTGCTCAATTTCAAGATATACCAATTCCTCAAGGGTCAATAATGAATATAGAAGAAACACTGTTATTGGGAGAAAGAGAGACATGGATTGGACGTTTAGTTATCTCAAACCCATTAAAGCCAGCAAAATTATTTGATTTTTATAAACAAAAATTAACTAATTTTAATTGGAATGAAATAACATCCGTAAGATCTACAATAAGTGTTTTAACTTACTCTTTAAATGATAGAATAATGACTATTCAAATACAGCCTATTAAGTATGGTCAATATCAAAGTAGTATTAATATAACTATGTCTCCTAGACTTTTGTCTAACAAACAACCTACAAATTAATTTAAAATTTATTAATATTAATTGGGTGTCCAATCTTACTAGACTTAGATATAGATTCTAAAACTGCTATATTTTGATATTTTTCTATATCAGAAAAAAGATAATCATCTTTACCTTTGGCTGCATTTACAAAATTATAAATATTTGCTGAAACAGTATCAATCCAATCAAATGTTTCTTTTATTTCAGATCCATCATTCATTACAACTTTTAAAAAAGATGGTCCAGGTGTATCAGGATGAGAACTATCAACTAATTCCACCCAACCATTTTCACCCCAAATAGTTACCCTTTGATAATGAGGTGTTTTTAATATAGCAGTAATTTGTGAAGTCAAACCAGATTCATGAATTAAACTTGCAGTTACAACATCGCCAGTTTTAAATTTAAGAACTCTATGAGATGTAGTCGCAAAAACAGTTTTAACTGACCCAAACAACCAAATCATAAGATCAGTTAAGTGAACTCCCATTCCAGTCATTCCTGCAGCAGGAGCAATTTCAGGATTAGCTCTCCAATTATCTAATGGTAAGTTAGCAAGCTTATCATGACTAAAATGACCTTCTGCATACATAGTTTTGCCAAGCGTATTATTATTTACTATTTGTTTTAACTTTTGCCATCCTTTTTCAAAACGCCTTTCATGTCCCACACCTAAAATAACATTGTTTTTTTTACAAACTTCTATCATCTGAATAACTTCTTGAGACTTTAGAGAAAGAGGTTTTTCACAATAAACATGTAAACCTAGATTTGCAGCTTTAATAGTTTGATTCATATGCAATGTGTTTGGAGTACAAAGAATAACGCCATCAGTCTTATTATTAATAATGGCATCATCAAAATCTATAAAAATTTTTAAATTTTTAGCTTCAGCTAATTTAATAGCTTCTTCATCTGGATTTGGATCAACCAAGTAAGAGATGTTAATATAACTTGAATTAGATAATCTATCTATGATTACCTTTCCCCACCATCCAAGACCAACAATAGCTAAATTAAAAATCTTCATAAAAAACTATAAATTAAATTTTAGGAATAATTTGATCATTCTGAGGAACTAACCAACCTTTTTGAACAGCTGGCCTATCTATCATTTCTTTATACCATCTAGCTACGTTAGGATATTCATTTAAATCAATTTCTTGCCAATCAAATCTAGCTGTCCATGGCCAAATTGATATGTCCGCAATACTATATTCTTTTCCAGAAATATACTGATGACTATTAAGTCTTTTATTCATAACTCCATATAATCTTCTTGCTTCTTTAGAATACCGTTCTTCAGCGTACTGAGATTTTCCTTTATTATACTTAACAAAGTGATGGACTTGACCAAACATAGGCCCTACCCCACCCATTTGCCACATTAACCATTCAATTGTTCTAAAATATTCATCTGAATTTGACTTATTAATTAATTTACCACTTTTTTCAGCTAAATACATCAAAATAGCTCCAGATTCAAAAAGTGAATAATTATTATTATCTTTATCTATAATTGCCGGAATACGATTATTTGGAGATATCTCTAAAAAGTGAGGTTGGAATTGTTCATCTTTGGCAATATTAATAGGAAAGACTTTGTAATCAATTCCTATTTCTTCTAACATTATAGAAACTTTTCTTCCGTTTGGTGTTTGCCATGTATATAAATCTATCATTATCATCCCCTCTTTAAATTATAAATTTTTATAGTGTTATTACTAGAGCACCTTTTGTTTTTCTGCCTTCTAACAAATTATGAGCATCAACTATTTTTTCTAAAGGCATTTTATCATGAATAGCTACTTTTAATCTTCCATCAGCAACACGGCTATATAGCTCAAAAGAAGCATTATTATATTCATCTCTATTAGCTATATAAGAAAACAAAGTAGGTCGTGTTACATACAAAGATCCTTTAGCTGATAATAGACCAAGATTAAAATCTATAATTGGGCCTGATGCTTGACCGAATAAAGCCCATAAACCTCTTGGTTTTAAACAATCCAAAGAACCAGGGAAAACTGATTTAGCTACACTATCATAAACAACATCACATTTTTTGTTATTTGTTATTTGCATAACTTCAGCAACAAAGTCTTTATCATTATAATCAATTACATGATGATAGCCTGCATTTTTAGCTGCTGTCACTTTTTCCGACCCACCAACTGTACCAATCATTGTTGCACCAATTTCACTGCCCCATTGACCCATAAGTTGTCCAACGCCACCAGCTGCGGCATGAACTAAAGCAGTCATTCCAGGCTTTAAATTAAAAGTAAGATGAAGTAAATAATGCGTTGTTAAACCTTTAAGAGTACTAGCAACTACATCAAAGTCATTTACTTTGATTTTAATTTGAACAGCATGAGCTGCGTTTATTAAAGCATATTCTGCATACGCACCAACCGGAGTAACATAGGAAACTTTATCTCCTTCTTTAAAATCTTTGACATCTTTCCCAACTGAATGCACAAAACCAACACCTTCAGAACCAAGAACTTTAATTTTTTCTTCATTAGGCCATGGATAAAGCCCACTTCTAAAATATGTATCTAAATAATTAAGACCGATGGCATTGTTTTTAACAACAATTTGACCAGATGCAGGAGAAGGAATGTCGGCTTCAACAAGTCTCATATTTTCAGCCTTACCAAATTCTATAAGTTCTACTACTCTTTGTTTCATTAGTTTCTCCATATAAGAAAATAGAATTAAATATTAATCAAAATTATATTAATTTTTATAACATTTTATAATTTAATATAAAAATGTTTTATCATTTTTTTTAACTTGTAAATTATAGTTTCTTAACTATCTAAATGATATGTTTATTTAAGGAGTAACATAATGACATTAACTCTATCAGACTTACCTTATTCTCATGATGCTCTCGCTTCAAATGGGATGAGCAAAGAAACGTTGGAATATCATCATGATATTCATCATAAAGCATATGTTGATAATGGAAACAATCTATTAAAAAATACAGCTTGGGAAAATAAAAAAATTGAAGATATAATTGTTGGTACATACGATAGTAATAATATCGTTCAAAATGGGATATTTAATAATGTTTCACAACATTGGAATCATGAACAATTTTGGCAAATGATGACCCCTAAAAAGGTTAACATTCCAAGTGAACTTGAAAATGAATTAATTAACTCTTTTCAAAGTATTGAAAAATTCAAAGAACAATTCAGTGCTGCTGGAGCAACACAATTCGGATCTGGATGGTGTTGGTTAGTTAAAGATAAAGATAATAATTTAAAAATTACTAAAACAGAAAATGGAGTCAATCCGATCTGTTTTGGTCAAACTGCCCTTTTAGGCTGTGATGTTTGGGAGCATTCATATTACATTGACTTTAGAAATAAAAGACCTGTTTATCTTTCTAATTTCCTCGAAAATTTAGTGAATTGGGAATACGTAGCTTCAAAGCTATAAAACATAACTAATCTAAAGAGAAATAACAAAAATTAATTCTCTTTAGATTGTTTTCTCCATAACTATATCAAAGTTTAAATAAAAACATTTTTCACCAGTTTCTGTATCATTCCCATGTTCAAGCTTTCTGATTAAACTTTTTTTAACTGCAAAAACAGTGTCTGATTCAAGATATTTATCACCATCAATAAAAACATGAGTTACGAGACTTTCATATCCTTCAGCTTTAACCATAAAATGTATATGAGCTGGCCTAAAAGGATGTCTTTCAAGAGAATTAAGTACCTTTCCTACAGGGCCATCAACAGGTATAGGATAATATTGAGGCTTTACAGTCTGAAAAAAATAAGAACCATTATCAAGTGAACTCATTGTACCTCTTAAGTCAACTGTATGTCCTTCTTTTTGCACATCATAAAGTCCATCTGGGCCAGATTGCCAAACTTCTATAGTTGCTTTAACTATTGGATTATTATTTGTATCTAAAACTTTACCTGAAACAATACATTTTTCACCATTTACATTATTAGCAATGTTATCTCCCATATTAACTTTAGGAGATGGTGTATGAAAAGGACCTAATACTGTAGTCTCTGTTTCATTTTTAGATTTTCTGTTATTTATAGAGTCCACTAGCATGGATACACCTAATACATCAGATAATAAAATAAATTCTTGCCTTCTATCATCACATTTTTGACCTGTATTTGTTAAAAACATAATAGCTTGCAGCCATTCTTCTTCAGTAGGCTCAACCTCTTTTACTACTTCATGCAAATGAGTGACAATTGAATTCATTATAAACTTTAGGCGATCATTTTTTATGCTAGAAAAACTATCTAAAACCGCATTAGTTGCTGTTTTTTCATTGAAATCCATTATAATCTCCATATTTATAAATATTAATTAATCATTTTTTTAAATAAAAAATCAATTTGTAAATAAAAAAAATTAACATATTAAGAATTTTACATTAAGATTAATTAATTTTTTATATAAAATTAATCTATTATAATTGTTGAGTAAAAAATGAATTATCTAATGCCACATTCTCCAAATAACCCTATTGTTGAAAGCTATAATGGAAAATTAAAAAATTTAAAATTTGTCTTGAAAGACATGTGTGACGTAAAAAATCTAAAGACTTCATGTGGAAATCCTGATTTTTATAAAGCTTGTGAACCAGCAAAAAAACATGCACAATTTTTATCTAATATTTTAAGTGAAGGAGCTATATTAGAAGGTATAACAATATGTGATGAATTTTTTTATTCTGTAATTGGTGAAAATAACCATTACGGAACTCCTAAAAATTTAAATGCTCCTAATTGTGTTCCAGGAGGATCTAGTTCAGGATCTGCTGCTGCTTTAACAACTGATTTATTTGATTTTTCTATAGGAAGCGACACAGGAGGATCAGTAAGAGTTCCTGCATCTTTTTGTGGATTATTCGGAATCAGGCCTACTCACGGCAGGATAAATGCAAATGGAGTATATCCAATGGCTCCTAGCTTCGATACTATTGGATGGTTTTCAAATAATATAGAAATATTCCAAAAAATAGGGGAAGTCTTATTAGATAAGAATGAGAATAAAAATATTATTTTCAATCAATTTGTTATAGCTGATGATTTATTAGAATTAGTTGATACAGATATAAAAGATCAATTTAATAGTTATTATAAAGAACGCTTCCCTAACCTTAAGCACATAAGGTTATCTAAATTCTTAAAATCAGAAATTGCAGATAATTTTAGAATACTTCAAGCCGGAGAAATAAAGGAGTATGTAATTCCATGGATAGAGAAAAATCAACCTAATATATCTTTAGAAATTAATTCTAGAATTAAAATGGCTTCTGAAATAACACTTGCAGAAATTAATGCTGCACAAATTTTTAGACAAGGCATTATATCAGAAATTAATAACTCATTACCAGAAGGTGATATTGCAATTTTCCCAACAACACCTTTTTCTGCTCCTCATTGCGGTCAATCTGATCAAAATCTAGGCTCAGATAGAAAAAAAATAATGGAACTGACATCAATTGCTGGAATGACATCAAGACCACAAATATCTATTCCTAAATTTAAAGGAAAAACAGGCCCTGTAGGTATTTCAATTCTTGGATGGCAATATAGTGACGAAGTATTATTAAATAAATTAACAGAAATCTAAAAGGAATTATAATGACAAGAATTAAAGATTGGAAAGTAGAAGATTTATCACCAGAACAAAAGGAAATTCATGACACTATTCTTAATGGGCCAAGAGGACATGTGGTAGGACCATTAAGAGTTTGGCTTAATAATCCAGGGTTAGCTAAAAGTGCTCAAACTGTAGGTGCATATGCTCGATACGGCACATGTCTCCCTCAATCTTTATCGGAACTTGCTATAATAACAACAGGCAGAGTGTGGTCTTCTGCCTTTGAATGGTTGCATCATGCACCTTTAGCAATAGAAGGAGGAATAGATCCTAAACATGTTGAGACAATAAGTTTGGGGAAAAGACCTATCTTTGAAGATGTTAAAGAACAGTCTGTATTTGATTTTGCAGCTGAGGCTAATATTTTAAAAAATGTGACCGATAAAACCTATAAAACACTAATTGATAATTTAGGAGATAATGCAGCCATTGATATAGTTGGTATATGTGGATATTATAGCTTAATTTCAATGACATTAAATGTTTTTAAAGTTCCAAATGACACTAAAGAATGGCCTCTTCCAGAAGTTAGTGACTTCAAAGGAATGCTTAATAACTAAATGTTTATAAATAGCTGTTACTATAAATATTAATATTAAATAATAGTTATTCAATATTATCAATTTTAGTAACAGTTCATTTTTATATAAAATAATTAAAATCTATTTTTTTTGTATGAATTTTATTGATAAAATATAAAAATTTTAATTAATTAAAGATTTTAAATGACTTATGTTTCTCAAAATAAAAAAATATTTTATAGAGTAACTTATTTAGAAATGAATAAACCTCCTTTATTTAATTGGCCTACCCCAATAAATAAAAAAATTAGTATACTAGAATCCAAAAACATACCTGTTTGGTACTTTTTATTTTTATATAAATCTGTTGGATCTGAATATGATTGGACAGATCAACTATTGAAAACGAATGATGAGATAAATGATTTTATTAACAATCAAAAGGTAAGATTTTTTACATTAATTAAAGATGGTTGGACAGCTGGTTTTTTTATACTTGATTATAGAAATAGAAATTTATGTGACTTAAGTTATATAGGTCTTGTTCCAGATGCTATTGGAATAGGACTTGGTAAGTTTTTATTTAAAACAGCTATTTTAATGGCCTGGGATAAAACTAACATTGAAAAACTTACCGTTAACACATGTACATTAGATAATAAACACGCTCTACCTCTATATCAAAAACTTGGTTTTGATGCAGTTAAGTTTGAAGATTTAAAAAAAAATAAAGTTATTCAATTTAATTAAAAGACTTTCCTGACAAAAACATACCTGGTCTATCATCTGTAGGGTTATCATCTTTCCAAACTAATTTCCCATTAACAAAAACATATTCAATACCATCTGAATGTAATTTTGGAGTTTCATATGACGCTTTGTCATTAACTGTCTCAGGATTAAAAATTACTAAATCCGCATAATTTCCAACCTTGATTACACCTCTTTCTTCTAATCCAAAAACAGAAGCGCTTTTCCCTGTCATTTTATATACAGCTTCTTCTAATGAAAACAATTTCATGTTTCTTGAGTATTTACCTAATACTCTTGGAAAAGTTCCCCAAAGTCTAGGGTGAGGATGTTTGTCACCAGGTATTCCATCTGAACCGATCATAGATCCTGGGAATTTAAGTATTCTATTTAAATCATCATCGCCCATTTGAAAATAGATGGCTCCTGCTGGATATAGTTTATCAATTGTATCAGAAATATTACATCCAAATTTAATAGCTAAATCATTTAAATCTTGTCCTGATACTTCTGGATAATTGTCTGACCAAGTTACTAAAACTTTATCAGCTCTTTTTACAAAATCTTTTAATAACATTGTCGAACTTGCTGTATAAGGATAACAATCTAAATCCAAAAAATTATTTTGCTTAGCTTCATTAATTAATTTCAAGGTATCAATGCTTTTACCCCAATTAGTTCTTCCTGCACATTTATGATGAGATATTACGGTTCTTACTTTTGCATCATTTGTGATTTCTATTGTTTCTTGTACAGACTTAACTACATCTACTCCTTCATTTCTCATATGAGTAGTAAAAATACCATTAAATTTGGGCAAAACCTTGGCAAGCTCAATGATCTCTGAAGTTGGAGAAGCTTTTGCTGCAGGATATGCTAGTCCTGTAGACAAACCAATAGAACCATCTTCAAGAGCAGTCTCAAGAGCAAATATCATTGATTTTATTTCTTTAGAATTTGCTGGTCTATCAAAATCACCATTCATGGCATCAACTCTAAGCATTGAATGACCTGTAAGTAACGCAATGTTTACAGAACTGGGTTTAGATTGAAATTCTTTCTTATAGTCTTTAACTCTTGGAAATCTAAAAACTTCTGATTTTCCTAACAACGCAATTGGATCAGGAACATCTCCCTTATAACTAAAAGGGGCCAAACTGATCCCACAATTTCCTGCAATACATGTCGTAACACCCTGACTAACTTTTGAAGATAAAGAGGGATCTTTAAATACGTTTTCATCGTCATGGGTATGAACATCAATAAAACCAGGAGATACAATCATATTTATAGCATTCACAGAGTTTTTTGCAGTAAAATTGGATAGAAAATGATTTTCAGAAGGATCTCTTATATCAACATTATCAGGATTAAAAACGCCTATAATTTTTCCTTTATCAACTATTATGTCAGCTTTAAATTTTGGTGCACCGGTTCCATCTATAACTTCAGCATTTTTAATATGAAGGTCATAATTGAACATTTTAAAAACTTTCTTTTTATAAAAGTAAAAATTGAATTGTTTGTAATAATAATGTTTTTACATTATTCTGTATATAATTTTAATACTTAAGGGGATATTTATGTCATCTATATTAACAAATTTAAGAAGCACTATTATAGCCGGTTTTATTTTAGCGTTTATTTTAATTTTTACTCTTTCTCAAGGTTCATTTGATCAAACTGCATTTAATATGTGGCTTTTAAGATGGCTTCATGTTCTTTCAGCAATAATGTGGATTGGAATTTTATATTATTTCAATTTTATCCAAATGCCTAATATGGCCAAAATTCCAGACGAACAAAAGCCAGCAATAAGTAAGGTTATTGCACCAGCAGCTCTTTTTTGGTTTCGTTGGGGAGCGGTTGCAACAGTAGTAACTGGATTAATATTAGCACACTTAAACGGTTATTTACATACCGCAATGACTTTTTCTGATGTAAACTGGCCAATAGGAGTTGGTATGTGGTTAGGTATAATTATGTTTCTTAACGTTTGGGGTATAATATGGCCAAACCAGAAAAGAGCATTAGGTATTATTGAAGTTGATGCAGAAGCAAAAACAAAAGCTGCGAGAACTGCAATGTTATTTTCAAGAGTTAATACAATGCTTTCAATTCCTATGCTTGTTGCAATGACTGTTCAACAAAATCTTTTTTCATAATTTAATTAAATAAAGGGTATTAAAATATTAATACCCTTTATTATTTATCTAATCTTATAGCCATATTCCAAAAATCAATTTCTAAAAGTACAGATGTTTTAAAAATTTTATTCATTTTTTTCCATTTATAAGTATTTTTAAAATTATTCCCTAACCTATAAATTACAGCATTATCTATTAATTCGGATACTTCAAAGCATATTTTTTGATACTCAGAACTAGAATATGTTTCAAGCCATTTTTGATACATAACGTTTTGAGGTTTTGAATTAATATTATTACCGCCTATTTCACCGTATCCAAAAACACATGGCATTAACGCTGCCATTAAATCTAAAAAGTCACCAGAGTATCCAGTTTCTAAAACATACCTTGTATAGGCAATATTTTCATTCTCTTCTATAGCATTCTCTAGTTCAATTTTAGATATTCCATAAGAGCTACATAAACTGACATGAAGATCCATTTCAAAATTAATTAAACCATTCACTGTGTTTGCGGAAATTTTCATTTCTTCTAATGTTTCTGATTTAACTATAGCTAAAGACCATGATTTTGAAAATTGGATTAAAAACAGATAATCTTGTATTAAATAGTTTAAAAAAGACTTCTGCTTTAATGTATTACTGGAAAGATCAGCTACAAATTTATGTTTTGTATATAGGTTCCAGTTAGTAAGGTTACTTTCTTTTAAAAGAGAAAATATTTTTCCATAGGACATTTTTATGGTTTCCTTTATAATTTATAAGATAAAAAATAACTTTATATAAAAACATGATTAGTAATAATAAATCAATTCTAAGAGCAAATACTTTTTTTAAAAAATTAAAAAAATATAATAAATATAACATATTCATTCATACTAACAAAGATGATGCACTTAATAACGCTTTAAATTCTGATAAAAGAATAAAGTCTTTATCAAAATTAGATGGAAAGCTAATAGCTGTAAAATCTAATATTAGAATAAAATCATATCCTTTTACAGCTGGTATCAAAGAATTTCATAATAATATTTCTAATTATAATGATCCACTTATAGAATTAATTAAAAATAGCGGTGGTATTATAATTGGGATGACTAATATGGATGAAGCTGCTTTTGGTGGAGACACATCAACAAGTTTTTATGGAACCTGTATTAACCCAATTAATGAAAATTATTCTGTTGGAGGTTCTTCAGGTGGTTCTGCAGCAGCCATATCATCTGGTATTGTAAAGTATGCAATTGGAACTGATACAATGGGATCAGTTAGAATACCTGGATCTTATTGTGGAATAGTAGCTTTTAAACCATCATCACAATTAATTAATAATACTCATATAAAAATACTTAGTCATACATATGATACAATAGGTCTAATGGGTAAAAAAGTTATTAATATCAATGAATTATTTGATATAATTAATGTAAATAAAATAGATACATCTAATGAAAAAAAATGTGATAAATTAAAGATTATTGTTCCCAATCAAATATTTGATGAGAACATTAGTGATGATGTATTAAATAATTTTAAAACTGTTGTCAGTATATTAGGAAAAAATAATATTAATGTAGAATTTAAAAATATAAATTATTGGATGCCTAATCATCATAGAAAATCCTTACTCAAAATTGTTGAATATGAAGGATCTGTAAACCTAAAGACTCTATTAGAAAATAAAAAAAGTCAAATCAGTGAAAATCTTAGAAGCAATCTAATCTATGCAAAGAAAATTAATAAAGAAAAAATAAGCAATATTATTCAAGATTTAGATTGCCTAAAACATAACATGTCTAAAACTCTTTATAATAACAATTTAATCATTATGCCAACAACCCCTCAAACTTCTTTTAATAGAAAGTTTTTAGCACCTTACAACCAAGCTAATTTTACATCATTAGCTAATATTTCAGATTTGCCTTCAATAACAATTCCTATTTATGAAAAAAACAATCCACTTCCTTTTTCATTACAAATATTATCTTCCAATAAAAATGATAGTTATTTATTAAAAATATCTTCTTATTTAGAGAAATTATTGCAATAATATATTTTTATTAAAAAGGATATTGTTATGTGGCCTAATCCAAGAGTTCCATACGAACTTTCATCCAATAGGAAAAAATTATCTCCTCCTAATGGCAAATCAATAATTGTTCATGTTGTAATGAATATTGAATATTGGCCTTTTGATAAACCAATGCCAAGAGGAATACTCCCTCCTCCACATGGAAAAAAATCTGATCCACCAGATCTTCCTAATTATTCCTGGGTTGAGTATGGAATGAGGGTAGGATTACCAAGGATAATGAAACTATTTAAAAATGAAAATATACCTGTTTCATCTTTTATTAACGCTCAAGTCGGTGAAATATATCCATCTGCATTTGATGAAATTTGTAAACTTAATTGGGAACTTGTTGGTCATGGATGGTTTCAAGAATCTTTAAGAGTTTCTGAAAATGAAGAAGAGATAATTGAGAAAAGTCTTCATTTTCTTAGAGCACGTTCTGGTCAAGCAGTTAGAAGTTGGTTTGGGCCTGGAGGTGGAGAAACTGACTTTACTCCAGAATTGTTAAAAAAAAATGGAGTTGATTTTCTTCATGATTGGTTGATAGATGAGTTGCCCTGCTGGATGAGAACTAAGCTAGGTCCAATTTTAGCAATGCCTTATACCTTTGAATTAAATGATGTACCTATTTGGACAGTTCAAAATAATTCTTGTGATGAAATGTATAAAAGAACGATAGCTACTTTAAATGTTTTAGATGAAGAAAAAAATGATAATCCTAAAATATTAACTTTAGCACTTCATCCTCATATTGTTGGTGTCCCTCAGAATTTTTATTACTTAAAGAAAATAATTAAAGATATAAAAAAAAGGAAAGACGTTGTTTTTATGACTTCAAGTCAAATAGGTGATTGGTTTATTAATGAAGATGGAACTAATGGAAGTGATTTACTTCCATTTTTAGATAGTCCACCAAGTTAATTTAATTTTGATGCAATAAGAAATCTTCAATATTCCAACTTAAGGCAACATTATCTTTTAGTTTCAACCCTTTTACTTCATGGTTAGTTCTAACTTGGATTTCTTTACCATTATTCAAAACAACTAAGTACCTAACAAATTGACCTAAAAAAGTAATTTCTGAAACTTTACCATTTATTGTTTCATTGTTTTTAGAAATAGATTTTTCGATTTTATTTTTTTTTATAATATCTATAGATTCTGATTTAATAGATAAATATATTTCTTGGTTTGTTTTAATATCATAGTTTAAATTTGCAATTTTAATAGTATCATCAATTATATCAACATTAATTAACTTTTTATTAAAGTCTAAAACTTTACCTTTAAAAATATTTTTTTCACCAATAAATTCTGCAGTAAATTTATTTTTTGGGTTACTGTATATTTCTCTTGGAGTACCTTGTTCAAGTAATTCGCCATTTGCGATAATTGCAATTCTATCAGCAACTGACATAGCCTCTTCTTGATTGTGAGTAACATGTACAAAGGTAATACCCACTGTTTTTTGAAGACGTTTAAGTTCAATACACATATCTTTTCTTAATTGCGCATCTAAAGCTGACAAAGGTTCATCAAGAAGTAAAACGTCATTTTCAAGTATAAGGGCTCTAGCCAATTGAACTCTTTGTTGTTGACCACCTGACAACTCATTAGGCATTCTTTCTGAAAGGCCAGAAAGACCAACTAAGTTCATCATTTTATTAACTTTTTCATCAATTATATCTTTAGAAATTGATTTAATTTTAAGCCCATACCCTATATTTTGAGAAACATTCATATGAGGAAACAAAGCAAAACCTTGAAAAACCATGGAAGTAGGTCTTTTGTCAGGAGGAAGATTATCTACGTTCTTTCCATTAATAGCAACTGATCCTTTATCAGGTCTAATAAACCCACCTATTGATCTTAATAAAGTAGTTTTCCCACCTCCACTAGGCCCTAATAATACAAAATATTCACCTTGTGCAATTTGAAGATTAACATTTTTTAAAGCGTAAACGTCTCCATATGTTTTTACTAAATTTTTAACTTCAATAGAATTTTTAATGGTCAAAATAACATCTCCAAATAATCATTTTATGGCAGGTTCATTAATTCTTCTTGTTTGTTTTTCTAATTTTTCTTTACTAATAGATGTGGAAATCAAAATAACTGCAACAATGATAATTGCTACAAGACTAACAATTGAAGCCATAGCATAAGATTCTTCAGACATACCAGTATTAAGCATTTGTGAAATAAGAACTGACGTAAAGGTATCAAAACCACCTTTTAATAAACTTGTTCTTGTATACTCATTAAATGTTAAAATAACTACAAATGCACAAGCACTGAACACCCCAGCTCTTATTTGTGGAAATTCAATTTCCCAAAAAGCTCTCCATGCTGTAGCTCCCAAATCTCTTGCTGCTTCTGTTTGCTCAGGTCTGTACCTAGCCATAGTTATCATTATCACAACGAAAACATATGGTAAAGTATACACTATCAAACCAATAACAGCAGTCATTATTCCTAAATCAAACCAAGTTTCTAAAAAATACAATCCAGTATGATCTGATAAAAACGTAAATATTTTATTTAAATTTTTAAAAAAAACAAGTAAAGCTGAACCCAATATATCTGCAGGAACAAATAAAGGTGACAATAAAACAAAAACAATCCAAACTTTATTATGGCTTTTTTTATAAAACTTTGCGGAAAGAAGACCAAAAGGAATAACTATAGGCAAAGTTATTCCTGCTAAAATCATAGTCCAACCTAATGCAGTTAATAACTGTTTATCGGAAAAAACGTTAATGTACCATTGGAACGTGAATGTATATATTTTAGCTCCAAACCCTAATTTATTAAATGATATGTACATTGTATAGAAAACAGGAGCCATAAGAACGAAAACTACAAACGAAAGCCATAACCATTTCAGTAAAAGCTTCCATATAGGTTGAAAATCATCTCTTAAAGTCATTAGCTTATTGGCTCCAATAACTTTGTTAAATTAAATAATTTATGACCTATGAAAAGTAATCCCATTAAAGTAAACATCATTATAGCACTAACAGCCATTGCCAAAGGAAAGTCTAAAGCAATAATTGCTTGAGTAGCTATCAAGCCTGCATTAACTGAACCTGGACCACCTAAAATAGTTGGAATCAAAGCTATACCTATTCCATTTACAAATATAAAGACGCCACCTGCAAAAAGACCAGGAGCGGCTAATGGTAAAAGTATATCTTTAAACATTCTTCTTCTATTTACTCCTAGGTCTGCACACACTTCAAAAACATAATTTGGAATAGCCTCTAGGGCTAAAAAAGTTGAGAAAATCATAAAAGGTAAAAAAGATACAATTTCTCCTATCACAACACCTGTGGGTGTAAAAACAAAAGCAGAAATTGGACTATCTATAAAATTAAAATCCATCAAAAAATTATTAATTAAACCATTCCTTGATAAAATTGGTCTAAGCGCAAAAATTCTAATAATTTCTGAAACCATGAAAGGCAAAATAAATAACAACATAACTCTGTGTTGAGCAATTTTTGCAACTCTTCTTCTAATAAAAACAGCTATTGGAAAGCCAATTAAAAAAGAAAAAAATACTGAAACTGATGAATGAAGCATAGAAACAACAAAATTTTCTAATCGAGCCGAAAAAAAGAAATTTTCATAAGAAAATAATGTGAAACCAGGTTCCATCCAAAACATAGTCCTTTCGAACACACTCCAAACAACCGTTAAGAGGAGTGGTATAACGAAAAAAACAACCATAAAAAATATTGGCAATTTAAAAATAAAATTATTTTTAAAGAAAGATTTAAATATCATGAAAAGCCTAAAAGACAACAACCCTGCTTTAGCAGGGTTATTGTAATAATTAAAGTAATATTAAGCAGCTTGAACTTTAGACCACCAATCTTGATAAGCCCTCATTTCTTTAGGATAAAGGTTCTGCCAAGAATTTCCTTTTACAGCCATTCTTGCCTCTTTACCTACTAACCTAGCAGCTATAGTTTTCTTTGCTTTTGCATCAAAAGTATCAGGGTTTGCATTGACGTATTCGTTAACACCTGTCATTTGAGGTGTAAAGCCTAGATTAGATAATGTTCTAGCTCCAAACCAAGGTGAAAGGTACATATCCATCAATTTATAAAAATTGGCTTCTTGACCTCTTTGTTTACCACCTTTAGTTAACATCCAAACATTATTCCAAGTTTGGTGACCTTCTTTCATAGTACCATAATGAATGTCAGCACCTTTTTTTGCGGCAATAACAGCAATTGGTTCCCAACAAGACGATACTAAAACTTCTTCACTAGCTAACAAATCAACACCGTTACCAAATCCATCCCAGAAAGTTCTGAATTGTCCTTTTTTCTTCATACCAATAAGAAATTCGCATACGCCTTTAACTTCTGATTTAGACATATCAGAAGGGTTGACAATGTCCTGTTTACCAGACTCTTTTAAATAAATTGCCGTTGTTGTTAATGTAGGACCTGAGTCATTTTGCATAGCGGCATAGCCTTTAAATTGACTGTCAAACAAAGCATCCCAAGTATTTATATCACCACCAACTTTAGTTTTATTATAAGCCATTGAATCAGCATTAGAAATATAAGGAACACCAACGATTTCACCTTTTTTATTTCTAATCGTATTCGCGCCTGCATTTCCTTCATTATATCTAGGTAATAAATTCTTCCAATTTTTAATTTTTGAAGTATCAATTGGGACAATAGCACCATTATCAGACATTGCATCTTCTTGCCCACCACCATTGTCTGTAATTGCATCATATAGCTTTTGTCCGTCACCTACAAAGAACTTTTGAATGGCTTGGTCAGCGGAACCACTTTTAGCTGAATATGTAAGGGGTACACCAGCTTGTTTACCCATTTCATCCCAAGTTTTAGTTACTTTTGCAACACCTATAGTCCAAATTTTTAAAGGATCTGCCGCAAATGCTTCCATTATTAAAGATTGACTTAAGGCAGTAGAAGCAGCAACTAAAGCACTCTTTTTTAAAAAATTACGTCTTGTTTTAAACATTATAAACCCCTTACATTTATTTAAATTAATTTTAGTGCATTAATGTAAATTTTATTACATAATTTTATTTAAACATTTCTTTTTATTAAAAGCAAAGAGTTTTAACTTAATAATATTACATCTTTTAAAGATGATTAAAAAAAAAGCTAAATTAAATGATAAAAGATTTTCTAAATAATTTAACTAAAGAACCAAATGAAATTTCTTTATTAAAAGCTCGTTTATCTATAATTGATTGGATTGGATATGCATTAGCAGGAACTAAGACAAATCAAGCTGAACCTTTTGATAATTTACAAAACATATTACCAAAAGGTAAAGCTTTAAACTTATTTGGTAAAAAAAAAATTAACTTATTTGATAGCGCATTTATTAATGCTTCAGTAGGAAATATTCTTGAGTTAGATGATGTGCATAGAACTTCTATTATTCATCCTGGAGATACAGTTATACCCGCAGCTATTGCGGCTGCCTCATTTAAAAAAGTAGACCCTTATAATTTTTTAAAAGCTATTATTAGTGGTTATGAAGCTGCAATAAGGATGGGTATATGCTTAGGTAAGGAACATTATCAATATTTTTATTCAAGCGCTACATGTGGTGTCTTTGGCGCTTCAACAGCTGCAAGTTTAATATTAAATCATGATACTAGCCAATGTAATATCAATAAACTTTTAAATTCCAGCTTACAACTTAGCACAATGACATCAAGTGGAGTATGGCAATGCCGAGAAGGTAAAGGAGAGGCAAAGCAATACGCATTAGCCAATGCAGCAAAATCAGGTTTAACTGCAGCCTTCCTTGCACAAAACGGAGCATTAGCTCCTAATAATATGATTGAAGGGGAATTAGGTTTTTTAAAAGCTTTTACTAATAAAATTAATTATAAAGATTTGATTAAAAAAAATAAAGATTACTATATAAACGAAATAAGTAACAAGCCGTGGCCATCATGTAGGCATAGCCATCCAGTTATTGGAGCTACTCTAGAGTTAAATAATATTATCAAATTTAATAATCAAAAAATTGTTAATATTTTATCTATTGATATTCAAACGTATCAAATTGCAATTGATTTTTGTGATAAAGTGAACCCTCAAAATAGAAATGAAGGTAAGTTTTCATTACAACATTGTTGTGCTGTTAGCTTGTTATACAATGATATAAAAGAAGAATTTTTCAATAAAGAATATCTTGAAAAAAATGATGTAAAAAAGCTTAGAAATAAAATTAATATTATTAACAATGCAAAAATGTCTTCTTCTTTTCCTAATGAATATTCTGTTTCGATGCAAATTAATTTTAATAATGGCTTTAAAGCTGAGATTACGAATAAACATGCAAAAGGTGACCCTGAAAATCCCATGCTTGAACAAGAAATATTTAACAAGACTCTAAATTTACTTAAAAATAATGACATTGATATGCATAAAGCAGAAAATTTATTAGATAATATATTGAGAACAAATATTTCAAAGGATAAAAGAAGTTCAAAAATACCATGGTTTGACGACCTTCAAAAAATTATTTCAAACTAACCAATGCACAATAAAAGGAGTTAAAATGTTAAAAGAAGCAATTGATTTTTCTAAGTTAGACATCAAACATGGATGGGAACTTGCCCCAGGCGCAGGCCCAGGTATAGAAATGAAAATGTTATCTGGAAGTTTAGATGAAATTAATAAAAATGGTGTAAGAACTAGATTAATTAGATTTAAACCTGGAGCATTTAATACTGAAATATTTGTTCATGATTACTGGGAAGAAGTTTACATGATTAAAGGTTCAATTACATTAGGCAATGAAATTATTGGAAAATCAACAACCTCAAGCCCTGCATACGCTTGCAGGCCTCCAGGAACTAATCACGGACCATTCAGATCTGATGAAGGATGTCTTTTTCTAGAAATTCAATATTATAATAATAATTAATTATATTTATTTAAAAAATATTATTTATAATGATAAAAAATTATAAAAATTTATTAGATCAAAAATTATCTGTTAATAGTTACTTATGGGCACATAATTTAGATCCATATGACTTTCTTGATACTATAAAAATATCTGGTATTAAAAATGTTGGATTACATAATGATTTTATTAAGAATGTTGGATTAGTAAAACTTAAAAGTTATTTAACAGAAAATAAAATCTCTGTAACAAGTATAAATTCAATTGGATATTTTACTGATAAATTAGCTTTTAATGATTATAAACTAACTTTAGAATATGCAAAAATTCTTAATCCAGATGTGATATGTGTTATATCAGGAGGTCTAAAAGGCGGACCTCTTAAGTTAAGAGATAATAGCATTTTAAATCAAAAATTTATTGATCCTTACATAATTAGAAAAAAAAGTACCGATAAATTAAAGTTTTTTTTTAAAGAAACTCATAAGTATCAAGTAAGATTAGGAATTGAACCAATTGGACCATGGGAAATTATTACAAAAGGACACTTTAATGATATAGCAAGCTGCTTAAAGTTAATAAAAAATACAGATCATAAATTAATAATTGATTTGTACCATAGCTTTGTAGATATAAATTTAGAAAATTTTATTAAAAAGTCTAAATACTTAGGGTTATTACAATTTTCTAATATAAAATTTGATATTAATTCTCGTCCAATAGGTAGAAAAAAAATATCATTTCCAAGTGAAAAAAATGATCTTAATATTGCAAAATATTTAAACTATGTTTTTGAAAGACAAGATAACACTAAAATTGAGTTTGAAATATTTCCAAATGACCTTCAAGGAAATGATCCTAAGAAAATAATAATGAATTTAAAAGATAATATTCTTAAATTATTTATTTAAAAAATTAAGAGCTAAACCAGGTCGCTCCCAATTAACTTGAATTAATAAACCTTCATAAGATGCTGTTATATATGCTTTTTTTAAATATTTTGAACCAAAGCAAATATTAGTAATGTAAGGGTCATTAAATTTTACAAACTCTACAACTCCTCCATCTGGGCTTATGACTGTAATACCTCCATCTAATAGAGTAGCAACGCAAATATTACCTCCAGATTCCACAGCCAATGAATCAAACCTTTTAATTCCTCCATTAGAATTTAAAAGCTTTCCACCATTAGTTGATAAAGGGAAAGCTAATTTATTTACCACACCATCACCAATAATATTAAAACTATAAAGTTTTCCTCCTTCTGTTTCTGCTACATAAAGTGTCTTTTCGTCAGGAGAAAGGCCTATACCATTAGGAGTTAAGAATGGTTGAATAACTTCTTTTATCTCAGAACCATCAGGTTTAGCCCAATATATAGCACCTCTATCCATATCTCTGTTCCTTACTTTTCCAAGGTCTGTAAACCAAAGATTTCCGGATTTATCAAACACAATATCATTTGGACCCTTTAAAGGAATACCATTACATTCCGTATATAGAGTTATGAATTTACCAGTATTTAAATCAACTTTTTGAATACTACCACCTGAATATTCATTAGCTTGGAGTATTGGTCTCATCCCTACTCCATCAGACGAAATTTCCCATTCAAAGCCTCCGTTGTTACATATATAACAGCTTCCATCAGGACCTATAGCTGCTCCATTTGGACCTCCACCCAACTCTGCAACAACATTTACAACACCAGACATAGAAACTCTACTTAATGTTCCTCTTGCTATTTCAACAAGAAGAATTGATCCATCATTCATACAAATAGGGCCTTCTGGAAACTGTAGCCCAGTGGTAATGACCTTATATTCTTTTTCTATTATATTCATAATTACCCCATCAATATTAATTTTTAGTATTTCTAATTTGTGGAACCATCCAAAACAACAATGCTCCTAAAAAAGTAAATACAGAACAAAAAATAAAACCAGAATTATAATCTCCAGTCAAATCAAAAAGTAATCCAGCTAAAAATGCTCCTATAGCAGCACCTAAGCCTTGACCTAGATTAGAAGCGCCATAAATTGAAGCTAATCCTTTACCTGAAAAAATTTTTGCCATTAATGTTGTTATTATAGGTCCACGTGCACCTGCTGATAAACCAAAGCCCAAGATAAAGATAAATAAAAATAATTTACTGGGGTATATTTGTAATAACGCTAAAAAAATAATGCCAATAAAACTTAAACCATAACTTACACTTGCGACTATATGTCTTGGCCATCTATCAGCTGCAAAACCAGTAATAGCCATTCCGGCAAAACTTAACATTCCAGCTATGCCAAATGAAAAAGCTGCCTCAACTTCACTGAACCCTATATAAATGAGATAAGCAACAACTTGCAAAGAAATTCCAAATATTCCAATCGCAGTAAAACCAAAAATAAAAAAGAAGCCCCAAAAAACTTTTGTTTTCAAAGCATCACTTAAAGAAATTCCTCCAGACATTTTTCCATTTATTGCCTTCCTTGGATTATTGGCTGATCCATTAGCAATAAACTTCCAAGGAAGTAGTAACGCCAAAAGAAATAATAGCAAAAAAACAATAGCTGCATGATTATAAGATATTTGCCATCCATATTTATCAATAGATAATTGAGATATGGGAGCAAGTATTAAAACTCCTAATCCTTGACCAGCATAAGCTACGGATAAAGCTGAACCTAAATTTTTATCAAACCATCTAGAAATTAAGCTTTGAGCAGGAATCACTCCTACCATAGCGGCGCCTATTCCTCCAAATAAACTTAATATAATATAAAACTGCCAAATAGAATTTAAATATCCAGAAAGTCCATACGCGATAGTTAAAAGTCCCATTCCAAACATATAATTAAATTTAGGTCCGTATCTATCAAATAAAACCCCTGAAATAAGAGAGCCTAATCCTAAACTTACCATATAAAAGGAATAAATAGATGCGACAGATGCCCTATCCCAAGAAAAATGAGAACTTAAGGGCAATAAAAAAACACCAAAACT
The DNA here is from genome assembly GCA_027625145.1 of Pseudomonadota bacterium. Taxonomy (GTDB): domain Bacteria; phylum Pseudomonadota; class Alphaproteobacteria; order Puniceispirillales; family Marisalimonadaceae; genus CAJJBL01. The sequence continues at coordinate 25,168 of JAQBXK010000023.1, forward strand.
TTCTCCCATTCCTCTACTTAATGCAGTCATCATTAAGCAATAAATTAAAATTGAAATTGGTATCAATACGCTTAATAAAATTTTATTATTATGGTTTGCAATCGACAAAAAATACCCTCATTATTTTCAAGAAAAAATTAAAGAAAAGTTAAAATAATTTAACAAGTTATATGATTAGATATACTTTAAAATAAACTAGTGAAAGAAGTTTCTAAAAAAATGCATAAAGAAATAGATACAAAAAAAGAAGAAGAAATAGAAAAAATTATGAAAGGTAACTTTATGTCATCTGCTATTGGAACCATTGATGAAGAGGAATATCCCTTAGTAACAAAAATAATACCAATGTTTAATAATAAAAGTATTTATTTGTTAATGAGTGACTTAAGTGATCACACAAGAAATATATTAAAAAATAATAAAATCAGTATTTATTATTTTTTAAAAGAAGAAAAAGAGCAAAAATTAAATAACAAAAGATTAACAATTATTGGAACAGTAAAAAAACTAGATTTAAAAAAAAATAGTGTAGAGTTTTTATATTTACTAGAATCTTATGAAAAGATAGAAATTGGAAGTAAGTTTTGGGGTACTTTTTCTGATTTTAACTTTTATATATTTAAACCAAAGAGATTGTTATTTATTGAAGGGTTTGGAAAAGCTTATAAAAAAACCTTCACCTGAAAGTAATTTCAACAACCTTTATATCTAAATAAAAGTTTAAAATATGAATAAATAAAATTTAATTGAAGCACTTATAAATAGCAGAATTTATCAAATTCCATTAGAAATTAACAAGTATTTTCACATAGAATCAATTAAAGATGCTTATCTTGTTCAAGATATAATTAATATAAAACTAAACAAACTAGGTTATGGTAAAATTTATGGCTATAAAATTCGATGTACTAATGAGTTTATTCAAAAAGAATTATCAATAGATCATCCAATATTGGGTGTATGTTTTGAAAATAAAATAATTCAAAATAATTCAAACTTATTTCTAAATAGCTTTATAAAACCTGGTGTAGAATTTGAAATATATGCGGTTATTAAAAAAGATATAACATCAGAAACATATAATGATGACATAAATTTTGATGAACTTGTTAGTCATTACGGTGTATCATTAGAAATAGTTGAAAATAGATTTAAAGAATTCAAATATACAAATGCTGAACTTATAATAGCTGACGGAAGTATAGGAAATTCTATAGTTTTTGTAACAAAGTTGTAAATAATAGTTTTTTAAATTTAAATGAATTGATTGGAAGAATTTTTATAAATGACATAGAGATTTATTTTAATAATGCATCATCTATATTAGGAAACTCCATAAACGCATTAAAATGGCTCTTCAATCAAATGATTGAACTTAAAAAAATTATTAAGAAAGGAAGTTATGTTAGCTTAGGAAGCATTACCCCTTTAATTTGCATAACAGAACCAACTAAAGTAAAAGTATCTATAGATAATATTGGTGATTGTGCAATAAATTTTGTAAAGTAAAAAATGAAATATTCAATTTTAAAAAAAATTCTATATAAAATGACAAAAAAATATTGGAATTTAATAAGTCTTGATCATGCAAAGAAGAATGATTTTATAGTACAAAATGGTGTGTTCAAAGGACTTAAAATCAATAAAGATATATCTTGGGGAAAAGGCGATATCGCATCAAAAATATATGGTTTATATGAAAACAATGTTCAAGATATTTTAAAAAAAATTAATAAACCTATTCTTATAGATATTGGTTCAGCTGATGGATTTTTTGCTGTTGGATGCTTGTACTCTGGTTTATCAAAATTTTGTTATGCTCTTGAGGAATCTTTAATAAGTCAAAAAGCACTTCTTAAAACTGCTCAAATAAATAATGTATCAAAAAGATTGTCTATACATGGTAAAGTTACATCTAAAAACTTTATTTCATCATTGCCAACTGAACTAGATTTCTCAAGATCTGTGATTATTTGTGATATAGAAGGCGAGGAATATAATTTTTTAAATAATAATATTTTATCTTTATGTCAAAAAGCTAATTTTATTATAGAAATACATAAAACTAATAATGTCATTGATAAAACTAAGCTTTTAAAAAAACTTAGTAAGTTCTTTGATGTAAACGTCATAATAGATGGTAATAAAAATTATGATGAAATATTTCAATTACATGATTTAAAAGATATTGATAGATTATTAATAACTTGTGAAGGAAGAAGTTATATAGGTGAGTGGTGGCATTTAAAACCTAAAAAGTAATAGTGGTTATTTTAACTATCTTTTAAAGTTAAATTAATTTTAATAAAACATTATAAATATTGATAGTACAAAACAAAATAATTTTAAAACTAAGTTTGACTTAGAAATAATAGAAAATGATAGAAATACTAAAGATATCGCTATTTTTATAAAAGCTATTATAGCTAAAAAAGGGTCACTACTTAACTGTAAAATTGTTTTGTTAGCTATCATAGCAAGAGGTATAAAATATAACCCTATTCCCAAACTCATAGAAGTTAACGAAACTTTTAGCCAATTCTCTGACACCATACCTGAGGCTATAAAAACAGCTCCACAAACTGGTGGAGTAATAGTAGATAATAACGCAAACCAAAAAACAAAAAGGTGAACTTGTAAAAGATCTAAACCCATGTCAACTAAAGCAGGACCTGCTACAGAAACACAGATAACATATGCAGCTGTAGTTGGAACCTCCATACCTAAGATTAAACAGGCTATTCCTGTTAAAATTAAAGCTAACCAAATATTGTTATTTGAAAATGATATTATAAGAGATGTTAATTTTATTCCAAGTCCTGTAATTGATAAAACACCAATTATTATAGATGCACAAAGTATAATAGATCCAATAAGAGATATTTGTTTGCCAGATAACACAAATGCAGCAAACAACCTATTAAATCCTATATGAATACTAAATTTATTTTTAATATTAAAAAATAATAAAAGTGCAGCGCATAAAATTGAGATTGCCGCAGAATATTGAGGTGTAAAACCAATAAACATAAAAATTAACAAAATAGAAAAAGGAATAAGAAAAAAAACAGAAGTTATAAGAACAGTCTTTAATGAAGGAAGTTTAGATTTTTCAATTGGCTTTAAGTTATAATTTTTACTGTAAAAATTAATACCAACCCAAACAGTAAAAAAATATAAAATTGCAGGCAATAAAGCAGCCAATATGATTTGGTTATATGGGATGCCAGTCAACTCAACCATTACAAAGGCACCTGCTCCCATTAAAGGTGGCATTATTTGACCACCAGAGGATGCAACTGCCTCAACTGAAGCGGCTAACCTTTTTGGGTATCCAAGTTTTATCATAGCAGGAAGAGTTACCATACCAGTAGAAGCCACATTAGCAGAAGCAGAGCCAGATATTGAGCCAAAAAGAGCTGATGAGAGAACAGAAACCTTAGCAGCTCCACCTTTTAATCTACCAGCTACAGCAGTTGCTATATTCATAAATCCTAATCCAGCTTCTCCTGAATTTAAAAAAGCTCCTAAAATAACAAAGATTGATACTATTGAAACCGATACTCCTGTAAGTGAGCCCCATATTCCTCCTTCTGCAATAGTTAAGGTTCCTAAAAAGCTATTAATTGGCGTACCAGCATAACCAAATTCACCTGGAATAAAATTTCCAAATAGTCCATATAATAGAGATACAAAGGTAACTAATGGTAAAGGCCAACCAACAGATCTTCTGGCCATTTCCAAAACTAAAACTAATAAAATAAATGATATAAAAAGCTGAAAATCATTTTCTAAAAAACCATATTGATCCATAAGTACATCAGAATTAAAAGCTATCCACAAACAACTCAAAAAACCTAATACAGTAAAAATTAACTCTATAGATAATACCTTAATATCCCTATTATAAAGGAACACCCATGGAATAATAATTGCCATATGTAAAGGTCGGGAAATTAAGTTAGGTATTAATCCTGAAAAAATTAAAAAAATGTGGAATACAATTGATAAAAAACCAAAAGCAACCCACATTTTCTCGTTAATTATTATTTTCATAATAAATAAAAATTACATGTGGTGCTTAGCTAATTTAGCACCAACTTCTTTATAAAACTTAATAGCTCCTGGATGTATTTTTGTAGAAACGTTAGACAACATATCATAAGAGACACCATTCCACCACTTAGCAGCTTCTCCTAATTTACCTTTGTTTTCCCAATATGATTTAGTTAAGCTATAAGCCACATCATCATTCATATCTGTTATTGAGTAAGCAACTACAGGAAGAGAAGTAGTATTAATATCTTTGTTTTGACCAGAATATGTGCCTGCTGGAATTATTAACTTTGTTCTTTTAGAAATTTTTATTTGTTCATCACTTAATGAAACAACATTAACACCCATAGTTGCTGAAGCTTCAACAACATTTGGAGCCGGATAAGATCCAGCAGTAACAAAACCATCAATTTGTCCATTTTTAAGAGCCGGAACAGCATTTGACAACTCAACCTCTGCAAGTTTAACCTTACCTTCTAATCCAAAGATTTTAAGGTATTTAGCGCCTTCTTTTGCTCCAAAAGACCCTTTACCTAGTAATATGGTTTTTCCTGACATTTCTTCAAAACTTGTAACACCTGATTTTTTTGACATAACAAAATGCATTGTTAACGAAGGAATAGGAAATAATGCTCTAATCTCTTTATATCTAGGGTTACCTTTACCTTTAAACATAGCCTTTTCATCGATTGCCAATTTTACTAGAACAGGTGGAGTTGTAAAAACATAATTACCTTTTCTGCCTATTACTTCTTTAACATTTTGAACAGAGCCTTGACTTTCTTCAATTGTAACAATCATCTGGCCATTAGATGATTTTTTAATTGTTTGAGCAATTTGAACACCCATCTGATAATATGATGAAGTAGATTTTGCTGACTTATAAGTTATGCGTGTTTCTGAATTAGCCGAGTATACTGTAAATATACTAATTAAAATACCATATAAAAAACTTCTGATATACATAATTTTCTCCCCACTTGATTAATTAATTTAACTATTTTTAATATCTTAAAAAACAATATATATA
>JAQBXK010000005.1 GCA_027625145.1 Pseudomonadota bacterium
ATTTATAATACATCATAATTTAAATTATTTATTTTATAATAAGAACTTATAAAGAATGAATTAACATGTCAAAAAAAGTATATATAGGTTGTGGTGCTGGGTTTGCAGGAGATAGATTTGATGCTTCAATTCCAATAGTAAAACAACTTTCCAAAATCAACGCACCTAAATATTTAATGTTTGAAGTTCTCGCTGAAAGAACATTGGCATTAGCTCAACAATTAAAAACTAAAAATTCAGAAGAAGGTTATTCACCTTTTCTGGATTCATATATCACTCCGATATTAAGTGATTGTTTAGAAAATAATATTAAAATCATTTCTAATATAGGTGCTGCAAATCCAATGGGTGCAGCAAAAAGAATTTTTGAAATAGCTAAAAAACAAAAAATAAGAAAACCAAAAATTGGAGTTGTTATAGGTGATGATTTATTAGCATATATGTCAGACAGTGAAATCTTAGAAAGCCCTACAATGGAAGGGTTAGATTTTTCAAACAACAAAATAACAGCTGCTAATGTTTATCTTGGCGCACAGCCAATAGCAGACGCTCTTGAAAAAGGCGCTGATATAGTTGTTGTTGGAAGATCAGTTGATAGTGCTCTTGCACTTGGACCTTTGATTTACGAATATAAGTGGACAGAGAATGATTTAGATTTAATGGCATCTGGAACTATTTGTGGACATCTTTTAGAATGTGGAGCTCAAGTAACTGGAGCATATTTTGCTGATCCTGGTTATAAGGATGTCCCTGATCTAGCTAATGTAGGGTTTCCTATAGCTGAAGTTCATGAAGATGGAACATTTGTAATAACTAAACCAGATGGAACTGGCGGCCTAGTTAACGAAGCAACCGTAACGGAGCAATTACTCTATGAAACCCATGATCCATCTAGTTACTTAGTGCCTGATGTAACAGCAGATATGACAGGCTTAATTTTAGAAAACGATGGAATTAATCGAATACTTGTAAAAGGAGCAAAAGGAAAAAATCCTCCAAAACAATTAAAAGCTACTATTTGTTGTGACAATGGGTTTATGGGGGAAGCTGAAATCAGTTACGCTGGCCCTAATGCTCTTGCAAGAGCGAGACTTGCTGGAGAGATTATTGATCAGAGAATTCAAAAATTAGGGATACAAGGTCCCATGCGGATTGAAATTATAGGAGGAGGATCAGTACATTATTCTCTTGAGGAAACTGCATCTTATGAACTTCCAAATAATGGAGATTACAGGGTTCGTGCATCTGCTATATATCCTCATAAAGAACAAGCTCAACAAATGATTGATGAAGTAACCTCATTATATTGTTCCGGTCCATCTGCAGGAGGTGGAGCAAGATCTTATGTAACACCTCAATCTTCTACAGCATCTATTTTAGTTGATAGAAGCATTGTAAACCCTCACATTGAAGTTAAACTTTTGTAAATTTAATTAAGAGATTAATATGAAAACTATAAATTTACCTGTTCATGCAATAGCACATGCTAGAGCCGGAGATAAAGGAGATGTATCAAATATTTCTCTTATTGCTTATTTAGATAATGGTTGGGATCTAATTAATAATCTAGTTACAGAAGACAAAATTCAAAGTATTTTTAAACGCTTAGGATCAACTAAAGTTGATAGGTATGAGTTACCTAACCTTAAAGCTTTAAACTTTGTAATTCATAGTGTACTTGGTGGTGGGGTTAACAGCTCATTAAGATTGGATAGACATGGAAAAACATTGTCCTCTCATTTATTACTTGAGTTAGTTTTACCCATTACTAAAGATATGATACCTTTAAACTCACCTTATTTAGAAAAATTTATTTAGGACTAAAAATATGCAAGAAGCAGGATCACTAATAGTAGATATTTTAGAAAAACAAAAAGTTGATAGGGTTTTTTGTGTCCCTGGCGAAAGCTATTTATCTGTTATGAATGGATTACAAGAAACTTCAATAGAAACTATTCTATGTAAACATGAAGGTGCTGCATCAATGATGGCAGAGGCTGACGGCAAATTAACAGGCAGACCCGGAATAGCATTTGTTACAAGAGGCCCAGGAGCAACTAATGCCGCTTCAGGAATTCATGTTGCTCAACAGGACAGTACACCTATGATCTTGTTTGTAGGCCAAATTGGTAAAGAAATGTATGGAAGAGATGCCTTTCAAGAAGTTGATTATCAACAATTTTATGGTGGAATGGCAAAATTAGTTATAGAAGTACAACAGGCTGATAGATTGCCAGAAATAATATCACGTGCTTATTACACAGCTATGTCAGGAAGACCGGGTCCTGTAGTTATAGCGCTACCGGAAAATATGCTAACTGAAAAAACAAATAAACAAGCTCCTGGTTATATAGATCAAATTTCATCTGCTCCTACAACCAAGAACTTGGCTCAATTTATTGAAGAAATCAAAAATGCAAAAAAACCTATTTTAGTTTTAGGTGGTTCAATCTGGTCAGAAGAAGCGGAAAAAGATTTAGCTTCAATATCAGAAATGCTAGGTTTAACTGTCATTACATCTCACAGAAGACAAAGTTTTTTTAATAACTTTCATAAAAACTACGGTGGAGATCTTGGTTTAGGAGTAAATCCAAAGTTAATTGATCGAATTAATGAAAGTGATTACTTAGTTTTATTGGGAGGAAGATTAAGTGAAAACCCTTCTCAAAGCTTTACTCTCCTGGATATTCCTGAACACAATAAAAGATTTGTTCATATACATCCTGGACCAGAAGAAATAGGAAGAATATATAAACCTTATCTTGGTATTCCTGCTAACCCTATAGAGTTTGTTAAAAGTTTAAATAGCGCTCTTAAAGGTTTAAATACCTCTCCATCTTCATCTAATGAAATAGAAACAAGTCAAGCTCATGAAGATTTTATTGATTGGGGCAACATGCCTCTTGAAGCTCCAAACTTTGGAGTTGATCTCACATCCGCTTTTAGAACGTTAAGGGAAAAAATTAAACCAGATACTATTATTACAAATGGTGCAGGTAACTACGCTGTTTGGGGGCATAGACTTTTTAGATTTCAAAATTTAAAAACACAGCTTGCACCCATATCTGGATCAATGGGATACGGACTTCCTGCAGCCATTGCAGCTAAATTAAGATATCCTGATCAAATGGTTATTGCCTTAGCTGGCGACGGATGTTTTCAAATGACTTCAAATGAATTTGCTACTGCAGTTCAATATAATGCTTCTGTCATTTTAATGGTTATTGACAATGGCATGTATGGCACAATTAGAATGCATCAACATAAGCATTATAAAGGTAAATATAAACATACAGGCTTAGTAAACCCTGACTTTGCTGAATTAGGAACCGCTATGGGAGGAAAAGGTTTTACAGTAGAAAGCACTGAACAGTTTTATGATATTTTTGAAGAGGCTAATATCTGGGCAAACAATAATAATTTACCTGTCTTAATACATGTTAAAACAGGTCCTGAAATGGTTTTGCCTGGAAAACGCTATAGTGCCTTATGACAATTAGTTGAAATCAGTTAAGTGAAAATCTTTACCTATCATCACTTTCTGATTTTTTAATTCTTCAATGTTTGCAGCACAAATTTGTTCCATTATATTAGATAACTCATCTTTTAAAATGTCATGTACGTGATTTGCTCCTTTTGCTCCTAATGCAGCAAGGCCAATAATAAAAGGTCGACCGGTCATAACAAAATCAGCTCCAAGAATTAAGCCCTTAGTTATATCTTGACCTGAATAAAACCCTGAATCAATTATAATTGGAAATTTAGTCCCAACTTTTTTTCTTATATTGGGCAACATCTGTAATGGACTAGGAGCGATATCAAGTTGTCTTCCTCCATGATTTGATAAATAAATAGCATCAACTATATTTATTGCCTTCATAGCATCATCTTCATGCATTAAACCTTTTAAAATCAAAGGCCCTTTCCAAATATCTTTAACTTCTTTTAAATAATCCCAATCTACGTATCTTTGCATCTGACTGCCTGCAAATCCAGCTTTTGACTTTGCATTACCATGCCAATTTCCATTGCTATATTGGTCCATTGTTCCAAATGCTGGTATACCATTTTTTAATGTACCTATTGACCATGATGGACATATAGCTGCCTGGAAAAAAGTTCTTAGGTTATTTTTTGGAGGAACTGACACTCCAGCCATTCTTAAACGCTCTCTTCTGCTAGATGCAGGAATATCAGCCGTAACAATTAATGTTTTAAAACCTGCATTTTTAGCTCTTTTAAGCAAATCATCTCTAATTGCTTTATCTTCTGGTGGGTATAATTGAAACCAGCCATTGCCATTTAGTTCTTTTCCAATTTCTTCTACAGAAGCACATGCAACAGTTGATAAAGCAAAAGGGACATTGTTTTTAACAGACATTTTAGCTAATGCAACTTCAGCTCCAGGCCACATTAAACTTGTCATTCCAACAGGTGCCATTCCAAATGGTGCATCATATTCATGATCAAATAATTTAGTTTTTAAACTTGGGGTAACTGTACCTTTTAGATATTTTGGAGTTAAAAAAATTTGATTTAAAACTTTTCTATTATTCTCAAGAGCTTCATCATATCCAGTTCCTGCAAACAAATACTCAGATGCAAAATACGGCATTCTTCTTTTGGCAAGCTTTAACATATCACTTACCCGTGGAAACTTATCAACTAAACTAGACAAAATATACTCCATTTAATTCTTCAAGTATGATATTTAACATGTTATGATTAAATAATTAACAATAAAAATAAAAAAATTTGAAAGTGTGAATTATGATTGAAAACCCACCATTGATACAAATCAAAAAATTAACAAGTAGAAACAAACCTTCCAAAGAACAAATCAATAGTTTCAAGAATATTCCTACAGGTTTCATCTGTGATGCATTGAACGGCTACGCAGCATTGGATCACATAATTAAGCCATTACCTATTCCTAACAAGCCTACAAACCATATAGTTGGTCCTGCATTAACCGTTTTCTCTGGTGCAGCTGATGTACTGGGCTTAGCTATTGCATTAAGCGAGATTCAAGAAGGCGATATTATTGTAAATTGTGTAAATGGTTGGCAAGGGACAGCTGCTGTAGGCGATCGAATTGCTGGAATGATTAAAAATAATGGAGGAAAAGGCCTGGTAACAGATGGACCAATGAGAGATTTAAATGGTATTATTGAGACTGGGTTAGATTGCTTTTGTACTGGATTAAACCCAAATTCTCCTTATAATAGTGGTCCTGGGCGTATAGGGTTTCCTGAAAATATAGGAGGGAAAACTGTTAATAGTGGGGATATAATAGTTGCAGACACAGATGGAGTAACAGTTGTACCTTTTGAAATGATAGATGAAGTTATTGTTAAAATTAAAAGAATAGTAGAATTAGAAAATGATATGGACAAAAAAGTTGCTAATGGTCTTAAAATATCACAATCAGCTCTAGACTTAATAAAGAGTGATAAAGTTGTATATATCGACTAAAAAAAACTATTGATAAACATTTCCATCTGTTACCATTTGCAAATAATCTAGAGTTATGTTTTCATTTAATTCTAAAACCTTAAATCCTTTATCAGTAATGTCTAACGTCGCATAATCTGAATAAATTCTTGATACAACAGAAGCACCTGTTAAGGGTAATGAGCATTGTTTGACTAATTTTGGTTCACCTTCTTTTGTTAAATGCTGGGTCATCACAAAAACATGTTTTGAGCCTGCAACTAAGTCCATAGCGCCTCCAACAGCAGGTATCCCTGTCCCTGTTGACCAGTTAGCTAAATCACCTTTAATAGACACTTCCATAGCGCCAAGAACACAATAGTCAATATGTCCGCCTCTAATCATTGAAAAACTATCTGCATGATGGCAAAAACTACCACCAGGAAGGATTGTTACTGGTTTTTTGCCTGCGTTTATTAAATCTAAATCAATTTCATTTTCTTGTGGCGGAGGCCCCATACCTAACAAGCCATTTTCAGAATGATAAACGATTTCTCTACCACCTTCTATATATTGTGAAACAAGTTCTGGCATACCAATACCAAGGTTAACATAAGAACCATGTGGCAAGTCTTTTGCAATCTTTGATGCTATAGTATTACGATCCCACCCTGAAATTATTTCTAATGCAATAATCTTTTTCATGGATAAACAGCTCCTTCAGCAATAGCTTTTGACTCTATAATAGGATTTTCAATTTTAATAATACGATTAACAAATATCCCTGGTGTAACTACTTGTTCAGGATCTGTATCTTTTGGATCAATAATATTTCTTACTTGAACAATAGATTGTTTAGCTGCCATACACATTATGGGATTAAAATTTCTTGCTGTCTTATTATAAGTTAAATTTCCATATCTATCTGCAACATCCGCTTTGACAAATGCAAAATCAGCATGCAAAGCGTTCTCTAAAATATATTTTTTACCATTAAATAATTTTTCTTCTTTTCCTTCTGCTAAAGGTGTGCCCACTCCAGTTGCTGTATAAAAACCTGGAATCCCAGCTCCTGCTGCTCTAATTCTCTCTGCTAAAGTTCCTTGAGGAACAACTTCTAATTCAATTTTACCTTTTGCATATAATTCTGGAAAAGTTATTCCTTTTGCAGAACGTGCAAATGAACAAATTACTTTTTTAACTTGATTCTGTCCAATTAAAGCTCCTAAACCAACTCTTCCGTTACCAGCATTATTAGCAATAATAGTTAAGTTTTTTGCCCCATTATCAATTAACCCATGTAATAATTCAATTGGGCTTCCTGCTTCACCAAAACCACCAATCATAATAGTAGCACCATCAAAAACATCTGATAAAAGATCAGACATTTCGTTCATAATTTTATTTATTTTCATTATACTCTTTCAAAAAGTTGATTAAAAAAAGTTATGGATGTATTTATATAACATATTAACTATTTATATAAAAATATTAACTTAAAAAAAGTGGTAAAAAAAATGAATTTTGAATACTCTGAAAAAGAAAAAGTGTTTCGTGATGATGTTAAAAAATGGCTGAAAGAAACACTTCCTTCAACTTTATCTGAAAAAGTTAAAAAATATCAAAGATTAAATAGAGAAGATTATGAGATCTTTATGAAAAATTTAAATGATCGAGGTTGGTTAGCTTGGCATTGGCCTACTGAGTATGGAGGAACGGGATGGAGTGCTATCGAAAAACATATATTTGAAGAAGAAATTATTAATGCTTCAGCTCCAAGAATAGTTCCCTTTGGAGTGAATATGTTAGGACCTGTTCTTATAGAATTTGGAACAGAAGAACAAAAAAAATACTATCTTCCAAGAATACTAAATAATGAAGATTGGTGGGCTCAAGGGTATTCTGAACCAGGTGCGGGATCTGATTTAGCAAGTTTAAAAACTAGAGCCATTGACCATGGTGATCATTACATTGTAAATGGACAAAAAACTTGGACAACACTTGGTCAATATGCGAATAAAATTTTCTGTTTGGTAAAAACTGATATTAATTCCAAACCTCAATCTGGAATTTCATTCCTTTTAATTGATATGGATACACCAGGAATAGAAGTGAAACCTATTGTAACTCTTGATGGTGAGCACGAGGTAAATGAAGTTTGGTTTACTGATGTAAAGGTTCCTAAAAAAAACCTTGTTGGAAAAGAAAACGAAGGTTGGACTTGTGCAAAATATTTATTAACATTTGAACGTACTGGAATTGCAGGTGTACCCTATTCAAAGTCTGCATTAAACCTCCTAAAAATTATATCAAAAAAGTCCTTTAAAAATGGAAAACCTTTAATTGAAGATCCCGTTTTTTCTTCTGAAATTGCAGAATTGGAAATAGATCTTTTAGCTATGGAAATATTTAATTTAAGAATAGTTAGTCAAGCATCTGAAGGTAAAGCTCCCGGGATGGAAAGTTCTTTGTTAAAAATCAAAGGTACCTTAGTTAGACAAAGAACAACAGAATTGCTAAGAAAAGCTCTTGGCCCTCAAGCTCTACCTTACTTACCTGAACAGTTTGATGAAGGTTGGAACGATATGCCTATTGGACCTGATTATGCTGGACCAATAGCAAAACAATATTTTAACATGCGCAAAATTTCTATATATGGAGGATCTAATGAAATCCAAAAAAATATAGTAGCTAAAGCATCATTTGGTTTATAGGAAATTTTAATGGACTTTTCGCTTTCAGAAGAAAGAAAAATGCTTCAAGAAACTATCGCTCGTTTTTTTGAAAATCATTATGACAACATTAATAAGCATCATATTAATGGTAACTTACCTAATGGATTCGATAATAATCTTTGGCAAGAGAGTGCTGATTTAGGTATAATAAGCGCCTTGGTATCTCCTAATTTTGGTGGATTAGGAGGAACAGGTGAAGATATATCAATAGTTTTTGAATTAATTGGAAAATCACTTTGCGTAGAACCATTTCTCTCTACAGCAGTTTTATCTAATACAGTTCTTACATCTATTCCAAACCCTAAAAGTAATTTGATAAGTAAAATTATTGAAGGAAACTTATTGATATCTTTTGCCCATTCTGAAATGAATAGTAGATATGAAGAAAGCCATATAGAAACAAAAGCAGAATTTAAGAATGATAAATGGTTAATTAATGGTGACAAATCATTTGTTCTCAATGGGGATTCATCAGATCAAGTTATTGTAACCGCTAGAATTGAAGGGAACGTTAATGATAGGAATGGTATTGGAATATTCTTATTAGATAATAAGGAAATCAATAAAAGGTCTTATAATACAATTGATGGATATAGAGCTGCAGAATTAAAATTTGACAATTCTTCTGGAGAGTTGCTTGCAAGAGATCATCATGCATTGAAATGTATTATCAAAGCTAATTCATCAGGAGCGCTCGCCTTATCTGCAGAGGCTTTAGGTATTATGCAAATTTGCTTTGATATGACGCTTGATTATTTAAAAACAAGAAAACAGTTTGGAAAATCAGTTGGATCATTTCAAGCAATTCAGCACAGAATGGTTGATATGATGCTTGAAATTGAACAAGTAAGATCTGCAGTTATGTTAGCATCTTCAACATATCAATCTGATGAAACTTTAAGAGACAAACATATTTCAGCAGCTAAAAATTTAGTTGGTAGAGTAGGTAAACTTGTAGCTGAAGAAACAATACAGATGCATGGAGGAATAGCAATGACTTGGGAATACTCTGCTGCACATTATGCCAAGAGATTGATAATGATTGATCACTTAATGGGTGATAGTGATTATCACAGGGATCGTTTCAAGGTATTAAACAGAATTTAAACTAAAAAAGCATTAGCCTTATTTTTAAATTTTTCTGGAATAACAATTGACAATCGTTTTTCTAAATCAAATAATACAGCGACTATTTCTATGTCCATAATTATATCTCCTGAAGCATCATCAATCATATGATGTGTAAATTTTATAGATTTATTTCCTATCTTAGTAAAACTTGAATGTATACTGATAGCCATACCTAATGGGGCTGACCTAAAGTACCTTACAGAATAATCTAAGGCAGCAGAACCAATTTTATATTTTGTTCTCCAATTATAATCGGCTCCACAAGCTGTAAAAAAATGTGTCGCTGAATCTGAAACACAACTTATTTTAAATTGACTGGAACCCATATTATCATAATCTAGATCCCAAGTATTCACAGCTTTCTTACAACTTACAAAAGCATTTTTAGCAGTTTTTTTTGCTGGCCTTAGATCAGTTAAATCTCTTAGTTCTTCAAAATTTAATTCATTAAGAAAAGTAAATTTTTCTGTTGTAAAAATTTCTTTAATAACATTTTGTAAATTATTGAAAGTTTCAAATGTTATTTTTGTCTCAAAATAAGCAGATACATTTTGATTATCCAAACAAAATATTTTACTTAATAATATCAATTCATTCTTATTTATTTTTTTTAAACTTAGGACAACTTCTAAAGAAGAATTCAAATGAACTTCTTTACTAAAAATACATCGTTCTTTTTCTATTTTAAATAAGATTTCTTTTTTACAAATTGAACTTATTTTGTTAAATAGATTTTTTATTGCTGAAGAATGTTTATCAAAGTAAAATTGAACATTCATATGTGACATTTGATCACATTCACTTTTTTTTACTATGCCTTTATAAGCAGAAAAAATATCGTTTTTTTGATTAATGGTTTTGTATAAAATATGTCCTTTATCTTTAATACTCACTATAAATATTTTACTTATTATTAAATTTGAATTGTTGTTTAAAGAAGTTCCATCAATATAAAGATTATGCAAAATTTGAATTTTATTGTCTTCATTTTCTTGAAATTCGGTAATGACATTAATTGAGCTAAATGGCTCTATAACTATATTTTTATTTTCATTTACTATTTTAATTTCTAGTATATTTTCATATTCTTTTTCAATAATATTTGATGTAAAAATCATAGCTTCTTCAAGTATTCTAGAAATAGATGATTCTTTCAAAAAAAATTGTAAATTAATATCAAATTGATTAACTACACCACGAAAAGTTTCGAATTGATTTTTATTCATTATAAAACCTATTGCAAAATTATTTAATTAGGATTTTTCCTAATTTTTTTCTCTTAATTCTAATTTCGCAACACTCATTCTATGAACTTCATCAGGGCCATCGGCTAATCTTAAAGCTCTTGCATATCCGTAAGCGTAGGATAATGGAAAATCTGAAGTTACACCACCTCCACCGTGAATTTGAATAGCTCTATCAATAACTCTAGCAGCCATATTAGGCGCTATAACTTTAATCATTGATATTTCTTTTCGTGCTACTTTATTACCTACTGTATCCATCATATAAGCTGTCTTTAATACTAATAACCTAGCTTGTTCAATCTCCGCTCTACTTTCAGCAATTGCGTGCATTACAACACCCTGTTCTGATATTGATTTACCAAAAGCTACTCTAGATTTAGCTCTTTTAACCATTAGTTCAAGAGCCCTTTCTGCTTGACCTATTAATCTCATGCAGTGATGAATTCTTCCTGGCCCAAGTCTTCCTTGAGCAATTTCAAACCCCCTACCTTCTCCTAATAAAATACTTGATACAGGAACTCTGACATTAGAAAAATCAACTTCTGCATGACCATGTGGTGCATGGTCATATCCAAATACAGGAAGATGTCTCAAAACCTTTACTCCAACTGTATCAAAAGGAATTAATATCATAGATTGTTGTTTATATTTATCTGCATCAGGGTTAGTTTTACCCATAAAAATCATTATTTTACATCGAGGGTCCATAGCCCCAGAAGTCCACCACTTTCTTGCATTTATAACGTACTCACTTCCATCTTTTACAATGCTGCCTTGAATATTAGAAGCATCAGAAGATGCAACTTCAGGCTCAGTCATGGCAAACGAAGAACGAATTACTCCGTTTAATAAAGGAGTTAACCACTTAGCTTTTTGTTCTTCAGAACCATACCTTACTAAAACTTCCATATTGCCTGTATCAGGAGCAGAACAATTAAAAATCTCCGCGCCAATGGGAGAACGTCCCATTATTTCACAAAGAGGGGCATATTCAATATTAGTTAAACCTGCTCCAAGATTACTGTCTGGAAGAAACATATTCCAAAGTCCTTCAGCTTTAGCTTTTAGCTTTAATTCTTCCATTATTTCAGGAACACACCATCTTCCGCCATCTTCAACCTGATTGTTATAAACATCTTCATTTTTATAAACATTTTCATTCATAAAATTAGTTAATTTTTCTTGAAGTTTTTTTACTTTATTTGAATATTCAAAATCCATTATTTATCCTTTGTATTATAATTAAAATTCATAAACATTATTTGCTCTATATATTAAAGCTTCAATTCTATTTCTAAAATTAGCAAAACGTTGATCAGTTGTTTGACCTCTTAAAAATCTAATAAATATTTGTTGCAAAATTACTGCTAATTTAAAAGCTCCAAAAGCATAATACCAATCAATATCATTTATATTAAATCCAGTTTTTTCGGAATAATAATTAACAATCTCTTTTCTTGATGGATACATTAAACTTTTTATAGGCATAGATGTGATTTTTTTACAATTTTCATCGTCACTTTCTTCAATCCAATAATTAAGCATATGACCAATGTCCATCAATGGATCTCCTCTGGTACACATATCCCAATCAAAGACAGCAACAGGAATAGTTGCATCAAATTTGCTCCACATTATATTATCAAGCTTATAATCATTATGAAGTATAGTTGCTGCTTGAGGGACAGGCACATTCAATCTTAAATGATTGATTAACTTATCAAATCTAGTTTCTTCAATCTTAGTAAATGAAGATTTTCTCCATCTATCCTCCCAACCGTTTAACTGCCTTAAAACAAACCCTTCTGGCTTACCAAAATTACCTAACCCAATATCATTTGGATTAATTTTATGTAAATCAGAAATAATATCTATCATTTTAAAGCTTAGCTTTCTAATAGATTCTCGAGATCCTTCAAATTCTGGTCTCATTTCTTTTCTAATAACAACACCTTTTCTTCTTTCTATAATATGAAATTTTGCTCCAATTATACTTTCATTATCACAAAATATTAAACTATTGGGAGCCAAAGGAAATAATTTATTAAGAGATGATTGCACTTTATGTTCTCTAAACATGTCATGGGAAGATGGAGCAACCGGGCCTATAGGTGGTCTTCTTAAGACAAATTCATCTTTTCCAAACTTAATTAGATACGTTAAATTTGCATGACCACCGCCAAATTGTAAGATTTCGAGATTATGATCTTCAACTTCTAAATTAGATAAAAGATATTTTTTTAATGAGCCTTTATCTATATGCTCACCTTTCCTAACATCTATTAACTCTTTATCTTCTTTATTCATAAACAATTCTCAAATGATAATTTTAAAATTTATAAAATAATATTAGATGATTTTACAAAACTTTAAATATATTTATTATGTTAATTAAAGTTTATTTTAAGTATTCAAAGGAATAAAATGAATAATTTATTTGATATTAGCAAAAAAGTTGCATTAGTTACTGGTGGATCTAGAGGAATAGGCGCCATGGTAGCTGAAGGGTTTGTTAAAAATGGTGTAAAAACATATATAACATCAAGAAAACACGATGCCTGTAATAAAAAAGCTCAAGAATTATCAAATTTTGGTGAATGTATTTCCATACCTGCTGATTTAACCGATTTAAAAGCAATGGATGATTTAGTTTCAAAAATTAAAGAAAATGAAGATAATCTTCATATTTTAGTTAACAATGCTGGCGCTGCTTGGGGAGCATCCTTTGATGACTTTCCCGAAATTGGATGGGACAAAGTCATGGATACAAATGTAAAATCAATTTTTTTCCTAACACAAAAATTAGTAGATATTTTAGAATATTCAGGAACAAATGATGATCCATCAAGAATAATTAACATAGGATCAATAGATGGTATAGGTATCCCAAGAATGGAGACATATTCATACCCTGCTTCTAAAGCCGCTGTCCACCAATTAACAAAAGTACTAGCAAATAGACTTTCTGATAGAAACATAAATGTTAATGCTATAGCCCCAGGACCTTTTGAGAGTGACATGATGGCATCCACATTAGATCTATATAGTGAAGAAATAAAAAAATCAGTGCCAAGAGGTCGTATAGGTATAAAGGAAGACATGGTTGGCATATCAATCTTTTTATCTTCAAGAGCTAGTGCATACATTACTGGAACTATAATTCCTGTAGACGGAGGCTCATTAGTTGGTAGAAGAAATATGGATTAGATTAAGTTGTAATTTGATAATTACCAAATTGTTCTCTTAATTTAGTTTTCAAAATTTTTCCAGTTGCTCCCAAGGGAATGGAATCAGTAAATATAATATCATCAGGTATCATCCATGTTGCTATCTTACCTTCATAAAAATCTAAAATATCAGATTTTGAAGGAGAAATTCCTGGCATAGCCTCGATAATCAACAAAGGTCTCTCTTCCCATTTTTCATGATAAATAGAAATAACACCCGCATTTGCAACATCAGGGTGACCAACTGCAATATTTTCTAGATCTATTGAGCTAATCCATTCACCTCCTGATTTTATTATATCCTTTGTTCTATCTGTGATTGTCATAAACCCATTACTATCAATAGTAGCTACATCACCAGTTTCAAACCAACCATCTTCTAAAAATTTATTTTTTTCTGTATCATCTTTATAATATTCCTTTAACACCCAATACCCTCTAGAAAGCAATCTTCCTTGAGTAACACCGTCATGTGGCAAGGGATTGCCTTCATCATCAATAATTTTTATTTGATGACCAAAAATAGTTCTTCCTTGAGGCATCTTTTGATCATAATAAGATATTTTGTCATTTTTATTAACCACTTTAAGAGGTGTGTTAACTGTACCTAACGGGCTCATTTCAGTCATTCCCCAGGCATGAATTACGTCTATCCCAAGCTCTTCTCCAAAACCTTCAAATAGCACACGAGGACAAGCAGATCCTCCAATAATTAATCTTTTAACTGTTTTCAATGTTTCACCTGATTGACGAAGATGATTTAATAAAGCTAACCAAATCGTTGGAACACCTAGTGATACTGTCACCTCTTCATCATTCATTAAATTAGCTAGATTCTCTCCATCTAACTTTGTTCCGGGGAAAACTAATTTTGAACCACACATTGGAGCAGCGTAAGGAGTACCCCAAGCATTTACATGAAACATAGGAACAACAGGTAAAACAGCATCTTGTGCTCCATATGGAACAACATCTTTTAAATTCATACCATAAGCATGCAAAACTGTAGATCTGTGGCTATATAAAACACCCTTCGGATTGCCTGTTGTACCTGAAGTGTAACATAAAGATGAGGCAGTTTTTTCATCAAAAGAGTTCCAGATAAATTCAGAACTTTCATTTGAAATAAAATCTTCATAGCAAATTATTTTTATATTTTTAGGGATCTTAGTGGTAGGCATATTTTGCTTATTGGTCATTAAAACTATTGCCTTAACAGTTTTGAAATTTGGAGAAGCTGCTTCAATTAGAGGCAAAATATTCAAATCCATAAATATAATTTTATCTTCTGCATGATTAACAATATAACATATTTGATCAGGATGTAACCGAGGGTTAATAGTATGACATATAAATTCGCTTGATGAAGTTGCATAGTAAATTTCTAAATGCCTATATCCATTCCAAGCCAAAGTCCCAACTTTATCTCCCTTACTCAACCCAAAAGATTTCAAAGCATTAGCTAATTTTTTAGTTCTATACCCCCAATCTTTATAACTATATTTATGAATTCCACCTTCAACAGTATTAGATATTATTAATTGATCAGAATAAGAGTTTATAGCGTGTTCAAATATATTTGATATCAGCAATGGATGATCTTGCATTAAACCTAACATAATTTCTAATAACTCCCTTAAATTTACAACAAAGATATAATATAAAACTATAAATTTTAAAACTTAAAATTTATTACGCATTTCTTGAATTATTTTTGCTTTAATAATTTTACCATTTTTATTTTTAGGAAGTTCTTTATTTAGGAAAGTCCAATAATCAGGTTGCTTATATTGAGCAATATTATTTGAACAAATCATTTTTAATTTATCTAAATTTTTCTCTCCTTGGCTTGAGTACACAATAACGTGTATTTTCTCGCCAAGAATTGGATCTTTATATGGAACCGCAGCCGTTTCAATAACAAGACCGCTTAAACTAAGTAAGTTTTCTATTTCTGAAGAGTAAATTTTATAACCTCCTCTATTAATTACATCTTTTTTTCTATCTAAAATATAAATATAACCACTAGCATCTATATAACCAACATCTCCTGACTTCCAATAACCGCCTATAAATTCTTCATTAGTTTTCAGATCATCTTTCCAATAACCAGGTATAACCATCGGGCCTGATATCCATAATTCACCGTGATTACCTGTTTCAACCTCGTGACCTTGCTCGTCCATAACTAATATCTTTCCTGTTTCAACTACTTTTCCAACGCTAGCAATCATATTATTTTTATAAAATAAAGGCATTAAAGTAGCAGGAGAACAAGTTTCAGTTGATCCATAAGCATTAATTAACAATAAATTTGGAAGTATTTTTTTTAATTTTTTAATAGTGCCTGTTGGCATAGGAGCTCCACCAAAGCATCCTATTCTCCAATTTGAAAGGTTATATTCACTTATATTGCCTCGATGAATGCACAAATTATACATGGCTGGAACCATAATTAAAAAAGATAGCTTTTCTTTTTCAGCCAGAGAAAGAAATTCTTTAACATTAAATGATTCCATTAAAATAAGATGACCGCCAGAAAATAACGTTGTCATGATATGCGCTACTAATCCAGTAACATGACTAGCAGGAACAACTAAAATACAGTTATCTTTTTCATTAAGATTAAAATGCCTTGTATAATGGTAGCAGGAGTGAATTATATTAAAATGGGTTATCATTGCACCTTTTGGTTTTCCAGTGGTACCTGATGTGTATAAAATGAAAGCTACATCTTCTTCTTCAACTATAGATTTAAAATTTGAAAACTGATTTTCTAAATCAAAATATTTACTTTCATCAAAAAATTCTAAGCTTTCAACAGATTTAATTTTTTCTTTGGAGGGAATGTTTTCTATAAGTTTTTTATCAAAAAAAAATCCTTTTGCAGAACAATCGTTGATAATTAATTCATTTTCTATTACTGACGACTTTGGATTAAGTGGTACAATAATAATACCATCCTTTATACCGGCTAAAATACAAACTATTAGAGGCCAGCTATTTTCAAATAAAACACAAGCTCTATCGCCTTTATTAAAGCCTATTTTTTTTAAATATTTTGATTTTTTAAAAACATAATTATAAATTTCTATATAAGAAATTTTTTTTTTACCATCTGATAAAGCTATATTATTTGGATATTTTTTTGTATTATTTAAAAAAAATTCCCAAAAATTTTGGCGCCTTTTGTTAAAGCAAGGAACTATTCTATTATTAAAATGTACCTCATTAGATATTCGCAACATATAACTAAAACAGCCTCCCCTGAGCCTAAATAATTAGTTTACATTTTCTCCACGTTCAATAATATATTCTTTATCAAAAATATCTTCCGTATGATTTAATTCTGACTGACTTAAAATAATTGATAAATTTTGTTTTTTTAAGTCTCTAATCACATCCCCTAATCTTTGACTTAATGCTGGCGCCACACCTTCAAAAGGCTCGTCAAGCAAAAGTAATTGTGTACCAGACATCAAAGCTCTTCCTAATGCTGCCATCTTCTGTTGACCTCCAGATAACAATAATGCTTTTCTATCTGACATTTCCTTTAGTTCAGGCATAATTTTATATACTGTGGCTAAACGTTCAACACCATTCAAATTCTTTAATGCCCAAGAAGGTAACAATATATTTTCTTCAACTGTTAATTCTGGAATTAATGCTCTATCCTCTGGCATATATCCAATACCAAGTGAGGCTCTATAATAATTGGGGGTACCAGAAAGATCTTCGTCAAGAAATTTTATATAACCTGTATTTAACTTATTTACTCCCATTATAGATTTTAAAAGAGTGGTTTTTCCTGCACCATTTCTTCCAATTAAAGCAACTATTTCTCCTTTTTTGATTTCAAGAGAGAAATTTTTTAAAGCTAGGATAGCTGCAATTTTTACACTTACTTTATCTATAAATAACATTATTAATTGGCCTTTAACTTAGTTTTCCCTGTGACATACTCTTGTACTTTTGAATCGCTTAAAACTTCTTTACTATTTCCATCTGCTATCACAGAGCCTGAATAAAAAGCTATAATCCTATCTGAGTAATTTTGAACTATATCCATATCATGCTCTACAAATATAACTGTTAAATTTTCACCTGATAAAGCCTTAGCTATAGTGTCCATCAAAGGATATTTTTCTTCTGAACCTACGCCACTAGTTGGCTCATCTAATAATAATATTTTAGGTTTTCTTACCAAGGCCATAGCTATATCTAAGAGCTTTCTTACTCCGCCTGGAAGCTCACTAACTTGTCTATGAGCAAATTCGTTTAGAGCAAATCTATTAAGAATTTCATCAATATAGTCAGCGTTCTCTTGTGATTTAGCTGATTTAAAATATGAATGTTTTTTCTTAGATGTCCCTAGCGCAACAAGAAGATTTTCCCAAGCAGTCATTGGTTCAAAAATTTGAGGTATTTGAAAAGATCTACTTATACCTTTTTGGGTTATTTGTCTTGGATTAAGTTGAGTTATATCTTTATTTTCAAAAATAATAGACCCTGTATCCGGCTTTAAATATCCTGTAACCATATTCATAAATGTTGTTTTACCAGCTCCATTAGAGCCTATAAGTGAAACCTTTTCTCCACTTTGAATATTGATATTGATATCATTAGCTGCGGTAACTGCACCGAATGATTTATTAATACCTTCTGCTCTTAAAATATAATTGGCATTAGTCATTTAAAACTCTCAAAATTTACTTGTTCTTTTTTTTATTTAGCTTATCCATGAATTTCTTAAAAAATGATCCAATTCCTGTTGGTATATAAATAATACTTAAGATAAGGAAAACACCTAAAATTAATTGCCATGTGTCAGGAAAGTACCTTCCAGAAAAAGATCGTACCAACTCTAGAAGCAAAGCAGCTAAAAATACAGCTGGAACGCTTAAATAACCTGCAAGAATTGATATAAAAACAAACTCTCCTGAAGTTGTCCAATAAGAAAATTCAGGATCTATATGGCCTAATGCAATACCATTCAATGCTCCACCCATCCCACCTAATCCAGCTGCAATAGTAAAATTTAATACTGTTACGGTAAAAGCTGAAGCTCCTAAATATTCAACTCTTAATTCATTTTCTCTAACTGCCAATGCTATCAATCCAGGAGTTGAATTATAGTAATACCTTAGTAAGATGGATACTATACCTGACAAAATTATTGAAACTAAATATAGCATATAATCGGCATACTCAGTGGAAGGCAAAATGCCAAAATAAGTTGATTCAGGTAAAACAAAGCCATCAGAACCACCTATAGCATCAATTTTAATTAACACTCCATATAAAACCATAGAAAATGCAAGAGATAGCATAGCAAAAAATATATCTCTATACCTTGCTAAAAGTGGTCCAATTATTAAACCAACAAAACCAGTGAACAAGAAACTAATGAATAACAATAAAATTGCATCCGTTAAACCAGCTTGAGTTCCAAGTAAACCAGCAGTATAACCACCAATTGCAAAAACAAAACCTTGTCCAAAAGAAACTAACCCACCTCTCATCAAGGTAACAATTCCAAGAGCAACCAAGCCATAAGCAATAGCCTTTGTTATAACAAACACAAGCCAATTAGGAATAAATAAACCCATTATAATAAGGATAGACATTAAAAAAATGCTTTGAACAATTAGATTATTATAAAATTTATTTATCATTATATTTTCCTAGCTTGAGCACCCTGAAACAAACCTTTAGGTCTGAAAATAAGCATACCTGCCATACAAAAATACATAATAAAAATTTCTGCTTCAGGAAATTTGTGAACACAAGCAGCTCTAGCCATTCCAATAATTAATGCACCTATTACTGCACCAGGAATACTTCCTAATCCTCCTATAATAACTACAGCAAAACTCTCAATTACAACTGCAACGCTTATACCAACCTGAACAGATATTAAAGGAGCCGTAAAAGATCCAGCTAAAGCAGCTAAAAAAGCTCCTACAAAGAAAGCTGCTAAGTAGACCTTATTAATATTAACACCCATACACCCACTAATTTCAGGATTATGGATAACCGCTAAAACTATTTTTCCAGACCTTGTTTTATTTAATGTTAACCACAAAGTTAATCCACAAAAAATAGCTAACCCAATAAGTGCTAAATCATAACCAACATAATATAGAGATCCCATCTCTACACCACCAAGAATTTCCCTAGGTTCTGAAACATAAAAAGATTTCATTCCCCAAATGAGTTTCTGCACATCCTCTAAAACTAAATAAATAGCATAAGTTACTAAAACAATTAGAACTTCATCTTGCCCATAAAACCTTCTTAAAAGGCCTCTTTCCATTATGGGTGTAATTACTATTGCTACCGCTAAAGCTGAAAATAACATTGCTATAATTACAAACTCTTCAGGCAAGCCCAATGTATAAAAAATTGGAACTATGGTTGCTGCTGAATAAGCTCCAAGCGCATATATACCTCCATGCGCTATGTTAAGTATTTTTAACACTCCAAAAACAAAGGTTAGACCAACAGCAACAATAAAAAGCCAAGAGGCATATATTGCGCCATCTAAAAAAATAGTTAAAATTTCATCAAACAATTGTAAACTCTTTTTCTCAATTTAATATTTAAATGTCACCATAACAAAAGCTGAGACAAATTAAAAGATCTGTCTCAGCTTAATTTTATACACTTATTCCTGCTTATTTGTTACAAACTGCACCAGGAAACCCTGCTTCAATCCAGTCAGTTGCTTTGATTCCATTAGGAGGATTTACACAAGTAGCATTATATCTAACAATATCTGTAATAGTTATATTGCCATCTTTATCTTTAGCTGTTTTACCAATTGCGTGTGGTTGAATTGCTTGATGACCATTACCAAGCTTCATTTGAACTAGTCCACCCGGAGCTTCCCATTCTAAACCATTAAAGGCTGTTGCAATTTGGTCCTTATTAGGTTTCTTTCCACCATTATTTTCCATAGCTTTTTCAATTGCCATTTTTAAACCCATTAGACCTTGAACCATCCTATAAGGAGGTTGAGCTGGAAAAACACCATACTTATCCATATATACTTTATAGAACCATCTATTTAAAGCAGTGTCAGGAGCCATCATTCCGTATTGACCTCTTGCTCCCACAATTACACCTTCAGGATATTTGTTCCCAAGACCAGGCATCACATGGTCACCAGCAGAAAAAACAACTTGTGTTCTCTTAAATAAACCACGAGGCTTTGCTTGAAGAATAAATGACTGAAGATCACCTCCCCACAAAGAACTGTGAACAACTTTAGCTTTTGAATTGATTAAAGCTGAAATCTCTGTTCCAAATTGCCCAGAAAATAATTTAGGAAACAATTCATTTTCAACGGTTGAGTTAGGAGACAATTTTTTAATCGAAACGCTAAAATCTTTCCAACTATCTTTACCCCATGAGTAGTTCTGGTTAATCCCTGCTATTGAACTTACGTCATATCCCTTGCTTATCAAATACTTGGCAATAGCGATGTTATCCATTGCTGCGTGTGCAGCTGTTCTAAATACATATTTATAAGATGCATCTTCAAAAACTCTAGGTGTACCACAGTCATAAAGAACAGTTAAAGCTTGAAGTTCATCAGCGACTGAAGGTATTGCCATACAATCACCAGAAGAAACATATCCCAATACTGCGTCAACATTATCTCTTTGAACTAAATTTCTAAATTCTTGTACCTGTTTAGTTGCGCCGCCATTTTCATCGATAGGAATAGCAGTAATTTTCATACCACCAAAACCAACTTTATTATATGGCGCAGGAGCTTTCCCTGCATTTAATAAATCTATAAATAATTTTCCTCCATTCCAAGCAGGAACCCCAAATGGCTCTGCCCCTGGACCAGATAAAAAAGTTACAACACCTAATTTAAAACCTTTATGATCATCAGCACTCGCCGTACCAAAAACAGAAAATAAAGATATTAAGATAGATGAGACAACTATTAGAAATTGTCTGAAAATTTTCATTATACTTCTCCCCAAATTTTAAAAATTAAAGTACTTTATAAAACAATATATTAATGATTAAAACAACTTAATTAAAAAATTATATTATATTCCTGAAATATTAATTGCATTCTTAAGTGCATTAATCTCTGCATCACTAAGTTTCATTAAAGGAGGCCTTACTATAGCTTTATCCATTAAGCCCATAAGAACCAAGGTTTCTTTCATTCTATTATGCATATCCAAAAATGGAGGAGAGTAAAAAGCTTGAACTAAAGGAAAAATTTTATTGTTAATTTCTTGTGCAGAAGACAAATCTTTATTTTTAACAGCATTAAATAAGGAAACCTGTAAATCAGCTATCACGCTCCCCGCTCCAGATAACAATCCATTTGCTCCCATTACTAATGAAGACATCAACCAAGAACTATGAGTTGTGAGCACATTTATTGGATTTGAAAGATTTTGAAATGTTCTTATATGCTTTTCGTGTAACATTGGATCATTAGACCAATCTTTAATTGCTTTAATAGTAGGAACAGAATCGAATAATTTTAACAATGTTTCAAAGGGATAAGTGAGATTACCTGCCGATGGATAATTAAAACAAATTAAAGGCAAGTCAGTGCTGTCTGCAATTCTTTTAAAATGCTCAATAGCCATTTCAGGCCTAAGATGGCCACCCATAGACATGCTTTGAGGAGGAAAACACAATAAAGCAGAAGCTCCATTTTCTTCAGACATCTTAGCTATTTTAGCTGCTTCAATACTTCCATCAGCATAAACACCATTAATTACATGTGTAATATCTCCAACTTCATCCAAAGAAAAATTTAAAATTCTTTTTTGTTCTTCAAAGCTACATGCATGAACTTCAGAAGAGTGACCATTAACAGTAATTGCAGATATACCCTTTGTTGAGGCACAATGTTTAATGTGTTTTCTACTTGATTTTTCATCTATATCAAATTCATTGTTAAATGCTAATAATGTAGCTGGAATAACTCCCTCTAACTTAATTTTACCTTTTAACGACATTTAACACCTCATATAAAAATTATTTTTTTATTTTAATGTATCTTATTTTTTATTACTATAATTTGATTAGATAAAAACATTAAGTCAAATATAAAAAATTAGGAAAAAGCACAACATGGTTATTATTGACAGTCCGTCAGAAATACAAAAATTTATCAATTTACCTTTGACACCAAGCGAATGGTATCATGTTTCACAAGATAAGATTAATGATTTTGCAGATGCAACTTCTGATCACCAATGGATTCATGTAGATAAAGAGAGAGCCAAAAATGAAATGCCAGAAGGCAAAACAATAGCTCATGGATATTTTATGCTATCTTTACTTCCTGTGCTTGCATCCCAAAATGCTCAGATAAACAATACTTCAAGAACATTAAATTATGGGTCTGATAAGGTAAGGTTTATAAATATGGTCAAAGTAGGATCATATGTAAGATTAAACCGAAAGATTATCTCTTGTGAAAAAATGGATAATGGAGGGTTTCGTGTTGTTAATAAATGCGAATTAGAAATTAAAGATGAGAAAAAACCTGGATTTGTAGCAGAAACAATATCTTTAGTTTTTCCATAAAAATTTAAATTTAAAAAAAGGTAAAATAATGAAAGCAATAGTTTGCAATTCTTTCGGGCCAATAAAAGATATCGAATATAAAGAAGTTAATGAACCTATTATAGAAGATAATAGTGTAATTATCGATGTTAAATCTATAGGAGTTAATTTTCCAGATGGTTTGCTAGTTCAAGGAAAATATCAACTAAAGCCTGAAACACCTTTTACTCCAGGAATGGAAGTTGCTGGAAATGTTATAAAAGTTGGTTCTAATATTTCTAAATTCAAAGTTGGAGATAAAGTTGCAGCATTATCTCAATTAGGTGGCTATGCCGAACAAGTTCTTGTTAATGAAAGTTCTGTTTTTAAAATTCCTGAAAAAATGTCATTTGATGATTCTTGTGCATTGTTATGTGCATATGGCACATCTCACTATGCATTAAAACAAAGAGGAAATTTAAAAAAAGACGAGACGTTAGTAGTATTAGGCGCTTCAGGCTCTACAGGAATTGCAGCAATTCAAATAGGAAAAATAATTGGAGCAAAAGTAATTGCAGTAGCATC
Source organism: Pseudomonadota bacterium (assembly GCA_027625145.1). Taxonomy (GTDB): domain Bacteria; phylum Pseudomonadota; class Alphaproteobacteria; order Puniceispirillales; family Marisalimonadaceae; genus CAJJBL01. Next base: position 23,893 of record JAQBXK010000005.1, read on the forward strand.
CTCTCAAGAAAAACAAGAAATAGCTAAAGAGTATGGAGCCGATATAATCCTTGGATACGATAACTTAAAAGATGAGTTAAAAAAATTAACAGATGGAAAAGGTGTTGATGTTATTTTTGACCCTGTTGGTGGTGAAATATTTGATACAGTTGCAAGAACCATGGCCAGAAAGGGAAGGCTTCTAGTTATTGGATTTGCCTCAGGCACTATTCCTAAATTAGCTGTTAACCTAGCTTTAGTAAAAGAATTTAGCGTAGTTGGCGTTTTTTGGGGAGCATTTACAAGAGGAGAACCTCAAGCATATGCTGAGAACATGATTGAATTATTTGATTGGCATCAAAAAGGTTTAGTTAAACCTTTAGTTGAAGATCATTATAATTTATCTGACGCAGCGATAGTTCTAGAAAAAATATTATCTAGAGGTGCCAAAGGAAAAGTTATTTTAAATCCTTAAAAAATAAACTCATTTAAAAAATTATTTTTTGCAATACTATTGCATTGTCTAAAAAATTTTGCTATGACCATTTTTGATATATTATTGCATTAATGAATTAAAGTCATACAAGTGATTTTTTTAAATATAAAAAGGAATAAATTAAATGATAAAAACACTACAAATTATATTTACGATTATAATTTTTGGATTGAGTTCATCACAATCGTTTGCTGAAAAACGTCAATTAGAAAGCCATGAGCATGGGGTAAGTAAATTACAAATTGTAATTGAGGAAAACATTATTCAATATGAGCTTGAAGCTCCTGCAAATGATATAGTTGGGTTTGAAAACTCTCCTAAAAATACACAGCAGAAAGAATCTATAAATAAAGCTATCAATCTGTTTAAGAATACCGATCGATTATTTACAACATCATCTAATGCTAATTGTAGATCTAGCAAAATTGATATTAAATTTGAAGTTGAGGGTACTCATGCAGGATTTCATGCAAAATGGAATAGTAATTGTAAAAAAATATCTGAATTAACAGAATTAACAACTAAGTTTTTTCAAATATTTCCAAAAGCTGAAGAATTAGAAGTTCAGATAATTTCTGAGAAAGGTCAGAGTGCTATTGAATGGGAAAGTGATACAAAAACAATTAAAATCCCAAAAATACATAATTAAATTAGGCTTTGAAAAACCCATGAAAAATATTCAATCAGCAATCCAATTATCTAATTTATACTTTTCATGGGGTAATTCAGCAAACGACTTTAACTTCAAACTTAATAATTTTGTCTTACCCATAAATACAAGTGGAATTATTTTGGGCTCATCTGGTTCAGGAAAATCAACGCTCTTAGGTATTATTAGCGGCATTACAAAACCTAATGTTGGTGTTGTTAAAGTATTAGGAGAAGACCTTTTTAAAATGACAGGCTCACAAAGAGATAGATTTCGAGCAGATAATATAGGAATTATATTTCAACAGTTCAACCTCATACCTTATCTTTCAACATTAGAAAATGTTCTATTACCATTAAGGTTATCCTTAAAAAGAAGAATATCATGCGGTTCTTCTAAAGAACAATATATTTACGAAGCAAAAAAGCTACTTGATGCATTAGGTGTATCATCAAAAAAGTTTGGAAATCAATTAGCTAGCACCTTATCAGTTGGTCAACAACAAAGAGTTGCAGCAGCTAGAGCTTTTATTGGTTCTCCTCCACTAATTATTGCAGATGAACCAACCTCTTCACTTGATGAAATAAGTGAAACAGATTTTCTTAAACAATTATTCAAGCAAACAAGTACTAACAAAACTACTTTATTATTGGTAAGTCATAACAAAAAAATTATTCCAAAATTTAATAAATCATTTGAAATCACTGATATTATTCAATCAACCTTAAGTCAGAAAACATAATATGTTAGTATTTAATCTTGCATACAAAAGTATAATGAATCGAAAATTAACATCATTACTTACTATTATATCTATTTCATTATCAGTAATTTTAATATTAAGCGTTGAAAAAATTCGAAAGTCCACAAGAACAAGTTTTATAAACACAATATCAGGAACAGATTTGGTTATTGGCCCTAGAGCAAGTGGAATTCAACTTTTACTTTATTCTGTTTTTCATATGGGAGATGCAACCGCAAACATAACAATAAAAACAGTGGAAGACATTAAAAAAAGAAGTGAAATTGATTGGGTTGTTCCAATATCATTAGGCGATTCTCACAAAGGTTTTAGAGTAATAGGAACCACTAATAATTATTTCGAACGAATTCGTTATCGAAGAAATATGACTTTAAAATTTGACAAAGGAAATTCTTTTTCAAATCTTTTTGAAGCAGTTATTGGTAATGATGTTGCTAATTCATTAGGTTATAATGTAGGCGACAAAATCATTTTAGCACATGGAACTGGTGATGTAATTTTTGGAAAAGATCATAGCGACACCCCTTTTATAATATCTGGCATTTTAGAAAAAACTGGTACACCATCAGATCGAGCTGTAATAGTTAGCCTAGAGGCTATTGAAGCTATTCACATAGGTTGGAATTCCGGCACATATGACAAAAAAATTAAAACCGTAAAAGATTATAAAGCTATAAATTTAAAACCTACAAATGTTACAGCTCTTTTTGTTGGACTCAAATCAAGAATGACAACTTTTTCATTTCAAAGATGGATAAACAGATATTCTCAAGAGCCTATTACTGCAATTCTTCCAGGAGTTGTTTTTGGTGAATTATGGTCTTTAATCATTAATATAGAAAAAGCACTTTTTATAGTAACATCTATGGTTGTGTTCACAGCCTTACTTGGCATGATAGTTTCAATATTAAGTTCATTAAACGAACGTCGAAGAGAAATGGCCATTTTAAGATCATTGGGAGCAAAACCTATACATATATTCACTTTATTTATTACTGAATCTTCATGTATTGCTTTTTTAGGTGTGTTTTCAGGAGCTACAACTATGTATGCTTTACTTTTTACTTTCAAATCAATTATAGAAAAGTTTACAGGACTTTATATTGAGATTACTTCTCCTGGAAACAATGAATTTATAATTATGTTGATTATTATATTAGCTAGTATAATTTCTGGTGTAATACCTGCTCTAAGAGCCTATTCTCTTTCACTTTCAGATGGTTTAATTGTAAAATCATGACATTAGAAAAAATGATAAAATCTTTTTCCAAATTTTTAATTTTAATTTTTTTGTTAATTATTAATAGTTTTTCATTCGCAGATAACAAAAAGATTTCATGGGATGATTTGGTGCCAAATGAAGAAGCAGGAGTTAAAATAAATACAACTGGTATAAACACAAAAGGCATTCCAGATATTTCTAAATTTGGAGGCTCTAAAGAAGAATTAAATAGATTTTTAAATGATATGAAGGAATTTAAAAAGCTGCAAAAAAAAGATGCTCTTATAAATACTAAGTTTGATGGAAGTAAGATAAAAATTCCTGGCTACATTGTACCTCTTACTTTTGATGGAGATAATATAATTGAATTTCTCTTAGTTCCAAATTTAGGAGCATGCATTCATGTTCCACCTCCCCCCGCAAACCAAATCATTTATATTAAATCTGCCAAAGGATTGAAAGCAGAACAGGTTAACTCAGCTGTTTGGGTTTCTGGTATGCTAAAAGCTAAATCTGTTTCTACGATAGTAGCAGATGTTGGTTATACTATAGATGAAGCTGCAGTGACTTCATATTCATCATGGTAACATGTTGAATAATTAATTATTTATATAGTCTCACTGACACCCCAAATATTTGTTACCTGACTTGATAAAACTCCACCATTTCCATGGGCAACAGAAAGCTTTGCATTTGGAATCCAGCCTCCATTTAATCTTTTACCCACATTGTCTCCAGAAGAGTTTCTTAATTGTCTTATTGCTTCTATAGTAACAAAAAGGCCATACATTCCAGGATGAACACATGACAACCCTCCCCCATTTGTATTAACTGGCAAATTACCAGATGGACCTATATTATTATTTTTAATTAAATTTATAGCTTCACCTTTATTACAAAATCCTAAATCTTCTAAAAATAACAAAGTATTAATTGTAAATGCATCATAAAGTTGAATAGTATTCATATCTTTAGGTAAATACCCAGACATTGCAAAAGCTCTTTTTCCACTGTCTATGGCAGATGTTCTAACTAAATCAGGCATCTCAGAAATCATGCGATGATGATGTTCCATTGCAGCACCTAAAAGATAAATTGGAGTGTTTTTGGTATCTTTTGCTCTATCTGCTCTTGTCATTACAACAGCAGCAGCACCATCAGTTACAAGACAACAATCAAGTTTTCCTAAAGGATCAACTATAGGTCGAGCTGATAACACTTCATTTACTGATAGAGGACCATCGTTATGAGTATAAGCTCTAGGATTTAAAAGTGCCCATTCACGAGCTGAAACAGCAACATTAGCAAGATCTTCTCGTGTGGCGCCAAATTCATACATATATCTCTTAGCAGCTAATGCATATGCAGTTACAGGCATTCTTGGTTCATATTGAGCTTCATATGGCATAGCTTCAGAAATAGTTTTAAAACCTCCAATACTTTTCTGATTAGAACCATAGGCAACAACTGCAACATTAATTAAACCAGCATCAAGAGCCATTGCAGCTGTTAAAATATGTGAAAGAAAACTTGATCCACCAATTTGAGATCCATCGGCAAATTTAGGTTTTACACCAAGATATTCTGATAAAGACATTGCAGCCATAGAATGAAAAGCTGTAGCAGCAAAAATTCCATCAACTTCACTTAACTTTATACCTGCATCATCTAGGGCATCATGAACAGAGTTTGCCATTATTTCCATAGCACTCCAGCCCTTAGCAATTCCACAACCACTTTCAGCCAAACCAACTACAGCTGTTTTACCTTTTAACTTATTTATATCATTATAACCCATTAAAATTATCCCTCTACAATATCAAAAATTATGGCCGGCTCTCCTTTTAAAGAAGAAATTCTAGCTTTAACCTTTTGTCCAATGACAACTTGATCAGGTGCCACACCTTTAATTTTTGCCATCATCCTTGGCCCTTCTTGAAGGGTAATTAATGATATGTTAAAATCGCCTCCTTTTTCTGGCAATCTTCTATTACAACTAGTACTATAAACAATTCCATTTCCTGAAGCTTCAACCCATTCCAAATCACGTTCCCCTGTTCCAGGAAAAGCTACTCTTGGGTGAAAGAAAAATTTATTTAGACTTTTGCTTTTTTGTATCATGAATTTACCTTCTGAAAGGTAATTCTTAAATTGTTGTTCTGGACCTATAGAACCTGTTAAGTTTTCTGGCATTTTCTCTCCTCAGAATAAAAAGTAGTTATTTGGTTACAATCAAAGCATCAAGAGCAATTATTTGATCTTCGCTTACAATCACTGGGTTCATTTCGACTTGATCGACTTGATCTTTATTAGCTGCAATAAAATTGGACAAAGTAACTATTAACTGTGTTAAAGCTTTTACATCAATTGGTGCTTGCCCTCTAGCACCATAAAACAAATCTTTACACTTTAGAGAAAGGATCATTTTTTCAGCTTTTTCATTTGATAAAGGAGCTTCTGCAAAAACAATGTCTTTCATGATCTCAGCGTATATACCACCAAGCCCAAACATAATAATAGGGCCAAAAACCGGATCAATTTTAGCACCCAATATACATTCAAAACCCCCTTCAATCATTGGAGAAAGCATTACACCTTCAATTTTAGCATTAGGGGCATTCTTTTTTACATTCGACAATATTTGTTCATAAGCTTTTTTTGCTTGTTCAACACCTTCAATATTTAATATGACACCACCAACATCCGTTTTATGTTGAATCTCAGATGAAACTATTTTCATCACGTGTTTGTTCTGATTTTCATTAAATATCGCAGATAATTCGTCTATATTATTAATTAAAAAAGACGAAACTATTGGTAAACCAGCTTCTCTTAAAATTTCACTGCAATCAATTTCATTTAATTTTTTTTGAGGAATTTTAACTAAAAAGTCATTTTCATTAAAATTGTTTTTAAATTTATTCTCATTAAACTTTTCACCAAAAAACATTAAAGCAGACATGGCTACTACAGCTCTAGTAGGGTCCTCAATACATATAAAGCCTTCATCTTCATAAGTCTTAACTATTTCCTCAGAAGCAACCATACAATTGATAAAAAGTTTCTCCTCGTAACCTGTCATTGCTTGCTTTAAAGATGAAAGTAATGGCGTTGCTATAACAGGCGATCCAGCAGCAGATGTCCAAAATCCAATTAATGCATCATAACCACCTCTAGATAACATTAAATCAGTAAATTTTGGAACAATAGATAAATCATTAAAAAACTGAGCAGTAACATCTACCGGATTCATTGGAGAAGCAAAAGGAACAAGCTCTTTTAGTATATCTTGTGCATCCTGTGGCATTGGTCCAACTGTTAAACCTACATCAGACGCGGCGTCAGCCATCAAAACACCTCCACCACCGGAAATTGTTACAATACCTAAATTTTTGCCTACAGGAAAAATTCTAGGTTTAGTGGCATAAGCAACATCAAGCATTTCTTCAGTGCTTTTAACTCTGTAAGCACCATGAGCTCTTAAAACTTCATCATAAATAGCATCTTCTCCAGCCAATGAAGCTGTGTGAGAATTTGCTGCTGCTGCTCCAACTTCTGACCTACCAACTTTCATAAATATTACAGGCTTCTTTTCAGATCTTGCTGTGTCTAAAGCTTTTGTAAATTGAGGTCCATTTTTAACACTTTCTGCATAAGCCATTATGGTATGCACTTCGGGATCTTCGGCCATTAATTGAATTGTTTCTCCAACGGATAAATCAACTTCATTACCAGTAGTCATCCAATACGTAATATCAAGACCTCTCTCTTGGGCAACCATATAAATATGACTTCCATATGCTCCAGATTGACTTGCAATTGCAAAGCCGCCTGGTTTAGGGGTTGTTCTATTAACTGTTGTGGTGAAAGTAGGAAAAAAATTATTAGACGAATTAAACAGACCTAAACAATTTGGACCAATAACTCTAAGGCCACTCTCTTGACTAATTTTTTTGATTTGATTTTGTAAAATTTCACCTTGAGCACCAATTTCTGAAAATCCAGATGAGAATATTAATGCTGTTTTTGCTTTTTTAATAACTGCTTCTTCTAATACAGATACAACTATTTTAGATGGAACAGAAACTAAAACAAAATCAAGATCTCCCTTGACATCAAGGAGGCTAGAATAAGCCTTTATACCCTGAACTGTTTCCCTATTAGGGTTAATCGGATATACGTCACCAGAAAAATTTTTCTCAATCATATTAGCTAAAGGACGTCCTCCAATTCTACTTTTAGTATCGGAAGCACCAACAATTGCTATTGATTTAGGTGACATTATTTCTTTTAAAGTCGTCATTATAATCCTTTTTTTGTATATACAATTTTCAAAACAAATATAAACTACAATAAATAATAAACTTGTTAAATACTTAATTTAATTTTTAGGACAAAATGCCAAGAATTGTAATTTTAAGCTGCTTTATACAAATGATTTCTATGACTGGGTTTGCAGTTTGGCCAATTTATCTTATTGAACTTCAAAAAGTATGGCATTTAACTAATAGTGAAGCTGGATGGATTAGTGGATCATTTTATATTGGTTATGTAATTGCTACACCATTCTTAGTTAGTATGACAGATACTTTTGATGCAAGAAAACTTTATTGTTTTTCATCTTTATTAGGCTGTATAGGATTATTATGTTTTTCATTATTTGCTAGCAATGCAATAAACGCCTCAATTTGTTGGGCTCTTGTTGGAGCAGGACTTGCAGGTACATATATGCCTGGTTTACAAATATTAAATTCAAGGCTTAATCAAACTTCACAAGAAAAATATGTTTCTGTTTACACGTCTTTTTTTGGATTAGGTGTTGCCTTTTCTTTTTTTATTTTTGGAATATTAAAAAGTTATAAGATAAGTTGGGAAGAATCTTTTTTTTATGCATCTATTCTTTTATTTTTTTGTTCATTTCCTTTACTTTTCTTTGCTGGTGAAGAAATAGAAGAAAAAAAAAAGAAAAAATATCAAGGCTTATTAAAAGTAATTGTTCCAATTTTGGGTACTTTTAAAAATAAAAAAGCTTTACCTTACATCCTCGGCTACGGTGGACATAGCTACGAATTATTTGGTTTTAGAAGCTGGACATTTCCATGTATTTTATTTCTATCAAACCATTTCAAAACACCTGCCAGTGATTCCTTTATTGCCAATGCAATTGGCTTAATGGGTTTTTTAGGTGTTTTTGCCTCTATATATGGAGCTAAATATTGTATCGATAAAGATAGAGCAAAAATAGTCAGCAAGATGGGCTTAATATGTTTTATTGGGTCTATATTAACTGCCATATCTTTTTTATTAAGCTTCTGGTTAGCTATTTTAATGCTTTTTATATATAATGCACTTATTGTATTGGATTCTGGATCGTTAACAACTGGCGCTGTGATTAATGGGAAACCTGAAGAAAGAGGGGTAAGATTAGCTTTACATTCTATGATTGGTTTTTTTGGGGGAGCTTTGGGAGGGCCAGTAATTGGTTTTGTTTTAGATAACTTTGGAGGTCAATCAAGTCATCTAGCTTGGTTTTTATCATTTGTCTGTTTAGGACTAGGATCTCTTTTTTCTTTTTTAATATTCAGATATTATTTTTTTTCAAGTAATAAATTCAAATAATTTTCTTGTTAAATATTAACTAATAATTAATTATCAAATATAATTTAATGGAGAAATTTTAATGAATACAAAGATATTACTTAACGAACGTCCTTACGGCGAACCAACACTTCAAAATTTTAAAACAGTTAAAGAAGATATTAAAAATCCAAATGATGGAGAAGTACTTTTAAAAACTATATATATGTCCTTAGATCCATATATGCGTGGAAGAATGAATGATACAAAGAGTTATGCAAAGGCTGTTGAAATTGGTGAAGTAATGGAAGCTGGCGCCTTAAGCCAAGTTATTAAAAGTAAATCCAATGATTTTAAAGAAGGTGATTTTGTAGAAGGTAGGACTGGATGGCAAGACAATCCAACTGTGGATGCTAAAGAATTAAGAAAAATTGACCCTGCAATGGCTCCATTGTCGACATCTATTGGTGTATTAGGCATGCCTGGAACTACTGCTTATGTTGGAATGCATAATTTTGCAAAACCACAAAAAGGAGAAACTATTGTTGTATCCGCTGCGTCTGGAGCAGTTGGAGCTACAGTTGGACAAATTGGAAAAATATATGGATGTAGAGTTGTAGGCGTAGCAGGTTCAGAAGAAAAATGTAATTTCACAAAGTCTGAATTAGGATTTGATGAGTGTGTGAATTATAAAGATCCTGATTTTAAAGATAAACTTAAATCAGCATGTCCTAATGGTATAGATATCTATTGGGAAAATGTTGGTGGAATAACATTTGAAAATGTAATGCCACTCCTAAATGATTACGCAAGAATTCCAGTATGTGGATTAATTTCTTTATATAATGCAACGAGTCTAAATGGAGAAGGACCGGATAGATTGCCAGGTTTGTTTAGACAAATCCTTACTAAAAGAATGATGATTAGAGGCTTTATAGTATTCAACCATTATGATCAAAGAGAAGAGTCTATAGTTGAGCTTTCTAAATGGATAAAAGAGGGAAAAATAAAATATAAAGAAGATTTTATAGAAGGTCTTGAAAATGCACCAAATGCTTTTATTGGTTTATTAAATGGAAAAAACTTTGGTAAACTTATTGTAAAAGTAAATCCAGATCCAACTATGTAAACAATATATTAGTTTTGATAGCCCTAATTCAGGCTATCAAAATTTTTATTGTTTTTCACTAAATCAATCAACAACTCAGGTGGAGACCAAAATCTAGGGTCTTCTTCAGAAAATTTCTGTATATTTAATAATATTTTATCTAATCCAACCATGTCAGCGTATTTCATTGGACCACCTCTCCATCTAGGAAACCCATACCCATTCGTGTACACCACGTCTATATCTGAAGGACGAATTGCTATTTTTTCTTGCAATATTTTTACACCTTCGAAAACCATTGCAGCTATGTATTTATCTAGTATTTCTTGATCCGAAAAGCTTTTAGGTTTTATTCCAACTCTTTGTCTTTCATTTTCACAAATTATATTAATTTCAGGATTTGCTGTTAAAGGTTTTATACCATCACCATAAAGGTAATAGCCTTTAGAAGTTTTCTGTCCAAACCAACCATTTTCACAAACTCTGTCTGCTATTTCTACATATCGATCATCCTTATGACGAAAAGGAGCCTTCCTTTTTCTAGTAGCCCAACCAATATCGCCACCAGCCAGATCTATTACCTGAAACACACCCATGGCACATCCAAAATTTCTTAAGACTGTATCAATATGAAAAGGGCTAGCTCCGTCTTCAACCATATGATAAGTACCAATTAAATACTTAGAAAGAACTCTGTTTCCAATAAATCCATCACAAACACCAGAACGGACAGGAACTTTTTTCATTCTTTTAGCTAATAAGAAAGCTGTAGCAACAGTATCATCAGAAGTTTTGTCTGCGACCACTATTTCAAGTAATTTCATAATATTAGCAGGAGAGAAAAAATGAAGCCCAATTACCCTACTTGGATTTTCAACTACTGAGGCTATCTCATTAACATCTAAATAGCTTGTGTTAGATGCTAAAATACATTCTTTACTACAAATTGTATTTAGCTTAGCAAAAACTTGTTTTTTAATTTCCATGTTTTCAAAAACAGCTTCAATAACTAATTCTCTATCAATAAGATTATCCATATTGGTAACTGCTGTAAATAAACTCATTATTTGATTTTTTTGTTCAGAAGAAATTCGACCTAACTTAACATTTCGATCATAAGTTGCATTGATTTTTGTTAAAGCTTTCTCAATAGCTTCATCATTCTGTTCTATCATTACAACAGAAAAACCTGCGTTCATTGCAGCCATTGAAATACCAGTGCCCATGGTGCCTCCGCCAATAACACCTATTTTTTTAAGTTCTTTAGGTTTGCCTAATTCTAGCTCAGGAACTTTTGTTATTGCTCTCTCTGCAAAAAAAGAGTGAATTAAGCCTTGTCTTTGAGGACTTTCAATACATTCTTTAAACAACCTTCTTTCATTATCTATAGCATTAGGAAAGCTTAAATTTAATCCCTCTTCGACTGATTTGATAATAGCGTGGGGAGAAAAGAGATTTTTAGCTTTAATTAAAGTTTCAGATTTAATTTTTTCTATTGTCTTTTTTATTTCATCTAAATTATCAATTTTATCACTTATTTCTGAGGTAGGACGGACATCACTATTTCTTTTAAGTAATCTCCTTGCGTATGATATTCCGTTTTTTACCGTATCATCATCTTCAGCTATTTCATCAATAATTCCATTTTTAAATGCTTCATCTATATTTACATGCCTGCCTGTTAACATCATATCTAAAGCCATGGAAACTCCACATAATCTTGGAAGACGTTGAGTTCCTCCAGCGCCTGGAAGAATTCCTAACAAAACCTCAGGAAGTCCAACTTTAGTCTTTGGAGCTGCAATTCTATAATGAGCAGACATTGCAACTTCAAGTCCTCCACCTAAAGGAGTGCCATGTAAAGAAGCAACAACAACCTTGTCTAGAACTTCAATTTTATCACAAACTTCACTTAAAATTGGTCCATCTACATTTTTCCCAAATTCTTTAATATCTGCCCCTGCTAAAAAAGTTCTTCCAGGTGCTGCTATTACAATTGCTTTGATTAAATTATTCGCCCCAAGCTCATTAATGCTATTTAACAAACCTTTTCGAACAGAAGCACTAATTGCATTTACAGGAGGATTCGAAATTTCAATTAACCCAATTTCATCTATTATCGTGTGTTTAACTTCAGTCATTTAGTCCTCATCAATTAAAGTAGTTTATTTTTAGCGTCTTGATACTCGTTATTAATTCTTTTTATTAAATCCTTAGCAGGTAAAATTGATTTTACAGCAGATATACCTTGTCCAGAACCCCATATTTCTTTCCAACTTTTTGGTTTTGATGCACCAGAACTAAAATTCATTTTACTATTATCACTAGTTTCAAGATTATGAGGATCTAATCCCTGCGCTTCAATAGATCCTTTTAAATAGTTACCATGAACTCCAGTGAAAAGATTAGTATAGATAATATCATCAGCTGATGAGTTTGTTATCATTTCTTTATAACGTTGATCTGCATTAGCCTCATTAGTAGCAATAAATGCCGACCCAATATAAGCTAAATCTGCCCCCATAGCTTGGGCAGCTAATACAGCTCCTCCATTAGCTATTGATCCAGATAACAATAATGTCCCATCAAACCATTCACGTATTTCTTGAATTAATGCAAATGGTGATAAAGTTCCAGCATGCCCTCCCGCTCCTGCAGCTACGGCAACAAGTCCATCTGCTCCTTTATCAATTGCTTTTTTTGCAAAAAAATTATTTATTACATCATGTAAAACTATTCCATTAACTTCATGAGCTACTTTATTTACTTCTGGCCTAGCTCCTAATGATGTAATCCAAATAGGCGCTTTCCATTTAGCACAAATATCAATATCTTTTTCAAGTCTGACATTAGATTTATGAACAATGTGATTAACAGCATATGGTGCAGCTGGGTTTTCAGAGTTTTCTTGATTAAACTTATCTAACTCTTCATTGATTTTTTTAAGCCAGGTTTCCAACATATTTGGCTCCCCTTCCTCTTCTCTTGCATTTAAACAAGGAAAAGATCCAACAATGCCAGCTTTACATTGAGCTATAACTAAATCAGGGTTTGATATTATAAATAAAGGTGACCCTACAATAGGAATTTTTAATTTATCTAAAGGTGATATAAGCGTCAAAATTATTCCTTCTAACTATTTATTCTTAATTTATTTAACACGCTAATTATATGAGCATCAATTTATTTTATTATTCTTTTTGATTTTTTATTCATATTGAATATTATAGAACAAAATATTGGGAGTTTACAATGAATTTAAGTGATGCTGATTTAAAAAAATTTGATGAAGATGGTTATTTATTTTTTCCAAAAATGTTTAATTCTGAAGAAGCTTCCTTGTTAAAAAAAGAAGCTGATAAAGTATATTCAGAAGATAGAAAAGAAGTATGGAAAGAAAGTTCTGGCGTTGCAAGAACAGCATTTGCTGCCCACAAATATAATGAAGCATTTAGTCGCCTAGGATCTCACCCAAGATTAATTAACCCTGTCACACAAGTGTTAGACGGAGACATATACATGCATCAATTTAAGTTAAATGCTAAAGCAGCATTTGATGGAGCAGTATGGCAATGGCATCAAGATTATGGAACGTGGAAAAGAGATGACGGAATGCCCGAGCCTAGAGCAATGAATATAGCGGTTTTTCTTGACGATGTTACAGCTGCTAACGGTCCCTTATTATTTATTCCTGGGAGTCATAAGGTAGGGGTTATTGAGGCCGGCCATGATTTAGAAACAACAAGTTATCCTCTTTGGACTCTAGATAATGAAAAAGTTCTTGAGTTAGCTAAAAGAGGTGGCTGTGTTGCTCCTACTGGTCCAGCAGGAAGTATGCTTATGTTTTCTTCATTACTTGTTCATGCAAGCCCTCCAAATATTTCACCATTTGGAAGGACAATTGTTTATCTTTCACTATGTCATGTAGACAACCATATACGTGAATTCAAACGTGAAGAATGGATTGCTCATAGAGATTTTACCCCTATTTCACCACTTAATGACAATTGTTTATCAGAATTAGTTAATCAACAAGTAAGTGCTGCTGAATAATTTAAAATAATACTTTAAATTAAAAAAATTATTTTAAAAAATTAACAAGAAAAGAGACATAAATTTGTCATTCATCGACTCTGTATCAAATTTTAGAGATGCTGGAATAGGCTCTAAAATGAAAAAAAATCTATTATTCAGATGTGCCAAATTAAGTACATTAAATGAAAAAGACATTGATAAAATAGAAAAATTAAATCCTCATGCAATAATTGATTTTAGGGATCCTAAAGAAATAAATAAGGCTCCAGATAATCTATCAAAAGATTTATTAAAAAAATATATTAGCCTCCCTATTTCTGCTAGTACTTTAAATAGAATGGTAATTCAAAAAAATATAGATGGTGACAATGAGTTAACTTATGAAAATGTTATGGAAGAGAGTTATAAATTATATATAAATAATCATCAACACGTTTGGAAAGAGTTTTTAAAAATTTTATTAAGTTCAAATAACCATCCTGTCATATTTCATTGCTCAGCAGGAAAAGATAGAACAGGAATAGCAAGCTTTATAATTCAAAAAATATGTGACAATCCAATTGAGTTGATTTTTGAAAATTATATTCTTTCAAATAAATTATTAACAATTAAAGCAGCCACAACAGAACAAACAACCTCTTCTAGCAATGATTATCAAATGGTAACTAGAATAATGCTAGAAACTCTTGGGAAAGTTCAAAAGTCATACTTAATTTCTGCAATTAATGAAATAGAAAGTGAATTTCAGACCCTTGAAAAATATATAATTCAAGAACTTGGATTTAAAGAAACAGATATTCATGATTTAAAAAAATTATATTGTAATTAAAAAGGTTTATAAATGTTTTTACAAAAAGCAATTTCCAAAAGAATAGATGACAACAATCCAGTAAAAGTAGCATTAATTGGAGCAGGTAAATTTGGCTCTATGTTTTTAAGTCAAGTGCCTTCAACAAAAGGATTAGAAGTTACAGTAATAGCTGACTTGAATCCTGAAAATGCAAAAAAAGCATGTAGAAATGTTGGTTGGACCGAGGATTTAATAAATAAAACGCAATTTGTTGATGATGCATTGAAAGCAATAAAAATGTCTGAAGTAGAAGTTGTTGTAGAAGCTACTGGCTTTCCACCTGCAGGAATAGAACATGCAAGACACTCTTTTCAAAATGGAAAACATATAGTGATGGTTAATGTTGAAGCTGATGTACTGGCTGGATCAGCCCTAGCTAAAGAAGCTGAACAAGCTGGCGTAGTATATTCAATGGCATACGGAGATCAACCTGCGTTAACAGCTGAAATAGTTGAATGGGCAAGAGCATCAGGGTTTCATGTTAGCAGTGCTGGGAAAGGAACAAGATATCAACCCGCTTATCATCAATCTACTCCAGATACAGTTTGGGATTTTTACGGACTTTCTCATGAGGAAGCAAAAAAAGCTGGAATGAATGCAAAAATGTTTAATTCATTTTTAGATGGAACTAAATCAGCACTAGAAATGGCCGCTATAGCTAACGCGTGTGATTTAAAAGTTCCATACGATGGTTTGTTGTTTCCAGCTTGTGGAATGGATGATTTAGCTCAAATTCTTAAACCAAAAGAATATGGTGGAGTATTAAGTGAAAATGGTCAAGTTGAAGTAGTTTCATCACTTGAAAGAGATGGAAGACCTGTTTTTAAAGACTTAAGATGGGGAGTTTACGCTGTATTGCAAGCACCTAACGATTATGCAGCTTCATGCTTTAAACAATATGGAATGAATACTGATGATACTGGAGAGTTTTCTGCTATGTATAAGCCGTTTCATCTTATTGGAATGGAATTAAATATTTCAATTTTCTCTGCGGCTTTGTTTCATCAACCTACTGGTCAAACTAAAAAATTTATTGGTGACGTAGTTTCAACTGCCAAAAGAAACTTAAAAATGGGTGAAGTTTTAGATGGGGAAGGGGGAGCTACGGTTTGGGGAAAGCTGTTACCATCAGAAAAATCATTGTCCTTAGAAGCTCTTCCGATTGGTTTAGCTCACGGAATTAAACTGAAGAATGATGTTCCAGAAGGTCAAACTGTAAAATGGACTGATGTTGAGTTTTCTTTAAATGATCCTGCGATTTCATATAGACGATCTATGGAAAAAGATTTTAAAACTTTATTGGCTTAATAGGTCCTTTATCTAATCTCCATACAAATCCAGAAACACCTTCAATAGGAAAAAAATCCTTCAACAAAGGATCATGCCCAGGAATAACTAAATCATCGTTAGAAGCTAAACTTCTAATAGTTTTAAATCCATTCAACATATCTTCAAGATCAACAACTATAGGAAAAGGTTTCCCGGTAAGAAAATTTTCATAGAAATGAGTGGCATCAGAAGCTAAACACATAAATCCATTTTCAGTTTTAACTCTTACTGATTGCAATCCCCTTGAATGCCCTCCAATTAAATGAACAGTTACACCAGGTTGAATAGATCCAATCCCATTATAAAAAATTACTCTTCCTGAGTATAAGTTTTTTACCATTTGACAAATATGTTCACCAGTAAAAGGCATTTTTATTGTTTCATGACACATGCATGGCCCAGTTGCATAAGACATTTCAGTTTCCTGTAAATGAAATTTTGCATTAGGAAATTCCATTAACCCACCTGCATGATCATAATGAAGATGTGTAATAATTACATCAGTTACCTCACTTGCATTTATATTAATAGATTTCAAAGCTTCTGATGGAGATCTTTCAATAGGCCTATTTCTTCTTTTTGCCTCGTCATAATCATATCCAGTATCAACAACAATTGTACTATTTCCAGATTTTAATACCCAGATAAAATAATCAATTGTGTGACTTTTATTGGAATGATCATCAAAAATAAAACTTTCTCTTCTTGTTCTATCTGATCTTACTGCATATTTTAATGCATAAACTTCCCAATTTTTTTCTAGAGCTGTATCCATCATATCACCTTATTTAATGAGCCATTTCTTCTAATCTATCAGTAGCCGGAGGAGGTGTTGGACTAATAGTAGATATTAATTTATAGGTTTCTTCATTCAGAGAAATATTTGTTGAATCAAGAGAAGACTGCAATTGTTTTAGGTTTCTTGCACTTATTATTGGCGCAGTAATAGCATCATTATAAGAAACCCAAGCTACAGCTAATGCTATAGGATCTTGATTAATATTTTGAGCAAGCTTTTGAAGATTTGTTGCAGCTTCATACATCCAATTTTGACCATATCTTAATTTATATTTATCGTTATCGTGCAATCTTCCAGAACTATTTTTGTTTAATGAATTACTTTCTGTCGAATATTTTCCAGTCAACAAACCTCCCCCTAATGGACTATAACTAATGACACCAATATTCTCTGATTTAGCCATAGGAAGAATTTCAACCTCAGCCTGTCTTTTGACTAAGTTATACATAGGTTGAAGGATATCAATATTAGGAAAATCATATTTTTCAGCTAAAGCTTTAGCTTTCATAACTTGCCAAGCTGAAAAATTAGATACACCTAGGTGAAAAAATTTCTTTTCTTCTTTTAATTCTCTAAGTGCCTCAAAAGTTTCTTCTAATGGAATATTATCATCCCAATGATGAAGAAAAAATATATCAACGTAATCTTGATTTAGCCTCTTTAGACTTTCTTCTAATTGAGACCTTATATTTGATCCACTTGAACCGCCTACCGATCCTGCTTTTGTAACTAGAATAATATTTTCTCTATCTTGAGTAATGAGTTTACCTAATATTTTTTCTGATTTTCCACCTGTGTAAACGTAAGCTGTATCAAAAAAATTTATTCCATTATCTCTACAAGCTTGATACATTTCTTGACTATCTTTTTCATCAGCTCCATCTCCAAATTGCATTGTTCCAAAACACAAAGCAGAGTTTTCTAATTCATTAGGTCCATATTTTCTAGTTAACGCCATAAAATTTACTTTCTCTTTACTGTTTAAAAAAACTCATCCAGCCTAATCCTTCTTCAGTACTCTTTCTAGGTTTATATTCTGCGCCTATATATCCTTTATAACCTAATTTATAAACTTCAGGAATCACAAAGTTAAAGTTCAACTCACCATTGTCTGGCTCTCCTCTATCTTGAACCGAAGCAATTTGAACATGGCCTATAAAAGGAAGATAATCTTCAAACCTTTTAAGAACATTCCCTTGATTGATTTGAATATGATAAAAATCAAACATAATTTTAACTCGATCTATATCTACTAGCTCACAAATTTCTTTTGCTTGCTCAACTTTTGTAAGAAAATATCCTGGATTATCGTTTGTATTTAAAGGCTCTATAACTAAATTTATGTCACTATCTTTTATTAAATCTGTTGCAAACTTTAAATTATCTATAAATGTAACAAATGACTTAGTTGACAAATCTGCTGTTCCAGCCATAGCGTGTATATTTTTTGATTTTATAATTTTAGCATATTCAACTGCTAATCTTATAGCGTCTCTTGCTTCATTTATTCTTGATGGAAGAGCGAGTAATCCATTGTCACCTTTTTCAACATTACCTTTAATGGTATTAATGCCTATTACAGGTAAGTTTACTTCGTCTAACGCTTTTTTAATTTCTATTACGTCATATTTATAAGGAAATTGAAATTCAATTGCATCAAATCCATTTTCTTTTGCTTTATAAATAGCTTCTATTTGAGAAACATCATTCCATAAAAAACCTAAGTTAGCTGAAAATTTATACATTTTGTTTATTAATCCCAATCTATATTAAATTTATTTACAACAGAGTTAATTTGATCTTGATTTAACTCAATTGCTCCCATTCCTCTTAAAATCAATGCTAATTTAGCTGTACTTTCTAATTCTTCAATAGCATTGACTGAAGCTTCAAGGTTTTTACCTGATACGACTGGACCATGGTTGGCTAACAAAACAGCAGATCTTTTTCCAGCTAAACCTTTAATCGCTTCACCCATTGCTGGATCACCTGGAACAAAAAAAGGTAAAAGTTTTACTTTGCCCAATAACATTATTGAATAAGGTGTGTATGATGGCAACACACTATCTACATTAATACCTGGTAACATAGAAAGTGCAACAGAATGAGTGGAATGCAAATGGACAACTGCTCCAGATTTCAATCCTCTTGTTTCATAGAATGCTTTATGAAGTGGCAACTCTTTGGTAGGAACAGAAGATCCAATCAAAGATCCTTCTTTTGTTACTTTAACAATTTCATTGGGATCCAGTTTTCCAAATGAAGAACCTGATGGCGTTACGAGAATTGCGTCATCATTTACACGAACTGAAATATTACCAGTTGATCCGTGAGTTAGCCCTCTATTAAACATTGAGGCTGCAAAAGTGCATATTTGTTCTCTTAATTTACTCTCATCCATAATATTAATATATCCTATATTAATAAAATTTAATAACCAAAAAATTGAAATAATGTCCCTATTGCAATCCCTATGACTGAATGGCTCCAAATTGCTAAAGAACAGGTGAGCAATGGTGAAGGTGTTTTTATACCTAAAAAGCCTTTTCCTAGAAGAGGCATGAAAAAGAACCATGGAACTACAACACTGACTAAACCAAACTTCAGACCGTCAAAAAATGAAGCATTCATAATTTCATAATTAATTAAAATGAAAAAAGTTAAAGAATACATTATTGCTACAAAATAATGAACCAACCAGCCAATCTTTAATTCATTATGTATTGAAGGTTCATCGTCAATAGAAGGATTGTAAATTTTTCCTTTTAAAATAGATAACATAAACCATCTTCCAACAACAGCCCAGTTTGAAGGGTTTATCCTATATAAAAGGTTTAATAGCCTTTGCCATAAATCCATTGCTAAACAAGACAATATTCCTACTATTATTATGTGAATTAATTCCAAAATATTTTCTCTTAAAATTTTATTTTTTTCTAGCAATGAACTAGTTAACAATATAAAAGTGAATAGTTCTATAATAATTTTCATTTTAAAGAAAATTACAAAATAAATCAAAATGATGGGGGAATAATAAATGGCTAATTTTAATGGACAAACAGCAGTTATAACTGGAGGAGCGCAAGGCATTGGGTTGGCTACTGCAAAGAGATTTACTGAAGATGGCTGTGAAGTTATGATTTGGGACATGGATGAAAAATTGGGATTAGAAGCGGCAAAAAAATTAAATTGTCATTTTCTTAAAATGGACCAAACTGATAATAATTTAGTAAAAGAAACAACTGAAAAAACTATAAAAATAATGAAAAAAATTGATATTTTAGTTTGTAGTGCTGGAATAGCCGGCCCTACTTTTCCTACCTGGGATTACCCAGTCGAAGAATGGTCAAAAGTATTTAATGTAAATGTTAATGGCGTTTTTTATTGTAACAAACATGTTGTTAAGTCAATGCGCGAAAATGGATATGGAAGAATAATTAATATAGCTTCTATAGCTGGAAAAGAAGGTAACCCTAATGCATCTGCTTACTCAGCTTCCAAAGCTGCTGTAATAGCTCTAACTAAGTCTTTGGGGAAAGAAACTGCTGATCAAGATATTGCAGTTAATTGTATTACACCAGCAACTGCTAAAACTAGAATTTTAGACCAAGTTTCTCAAGAATTTATTGATTATATGATTTCAAAAATTCCCAGAAATAGATTTGTTAAAGTTGAAGAAATAGCCGCATTAATAGCTTTTTTAGCAAGCAAAGAAAACAGCTTTACAACAGCAGGAGTATTTGACATTTCTGGAGGTAGAGCAACTTATTAATAAATTAATTAGTGAGGATTTTTAGGAGATCCTCTGCACCTTTGAATAATGAGACAATAATAATCGGGGGAGAAAATTATTGTCTTTTTTTATGATTAATTAAACGGGGAGTTATATATAATCATTGAGACATTATTTGCATGATTTATCTAATAAATTAATTGTTATTTTCTTCAGTAAATCAGAATAAACAAATACGCATAAAATTTAATCAACATTTCTGCTGGAATTTAATTATGATTAAATTTTAATCTAGTTATACGTCAGAACTTAGTTCCATAATTGCAGAAAGAATGACAACTGCAAATAATGCTATTCCCATCCCCCTATTAACCCAAAGTTGTTTACTTGAGTGTAAAGACCATTTTTTTAAACTTAATCCAAGCCACAGCCATAAAAAATGTATGGGTATCCATATGCAATTAACAATTAAAAACTTAGTAAGTATCTCAACATTATATGAGTCCATACCTAATGATAATACAATAAATAAATGTCCCTGAACGACATAAGCCTTAGGGTTAATAAACTGAAGAATTATTCCTTCATATAATCTTGGTGCTTTTGAAACTTCTTTAAAACCTGTTTTATTATCAGATGTTGCAATACGCCAAGCCAAAAAAGATAAATATGATAGAGACAAAAATAAAAAAGTTATTTCAACACCATCGATTTGAAATAAAAACTTTTTAAACCCAATCACAACTAATAAAGCAACCGAATTAGTTCCAATAAACAAACCTATTAGATACAGGACACCTATACGCCATCCAAAACCAGCTCCAACACCAGCAAGCGACAGAACTCCAGGGCCAGGAGTGACCATCATTAAAAAACTAATAATAATATAAGAAATATAAGAAACCATATTATTCTTATAAAGTAGACACTCTATACCTTTATTAAAAATATAAAAAAATAATTGATATGTTAATTATATGAAACGAATAAGTTTAGCAATACTATAAAAAAAGCTTTCCAGGGTTCATTATTTTATATGGGTCAAATGCCATTTTAACCTGTTTCATAACATTCACAGCACTGCCAAGCTCTTTTAACATATATTTTCTTTTACCTTGTCCTATACCATGTTCGCCAGTACAAGTTCCATCCATACGTATAGCTCTTTCAGAAATTCTCGTTAAGAACGTATCAAGCTTTTTTAACTCTTCTTTACTATTTTTATCAATTAATAATGCCACATGAAAATTACCATCTCCAGCATGACTGACAATTGGGCCAATAAGGTTATTTTTTTCCATATCTTCAATTGTCTCTATCATGCAATCTGAAAGTCTAGAGATAGGTACACAGACATCTGTCGAATAAATATTTGCTTCAGGGCGAACCGCTTTACAAGACCAATAAGCATCATGCCTTGCTTGCCATAACTTACTTCTTTCTTCATTATTTGATGTCCATTCGAAATCATTTCCTCCAAAATCAGATGCAATTTCTCCAAATAACTCTGACTGCTCTTTTACGGATGATTCGCTTCCATGAAACTCTAATAATAACAAAGGTGATTCTGGCAAATTTGTCTTAGAGTAGTTATTAATGGCTTTGACTTGTGCGAGATCCAAAAACTCAATCCTAGCAACTGGAATGCCTGATTGTATAGTCATTATCACAGCATCAGTAGCGTCTTTTACCGAAGGAAAACTTACTCTTCCACCAGCTATAACTTCAGGTATTCCATATAACTTCAAAGTTATTTCAGTAGAAATACCAAGCGTTCCTTCAGAGCCAACCATTAGACGAGTCAAGTCATACCCAGCAGAACTTTTACGTGCTTTATTAGCTGTTTTAATTAATTGTCCATCAGCAGTTACTACTTCAAGAGCTATTACATTATCTTTCATAGTCCCATATTTTACGGCATTAGTTCCAGATGCTCGAGTAGCTGCCATGCCTCCTATAGATGCATTTGCTCCAGGATCAATTGGAAAAAAAAGCCCTGTATCTCTCAGGTGAGTATTTAGTTGTTCTCTTGTAACTCCGGGTTGAACAACAACCAAAAGATCTTCTTGATAAACATTAAGGATTTTATTCATATTATTCATATCAATTGATATCCCTCCATAAGGGGCATTTACATGCCCTTCAAATGAAGACCCAATTCCAAACGGAATGATTGGACATTTATATTCATTACAAATTTTTACTACTTTTTGAACATCTTCTTTAGATTCAACAAAAACCACTCCATCTGGCAACTCTGAATCATGGATAGTCATAGTGTGAGTATGTTGTTCTAAAATACTTTTAGAACTTGAAAATTGTTGACCAAATTCACTTTTAATTTTTTCTACACATAATCTAATACTTTCCTTATCATAATCATTTTCTGACCAGAAAGACGTGTTATCATCCATGCTTATTGCTCCCACAAATAAAGCTATTAAAAATATTTTTGATAATCAAAGAATTTTTCCTGGATTCATTATTCCTTTTGGATCAAGTTCATTCTTTATAAGTTTCATAAAATTAACAGCTGGGCCCAGCTCATCAATTAAATATTGTTTCTTTCCTTGGCCAACACCATGCTCTCCAGTGCACGTTCCATCCATTCTTATAGCTCTATGAGCTAACCTTTCTAAAAAACCATTAGCAACCTCAACTTCTTTTTGATTTTTAGGGTCTATTAAAAGTTGTACATGAAAATTACCATCACCAACGTGTCCTACAATTGGACCAAAAAGAGAATTTTTTTCCATATCTTCTATTGTATCAATAATGCATTCAGACAGACGAGAAATAGGAACGCACACGTCAGTTGCTATATATTCAGCTTCTGGACGACAAGCTTTGACTGCATAATAAACGTCATGCCTAGCCTTCCAAAGTTTATTTCTCTCTTCAATATTTGAAGTCCATTCAAAGTTATCAGCGTCGAAATCTTTAGAAATTTCATTAAATAATTCAGACTGTTCTTTTACCGATGACTTGCTTCCATGAAATTCTAATAATAGTAATGGAGCCTCTGGTAAGCTTAACTTGGAATAGTTGTTAACAGCTTTGACTTGTGCAACATCTAAAAGTTCAATTCTAGCTATTGGAATTCCTGCTTGTATAGTCATAATTACAGCATCAGTTGCATCTTTGACTGATGGAAAAGTGCATCGTCCTGCTCCTATTTCCTCAGGGATACCATATAATTTAAGTGTTATTTCTGTGATTACTCCCAATGTACCTTCTGACCCGACTATTAACCTGGTTAAATCATAACCAGCTGAGCTTTTTTTTGCTCTACTTGCAGTTTTTATTATCTCTCCATTAGGCATTACAACTTCTAATGAAATAACATTATCTTTCATTGTTCCGTAACGAACAGCATTTGTACCAGAAGCTCGAGTAGCCGTCATTCCTCCAATAGATGCATTTGCTCCAGGATCAATGGGGAAAAATAATCCAGTGTCTCTTAAATAAGTATTAAGTTGTTCTCTAGTAACTCCTGGCTGAACAATAACTGTGGAATCCTCAGGATGAACTTCTATTATTTTATTAAGGTTATTCATATCTATAGATATGCCACCAAAATTAGCATTCAAATGGCCTTCCAGTGAAGATCCAGCGCCAAAAGGTATAATAGGACATCCAAATTCTTGACAAATTTTAACAGTTTTTTGAACATCTTCTTTGTTTGATGCAAAGACAACACCATCCGGCAATTCAGATTGATGGACTGTAGTTGTACTAGTGTGTTGTTCTCTAACGGACTTAGAAATTGAAAATTGTTGTCCAAATTCTTCTTTTAAAGCATTAACTGCTCCTGATATATTATAATTATAATCCTTGTACATTGCGTTGTCATTTTGATTGAAAATTGTCACTTAAAGTTCCTATTTTATAATAGTCATTTAATTATATTAAAATATTATAATCAATTAATTACAATTACAGATTGATTAAAATACAACATATCAATAAAAATTATAATTTGAAGAAAATATTAAGTGATTTCTTTAGGAATGCAATGATGAATAAAAATAAAAAAGCTGTGTTTGTTGGCGAATGCATGATTGAATTAAGTGGAAGCATTGCTAACTTAAGCAAGACATCAACATCAATAAACATCAACTTTGGAGGAGACACTTATAATTCTGCTGTATATTTTTCAAGATTATCTTCTAATAAGACAACAACGTTTTATTCAACAGCACTTGGCAAAGATAATTTTTCTGAACAAATGGTTTCAAGGTTTAAATCAGAAAATATAAATTGTGATTATATTAGAAGAGATGGGAGACATCCTCCGGGCCTATATTCTATTGCAACTGATGAAAAAGGTGAGAGAAAATTTTCATACTGGAGAAATGAGTCACCATCAAAGCTTATTTTTTCAGGACTAAAAGGAAGAAAGTTAATTGATAATATTTTAAATTCAGACATTCTTTATTATTCTGGAATAACTGCGAGCATTATAGATAAGAATCAGCAAATAGAGCTTATTAAATTAGGAGCATCTGCATCAATTTCTGCTTTTGACTTTAATTACAGAGATAAACTTCACTTTAATAAAAAAGAATCTCAACTATTATTTAAAGATATTAATAATAATGTTAATATTCATTTCATTTCATATGATGATGCAAAAGAATTATTTAATATAAATAACCCTAATGAAATTATTGAAATTGCTAGCAACAACAAAAATCTTGTTATCTTGCGATATAAAAATAAAATATTGTATAAAAAAAAGAATGAAGAATTAAAAACGATAACAGTTCCTCATGGAGAGGTTGTAGATACTACTGCTGCTGGAGATGCTTTTAATGGATCTTTTTTAGCTTTAATGAATAATGAAAAAAATATTTCAATAGAAGAAAACATTCTCATTTCGCACTCAATTACACGTGAAGTGATTAAACATAAAGGGGCTATTATTCCTAAAGAACTTATGCCTGAAATATTAAATTAATAATAAGGAGGAACTTAAAATGAAAAAAAACTTACTTATAATGTCTGAAATGCCTGAATTCTTAGTATCTTTATTTGATAAGTCATACAATACTTTTAAAGTTTGGGAGCAAAGAGGCTCTCCATTAAACAAAGATAAAGAAATATATATATCAAAAATTAGTAAAGATATCGATGCGATTGCTGTCATGGGAGGAACAAAAATATCTGCAGAATTAATGCAAAGCATGCCTAATTTAAAAGTTATAGGCTGTTATGGTGTTGGATATGATGCAATTGATGTCAAATTTGCACAAAGTGCTGGGATTAAAGTTACCAACACTCCAGAAGTATTAAATGATGAAGTGGCTGACACCGCTATTGCGTTAATGCTGGCCGTATATAAAAATATTATTCATGCTGAAAAATTTGCAAGAAATAATTTATGGGTTGATGGAGAATTTCCTTTATCAAGAAAATTTTCCGGAACAAAACTAGGTATAGTTGGAATGGGAAGAATAGGAAAAGCTATAGCTAAACGAGCAGAAGCTTTTGATTGTAAGGTTTCTTATCATTCTAGAAACGAAACAGATGTTAAATACAAGTACTATAAAGACATAAATGATTTAGCAAAAGAAGTTGATACGCTTTGTATAATTACACCAGGAGGTAAAGAAACTGAAAAATTAATTAATAGAACGGTTTTAAATAATCTTGGAAAAAACGGAGTAATCATAAATGTTGCCAGAGGTTCTGTCATAGACCAAGATGAATTAATTAATTGCTTGAAAACAAATGTCATAGCTGGAGCTGGCTTGGATGTTTATACCAATGAACCAAATATCCCTATAGAACTAATTAATCTTAAAAATACCGTTTTATTACCACATATAGCTTCAGCAACCGTTGAAACAAGAAATGCTATGGGACAATTAGTTTTTGATAATATTAAAGCTTATTTTGAAAACAAGCCTTTAATTTCACCAGTTGTTTAAATCAATTTTTATTTTTAGGTAAGTTTATGCCGGCATTACGTGCGTATACTTTTGCAACAGCGGCATCATCTTCATTACCTAAACCAGAGCCAGCTGCAGCAACAAATTGCTGTAATGCTGCTGCAGTTAATGGAGCAGAAAAGTTAGAATTTTTAGCAATATCTAGAACAATACCTAAATCTTTGGGCCATATATTAACAGATGACCTAGGCGTATAATCATTATCTATTATGTGTGGAGCCCTATTTTCAAGCATCCAAGAACTTCCTGCACATTTTGAAATAACTTCTAAAAATCTTTTAGGTTCAATGCCCTGAGTAATACCAAAAGTAAGAGCCTCTGCCATTGCTGCTATATGAACACCTGCAAGCATTTGGTTCACAGCTTTCATAGCAGAGCCCGCGCCTGGAGTTTCACCAAATTCAAATATTGTTTCTGATGTCGCTTCCAAAATAGGCTTAGCTAAATTATATGCTTCATTACTTCCTGAGATCATATAAGACAATTTACCTTGAGATGATTTCAAAGAACCACCTGAAATAGGAGCATCAAGATATAGCAACCCATAGCTTTTGCAATTCATAGCCATTTCTTTTGCAAAATCAGGTGAGACAGTAGTGCATACAATTATTAAGGTGCCTTTTCTTAATTTTTTTGCAATTCCATCTTCTCCAAATAGAATATCTCTAGTTTGTTTGTCATTCAAAACAACAATGAAAACTGCATCTAAAAGATCAAAAGAGATGTTTTCTTTAGCCCCTCCTTCTTCTATAAGTTTTTTTTGTTGAAGAGGATTTATGTCTTGTCCATAAACAATATAACCAGATCTAACAAGTGATTGAGCTATTCCGTAACCCATTGATCCTAGCCCAATAACTGATATTTTTTTTTTATTACTCATGATATTTAATTGCTCATGCTAAATTAATGGTTATCACGTGGCAATGATCTTCTGACCTTTTGGTATTTTACCGCATTTTCTAAAACACCACCTTGAGCTAATTGTCCGACGTAATTTCTATAAATCTCTTGCCAAGGAGTCTGACTTTCTGGCATTTCAGGAGGACCTAATTTTTTTCTTTCATTAAGCTCTTCATCGTCAACTAACATATCAGCAGTATGCTTATTTAAATCAATTTTAATGATATCGCCAGTTTTAAGCCAAGCTAAACCACCTCCTACTGCACTTTCAGGAGAGGCATTTAATATAGAAGGACTTCCAGATGTACCTGATTGACGTCCATCTCCAATACAAGGCAACTCTTTTACACCTCTTTTAATTAACTCATCAGAAGGTTGCATATTAACAACTTCAGCAGAGCCTGGCCATCCTACCGTTCCCGCACCTCTAATAACTAAGATACAATTTTCATCCATATTTAAACTTTGATCATTAACCCTATCATGATAATCTTCAGAGCCTTCAAAAACTATTGCCCTTCCTTCAAGAACACCTTCAGCTCCTGGCCTAGAAAGAAAGTTTTCTTTAAAACTTTGAGAAATAACAGAAGTTTTCATTATAGCAGAATCAAAAAGGTTTCCTTTTAAAACGATAAATCCAGCACGTTCCATTAGTGGCTTTTGGAATGAAGTAATTACTCTTTCATCTTTACTTTTTATTCCTTCAAGTGCTTTAGATAATTTTTTTCCACTAACTGTTAAAACATCCCCATGAAGTTTTTTATTTGCTAAAAGCTCTGCCATAACAGCAGCGGTTCCTCCAGCTCTATGATAGCTTTCACATAAAAATTCACCTGCTGGCTGTATATTTACCATTAATGGAATATCGTAACCTATATTTTGCCATGCATCGGTTTCCAATTCTAATCCAACATGTCTTGCTATAGCTGTCAAATGAGGCTGAGCATTTGTAGACCCTCCAATTGCAGAATTAACAACAATTGCATTTTCAAAAGCTTGACGTGTCATAATTTTAGAAGGTGTTAAGTCTTCTTTAACCATTTCAACAATTCTCAAGCCTGTCTTATAAGCCATTTGACCACGCTCTTTGTAGGGTGCAGGAATGTTAGCATTTCCAGTCAAGCTCATTCCCAAAGCTTCAGCTAAAGAATTCATAGTTGAAGCAGTGCCCATTGTATTACAATGACCATCAGATGGAGCTGAAGATGTAACAATCTCAATAAATTCTTCATAATCTATTCTGCCTGCAGCTAACTCTACACGACCATCCCAAACAGCAGTCCCAGAGCCTGCTAATTTTCCATTATGCCATCCATCAAGCATTGGGCCACCATTTAAAACAATAGCTGGCAAATCAACAGTTGCAGCAGCCATTAAGCATGCAGGTGTTGTTTTATCGCAACCAGTTGTCAAAACTACTCCATCTAAAGGGTATCCGTGTAAAATTTCTACTAATCCTAAATAAGCTAAATTTCTATCTAATGAGGCAGTTGGTCTTTTTAAAGTTTCTTGAATTGGATGAACTGGAAACTCAAATGCAATTCCTCCTGCACTTCTTATTCCTTCTCTAACTCTTTCTGCCAGTTTAATATGTACCCTATTACAAGGAGATATATCTGATCCAGTTTGTGCTATTCCTATTATAGGCTTACCTGAGCGCAATTCTTCTGGAGTTAAACCAAAATTCATAGATCTTTCTAAATATAAAGCAGTCATTCCAGGATTTGTTGGATTATCAAACCATTGTTGACTTCTATATTTTGGATTAAAATTCTTATCTGACATAAACTTGCTCCCCAAGTAAAAAAAAATTAAAATTTTGTTAACAAATTAAGTATATAAATTATTTTATAAATAGTATGTATATAATATTAAATTTAAATATTTTATGAAATTTAAAATAATCATACTTGATTTTAAAAAAATCAAAAGATAATTTAGTTATTTATAAAATAATTTTATCAAATGGGGGAACTATTAATGACTATAGATGAAAAGCTAACTGTCAAACTAAATGATAATGATAACGTGGCAACGGCTCTTAGAGACATTAATATTGGAGAAAATACTCATGGAATTGAATGTATTAACAAAATTCCAAAAGGTCATAAAATATCGTTAAAGAATATAATCAAAGGTCAAAAAATTATTAAATATGACCAATTAATTGGGATAGCTAGCAAAGATATTTTAATAGGTGATCATGTTCACGTAGATAATACAAATTTCAGATCTACTGATCATGATTATGAATTCTCAACTTCTATCAAACTTCCAAATATGATCGAGCCTGATAACAGACCAACTTTTAGAGGCTATAAAAGAGCAAATGGCAAAGTTGGAACGAGGAACTATATAGGTGTATTAACTTCGGTTAATTGCTCTGCAACTGCAGCAAGAAATATTGCAAATGTATTTACTGAAGAAAAACTTGCTGAATACCCTAATGTTGATGGGGTTGTTTCATTTACGCATGGCACTGGATGTGGAATGGCTGATTCTGGAGATGGGTTTGACGCTCTTCAAAGAGTTTTGTTAGGATACATTCAACACCCTAATTTAGCTGGTATATTGCTAATAGGCTTAGGATGTGAAGCGAATCAAATTAAATTTCTTCTTGATGCATTTGATCTTCATGAAAATCCATTTTTTCATACTATGACACTTCAGGAAATGGGTGGATTAAGAAAAACTATAAAAGCAGGAGTAGAATGCATCGAAAAAATGCTTCCTGAAGTCAATTCAATTGAAAGAACGGATCAATCAGTTGAACATTTAACTGTTGCATTACAATGCGGCGGATCTGATGCCTGGTCAGGCATTACTTCAAACCCTTCACTTGGACATGCGGCAGATTTAATAGTTAAAAATGGAGGAACTGCCATTTTAGCTGAAACTCCAGAAATATATGGTGCTGAACATATGTTAACTAGAAGAGCCATTACACCTGAGGTAGGAAAAAAACTTATTGATAGAATCTTATGGTGGGAAGACTACGTTGCACGAAACAAAGGTAGTATGGATAACAATCCTTCACCAGGAAATAAAGCTGGAGGATTAACAACGATTCTAGAAAAATCCTTAGGTGCAGTTGCGAAAGGTGGGACGACTCCATTAAATGATGTTCTTCTATACGCACAAAAAGCCGAAAAAAAAGGATTTCTATTCATGGATAGCCCAGGATATGATCCTGCTTCAGTGACAGGACAGATAGCTAGTGGATGTAATGTAGTTACTTTTACAACTGGACGAGGTTCATGTTTTGGATGCAAACCATCTCCTTCCATTAAAATAGCAACAAATACTGAAATGTATAATAACATGATAGAAGATATGGACGTTAATGCTGGAACCGTGATTACAGAAAACAAGAATATAGAAGACGTAGGACAAGAAATTTTTGACTTAATTGTTAAAGTAGCATCAGGTGAAAAATCTAAGTCTGAACATCAAGGTTTGGGTGATTTAGAATTTGTACCTTGGCAAATCGGCGCAACAATGTAAGGAAATAAGATGATAGATTTAAAAGGCAAAATAGCTCTCTTAACAGCAACAGGCCAAGGAATAGGGAATGCAACTGCTAAAGCATTCTCAAAAGCTGGAGCCTACGTAATAGCTACCGATATTAATCCAGAAACTTTATCTTCATTAAAAAATATTGTTGATGAGACACATGTACTAGATGTAACAAATCATGATGCAATTAAGTCTTTAGTTAGATCTATAAAAGCTCCTGACATACTTTTTAATTGTGCAGGTGTTGTCCATAATGGAACTATTTTAGAATCTTCTGATGATGATTGGGACTTTGCATTTAATCTTAATGGTAAAGCCATGTATCATATGATTAAAGAAATAATTCCCATAATGTTAAAAAAAGGTGGCGGCTCTATTATTAACATTGCTTCCGTTGCTTCATCAGTAAAAGGTGTGCCAAATAGATTTGTATATAGTGCTTCAAAAGCTGCCGTTTTAGGTATTACAAAATCGATTGCTTCAGACTATATAACTCAAGGTATTAGATGTAACGCTATATGTCCTGGAACAATTCAAAGTCCATCACTAGATCAACGTTTGTCGGATATGGGAGATTATGAAAAAGCTAGAAAGCAATTCGTTGCTAGACAACCAATGGGACGTATTGGAGAGGCAGAGGAAATAGCAAACCTAGCTCTTTATTTAGCAAGTGATGCATCAGCTTATACAACTGGTCAGTTTCATATAATTGATGGCGGCATGTGTATCTAAATATTTTTTAATAGAAAGGAAATAAAATGAAATTATTACGTTTTGGAGAATTTGGAAAAGAAAAACCAGGCATCATAGATAAAGATGGTAAAATTAGAGATCTATCAAATCATATCCCAGACATTAATGGAGAAACCATTACATCTGATAGTTTAAAAAAAATATCAGCTATAGATTTATCTTCTCTTCCAATAGTTCCAGATAACTCTCGTATAGGAGCGTGTGTAGGAAACATAGGAAAATTTTTATGTATAGGATTAAACTATTCTGATCATGCAGCTGAGACAGGCATGCCAGTCCCAGGTGAACCTATTCTTTTTTCTAAAGCAACTTCAGCAGTAGTGGGACCTAATGATAATGTTGAAATACCAAAAAATTCTTCTGAAACAGACTGGGAAGTTGAGCTTGGAATAGTTATAGGCAAAAAGGCAAAATATATAAATGAAGATGAAGCAGAAGAATACATAGCTGGATATTGTGTAATAAACGATGTTTCTGAAAGAGAGTTTCAACTTAAAAGAGAAGGTCAATGGACGAAAGGAAAATCATGCGACACTTTTGGACCTATAGGACCTTATTTAGTAACAAAAGATGAAATAACTGATGTACAAAACTTAAATATGTACTTAGATCTTAATGGTAAAAAGATGCAAAATGGATCTACTAAAACTATGATTTTTTCAGCTAATCATATTGTATATTATTTATCTCAATTTATGAGTTTACATCCAGGAGACGTAATCGCGACTGGAACACCTCCAGGAGTAGGAGTAGGTATGAAGCCACCTGTTTTTTTAAAAGCTGGAGATGTTATGAAACTTGGAATAGAGGGACTGGGAGAACAACAACAAACATGTATTCAAGCATAATTATTTGGAAGTTTTCTATAAAAAAATAAATAATTCATTAACTTGATAAGGTTAAAGCACTGAAATAAAAAATTAAATAATCTGAACCTCTTTGTCTTATAGATATAATAGAAAATCTATGAAAAAGAGGTTCATTTTTTATAGTATCGCCAGAAACAATTTTTAAAATAAATGATCTAATTAGAGCTATAAGTTAAGAAACAAAATCTATAAAATTAACTTTTGGAAAACAATAATGTACCTTGAACTAAAGCTTCTAATTTTCTTCTTGCTATAGATCTTTTTAAAGGAACTAATCCACAATTAGTGCAAGCCGTAATTTTACTTTTGTTAATAAATTTAGAAGCCGTATTAAGAACTTTTAATATCTCTTCAGGAGTTTCTATTTCATTGTTAGCTACATCAATAACCCCTACCATAACTTCTTTATTTTCCAACAAACTTATTAACTCCATTGGAACCTTAGAATTAATACATTCCAAACTAACTTGTTGAATTGAACTTTTTGCTAGTTGAGGAAAAATATTTTCATATTGGCGCCATTCATCTCCTAATGTTTCTTTCCACTTAATATTTGCTTCTATACCATACCCATAACAAATATGAACGGCTGTTTTATTTATTAAACCTTCACATGCTTTTTCAAGAGCTGAAACACCCCAATTTTTAACATCATCAAAAAAAACGTTGAAAGCGGGTTCATCAAATTGAATAATATCTACTCCAGCTTCAGATAATTCTTTAGCTTCTGCATTTAATATTGAAGCAAATTCAAAGGCTAATTTTTCTCTACTACCGTAGAAATTATCATATAAAGTATCTATCATTGTCATAGGCCCAGGTAGGGTAAACTTAATAGGCTTGGTTGTAAGAGACCTTAGAAGCTTTGCATCTTCATAGAAAACAGATTTTTTTCTATAAACTTTCTCAAATATAATAGGAACGTCTGCATCATACCTATCTCTAATTCTAACAGTTTTCTTGTTATTAAAATCAACGCCACTTAGACCTTCTATAAAAGTTGTAACAAAATGTTGTCTTGTTTGCTCTCCATCTCCAATTATTGAAATTCCAGCCATTTCTTGTTCTAATACAGCAAGTCTTAGGGCATCAGCTTTTGCTTCTAATAATTCATTACCGGACAATTTCCAAGGAGCCCAAATTTTTTCACCTTCTGCCAGCCAAACTGGCTTTGGTAAACTTCCAGAAATAGTTGTATTAACATTAGTCATGAAATAACCGTTAAAATTTTTTTAGCTCAATTGATACCCAGGAGTAGATTTTGACAAAGCGATTTCTTCATCTGACATTTCTTCTTCAATTCCATCAAAAAGAGGAGTAGAGAGGTATCTTTCACCAGTGTCAGGCAACATACATAAAATATTAGCTCCTGGCTTAGCTTTTTGAGCAACTTCAATAGCAACAGCTAAACTAGAACCACCAGAAACCCCAGTAAAAATGCCTTCTTCCATTGCTAATTTTTTTGCCCACAATATTCCTGCGCCACCAGAAACTTTTATCATCTCATCATAATAGTTATTATCTATGGCTTCTTGAAGAACATATGGAATAAAGTCTGGTGTCCACCCTTGAATAGGATGAGGTTGGAAACTAGGATGACTTACTGTCGGTTCATTTTTTTGATTACGCTCTTGAGCATGACCTGATGACACAATTGCAGCATTATCAGGTTCACTTAAAATAATTTTTGTATTTGGGCTTTGTTTTTTTAAAACCCTGGCAACACCTGAAACTGTTCCGCCCGTTCCATAGCCAGTAACAAAGTAATCCAAAGATCTGTCTTCAAAGTCTTTTATAATTTCATTTCCTGTTGTCTGTTCATGAATATCAGCATTAGCTTTAGTTTCAAATTGATGAGCTAAAAACCATCCATTTGTTTCTGCTAATTCTTTTGCTTTTTGATACATTCCAAAACCTTTTTGAGCACGAGGAGTTAGGACAACCTTTGCTCCAAAAAACCTCATTAACTTTCTTCTTTCAATTGAAAAGCTGTCTGCCATAGTTATTACTAAAGGGTAGCCTTTCGTTGCGCATACCATAGCCAATCCAATACCAGTATTTCCACTTGTAGCTTCTACTACCGTCTGACCAGGCTTTAAAGATCCATTTCGCTCTGCTTCTTCTATAATGTTAATAGCTAACCTATCTTTCACTGAGCCAGCGGGATTAAAAGACTCAACCTTAACAAAGATATTGACTCCATCAGGTGCAACTTTATTTAATTTTACTACGGGTGTGTCTCCAATAGTTTCTGTTATTGAATTATAAATTTTACCTCTGCCTTTAGTATTAAATATAGTGTTAGATGACATGTTAAATTACCTTATTTTGTTATCTTTTAAAGATACTTTATTTATTAATGAAAAAACAAACTTTTATTATTAATAAAAATAATTTTCTTATTTTCAATATATAATAGAAAAATATTATCTTTATCTAATTAACAAAAACTTCACTGAAGTAACTTAGAAGCCAATAAAGCTTTATTTGTTATTTCTTTAAAATCATAAATGTTAGAAGGAACTATCCAACTTCCTCCAACGCAAATTACATTTTTTTGATTAAGCCATTCAAGTGCATTATTTTCATTTATTCCACCTGTGGGGCAAAACATAATATCTGGGAAAGGGCCTATTAAAGAATTAATATATTTTATTCCTCCAGAAGCCTCAGCTGGAAAAAATTTAAAATGTTTATATCCAAGGTCTAATAAATTCATAATTTGACTTGAAGAAGAAACACCAGGAAGAAAAGGAAAATTTATATCTACAGCCATTTTTGCTAATTCATAAGTTGATCCAGGACTTACTGCAAATGATGCTCCAGCATCCTTAACATTTTTTAAATCTGTTGTATTTAAAACTGTTCCAGCACCTACCTTTAGCTCAGGAAATTTATTTGCAACAATTTCAATTGCCTTTAATGCACATGAGGTTCTTAGGGTAATCTCTATATTATTTAAATTACCTTCTATTAATGATGACATTAAATTCTCCAAATTATCAATTGTGTTTATTATTAATACAGGCATGACTGGTGAAAGTGACAAAATCGATTTAATCTTGGTATGCATATTTTTTTCCTTAAATATTATTTTTTATTTAACATTGTAACTGTATATAATGTCATATAAAATTCTTAAATAATTAAATTTAAAAAGAGGTCTCAATGAAAATTCTTATAATGGGTGGTGCTGGAATGGTTGGGCAGAAATTGCTTAAACAGATTTTAAAGAAACAAGAGTTAAGAAGTCAGAAAATAACTGAAATAACATTATTTGATATTATTAAAGCTCCATATCCAGAAAATACTAATATATCCATTAAAACAAAATCTGGTGACATTTCAGATTCTAATGTTAGTAATGAAATTATTGCTTCAAAACCTGACATTATATTTCACCTTGCCGCAATCGTATCAGGACAAGCTGAACAAGAATTTGATTTGGGGTGGAATATAAATGCCAAAGGAAGTTGGGGCCTGTTTGAAGCGATAAGATCTCTTGGAGATGATTATTGTCCAAGAGTTGTCTTTACTAGTTCAATTGCTGTTTTTGGAGCTCCTTTCCCAGAAAAAATTCCTGATGATTTTTTTGCAACTCCCTTAACTTCTTATGGTGCTCAAAAAGCTATTTCTGAACTTTTATTAGCTGATTATTCTAGAAAAGGAATGATTGACGGTATTTCAATTAGGCTTCCAACTATATGTGTTCGACCTGGAAAACCTAATTTAGCAGCATCTGGTTTTTTCTCTGGAATAATAAGAGAACCTCTCAATGGCAAAGAGGCTATTTTGCCAGTTGGAACAGATGTAAGGCATTGGCATGCCACACCTCGTTCAGCAGCTGGATTTTTAATACATGCAGCGGAACTTGATACCAAACAATTAAACAATAGAATAACTTTAAACATGCCCGGCTTGTCTGTGACAGTTCAAGAGCAAATTGATGCCCTTGGAAGAGTTGCTGGAAATGACGCTGTTAAGTTAATCAAACATCAACCTGATCCAGTAATACAAAAAATTGTAAGTGGGTGGGCGCGAGATTTTGATACTCAAAGATCCATCGATTTAGGTTTCAAAGCTGAAAATAATTTTGATGATATAATTAAAATTTATATTGAAGATGATTTAAACAAGTAAATTTTAACTTTATTAATTCTAAAGGTTTAAAATAATGTGGCAATTTTGGATAGACAGAGGTGGGACGTTTACTGATATTGTGGCTCGCAAACCTGATGGTTCTATTTTAATTAATAAACTATTATCAGAAAACCCTAATCAATACAAAGATGCGGCAATAGCCGGGATTAAAAAATTTTTAAGCTTAAACTCTGATGAATTGATTCCTAGAGACAAAATTTCATCTATTAAAATGGGAACAACCGTTGCAACTAATGCTTTACTAGAAAGAAAAGGTGACAGAACATTACTATTAATTACTAAAGGATTTGGAGATTTATTACGAATTGGTTATCAAAATAGACCTTTATTATTTGATTTAAATATAAAATTACCTGAACTTTTATATGATCGTGTAATTGAGGTATCAGAAAGATTAGACGCAAAAGGAAATATTGTAACAGATCTTGATAAAGAAAGTGTAAGAAAAGCATTAAAAGAAGCGAAAGCAGATGGAATTAAGGGAGTTGCCATAGCATTTATGCATTCATATTTAAATCCTATTCATGAAGAAATAATTGCAAATATTGCGATTGAAGAAAAGTTTTTACAAATTTCTGTTAGTCATAAAGTCTCACCATTAATTAAATTGGTAGGTAGAGCTGATACAACTGTTGTTGATGCTTATTTATCGCCAATTCTTAGAAGATATGTAGACCAAGTATCAAATGAACTTGATAATACAAAATCTACAAAACTAATGTTCATGCAATCAAATGGTGGATTAACTGACGCCAACCTATTTCAAGGTAAAGATTCTCTCTTATCTGGGCCTGCCGGAGGAGTTGTTAGCATGGCTCAAACTGGTATTCAAGCAGGTTTTAATAAATTAATTGGCTTCGATATGGGAGGCACATCTACTGATGTTTGCCATTTTTCAGGAGAATATGAGCGATCTTTCGAAACGGAAGTTGCTGGTGTTAGAATAAGGGCACCTATGATGCAGATCCATACGGTTGCAGCAGGAGGAGGATCTATTCTTTCTTTTAAAGATGGACGTTTTCAAGTAGGTCCAGAAAGTGCTGGTGCCATTCCTGGGCCTGCATCTTATGGAAAAAATGGCCCCCTAACCGTAACTGATTGTAATGTTTTACTTGGAAAATTACATCCTGAATATTTTCCTAATGTTTTTGGCAAAAAAGGAAATGAGCCATTAAACTTCGAAATTGTTAAAAAGAAATTTTTACTATTATCTAAAGAAATTGCCCATCAAACAGGTGATCCTGAAATGGATATTACATTAATGGCAGAAGGTTTTTTAAAAATTGCAGTTGAGAATATGGCAAATGCCATTAAGAAAATATCAATTCAACGTGGATATGATATTACAAATTATACTATGAATTGTTTTGGAGGAGCAGGAGGTCAACATGCTTGTCAAGTTGCAGACTCACTTGGCATGACAAGTGTTCTACTTCATCCCTATGCAGGCGTTTTATCTGCATTTGGAATGGGTCTTGCTGAAATACGTGCAATAAGAGAAAGTCATTTTGAAAAAGACATAGAATATATAGATGATGCTAAAAAATTAATTGATAAGTTATCGTCTCAATCCTCTAAAGATATAATGAAACAAGGTATAAAAAATACATCTATTAAACTAGTTAAAAAAGCATTTCTTCATTATCAAGGGTCTCATCAAAATTTAGAAATTACCTTTAGTTCTTCAAAAATAATGAGACTATCTTTTGAAAAAGAACATAAAAAAAGATTTGGGTTTTATACAAAAGATCGTAAAATTTTAATAGAGATGCTTACAGTTGAGGCTATAGGAAAGTCTGCAGAAAATCATGACTTTTCAAACCTAACAAGTCCTGTTATTGATGCTATTCCTTCAGCATATAAAAATATGAATGTAAATAACATTGATATTAATACTCCTATTTATCAACGTTCAGATTTAAAAATTGGACAAATAATTGATGGCCCAGCAATCATTTGTGAGAATACAGGTACAAATGTTATTGACGAAGGCTGGATAGCAAGCTTAGATAAATTCCAAAATTTAATCTTAAATAGAAATCAAAAAAAAATTAATAAAAAAAGTATTGGGACATCTGTAGACGTTGTAATGCTAGAAGTATTTAATAATCTTTTTATGAATATAGCAGAACAAATGGGGGCAACGCTAGCAAACACAGCATATTCCGTTAATATTAAAGAAAGATTTGATTTTTCTTGCGCACTTTTTAACGGCTCAGGTGCATTGGTTGCTAATGCTCCTCATGTGCCGGTTCATCTTGGGTCAATGTCTGAAGCCATAAGAACTGTAATAAAATTAAATAAGGGCAATATTTTCGCTGGTGATATTTTTGTTTTAAACGCCCCTTTTAACGGTGGAACACACCTTCCAGATGTTACTGTGATAACTCCAGTATTTAATAAAGAACAAAATAAAATTCTTTTCTTCGTTGCTTCACGTGGTCATCACGCTGATATAGGAGGCAAAACTCCAGGATCGTGCCCTCCAGATTCAAAACACATTGATGAAGAAGGTGTGCTTATTGACAACTTTAAAATGTTTGAAAAAGGCATTTTTCGTGAAAATGAAATGAGGAAAATACTAGCTTCCGGTAAATATCCATGCAGGAATATTGAACATAATATGGCTGACCTTGCCGCCCAAGTAGCAGCTAATGAAACTGGTATTCGTGAAATTAATTCAATGATTAATCAATTTGGCATTGAAACAGTTCACGCCTATATGGACCATGTTCAAGATAATGCTGAAGAATGTATACGAAGTGCAATAACTAAATTAAAAGAAGGTAAGTATGAATATGAACTAGATAATAATGAGTTCATAAAAGTGTCAATCAAGGTTGATAAAATTAAACGTGAAGCAACTATTGATTTTACTGGAACTGCAAAGAAAAATCCTTTTAACTATAATGCTCCAATGGCTGTTTGCCATGCTGTAATCCTTTATGTTTTTAGAACATTAGTGGGAACGAACATTCCTTTGAATGAAGGATGTTTCAAACCTCTCAATATAATAATACCAAACAACTCTATGATAAATGCTCAATACCCATCTGCTGTCATTGCAGGCAATACAGAAGTGAGTCAATTAACTTGTAATGCCATTTTTGGTGCTCTAGGCGTCATTGCCGGAAGTCAGGCTACAATGAATAATTTTGTTTGGGGCAATGATAAAATTCAGAACTATGAAACTATATGTGGAGGCACTGGTGCAGGGCCTGATTTTCATGGTACGTCTGCAGTTCAAACACATATGACTAACACAAGAAGCACCGACCCTGAAATATTAGAATCAAGATTTCCAGTTAGATTAGAAGAATTTTCTATAAGAAAAAACTCAGGTGGTAAGGGAAAATTTAACGGAGGAGATGGTGCTACAAGAAAACTAAGGTTTCTTGAGCCAATGATCGTTACAACTCTATGTTCTCATAGGAGAGTTCCTCCTTTTGGAGTAGACGGAGGACAACCAGGTGAATGTGGAAAAGAATGGCTTGAAAAGAAAGATGGTACATCAATAAAGTTACAAGGTAATGATAGTTGCAATGTTGAAATTGATGATTTGTTTGTAATGGAGACACCAAGTGGGGGTGGATTTGGAGCTGTACAAATTAAATAGAATGCATATAACTTATTAATTTATCATTTAAATCCTTATTTGGAATATGAAATCTATCTACTGCTTGGTTCCAGTCAGTGTCCTTAAATTGACTTTTTAAAACTTCATAATTATCACTAGTACTAATATCCTGATCTAACATTGATCTTGAGTAAAGAATTAAAGCTAAAGATCTTGGGTCCATCATTCTAAGTTCAAAACTAAGTTCAATTACTTTATTAAAATGATCAGCAAAAAAATACCCAAGAATTAAATCTTTGATACGGTTATCTGAAGTTGATTGTCCTTGTGGCACAGGATCTAAATCAAAAGCTTTGTTAAGTAATTCAAGACCTTCTTCAACCTTACCAATTCTTACTAGGACTTCTCCATATCCTGATAAAACTCTTGGATCGTTAGGAACCATGTTATAAGCCTTCTTACCGTGATCTTCAGCTAGAATATAATCATGATTACTTAAATAAACTGCAGATAACATTCTATGACATTCAAAGTCATTTTCATTACATTCTAATGATTTATCAATATTTCTTTTAGCTTCCGCAAATAGTATTTCTGGCTCCTGTTCTGAAAACCCTCTAAACATAGCCTGACCCAAAGTACATGTTTTCCAAGCATACGCTTGAGCATTATTAGGATCCGCCTCAATAGCTTTATCAAAACATTCAAGAGCCTCTATATTAGCTTCTTTTGTAAATTGATGATGTTTTTCCTTACCTCTAAGCAAATATTCATATGAACTAATGTTTTCAGTCGGTTTTCTTTTCGATCTTTGTAAGGAACTTATTTCTATCTCACCA
The DNA here is from genome assembly GCA_027625145.1 of Pseudomonadota bacterium. Lineage (GTDB taxonomy): Bacteria > Pseudomonadota > Alphaproteobacteria > Puniceispirillales > Marisalimonadaceae > CAJJBL01. The sequence goes on from JAQBXK010000005.1 coordinate 65,002, forward strand.
AGTAAAGCTATAGAAATTTTTCTAACAATTTCATCTTGCAAATCAAAAATATCATCAAGAACTCTATCATATTTATTACTCCAAATAATACTATCATCTCTAGCATCACTAAGTTCAATATTTATCCTCACTCTTTTTCCAGAAGCTCTAATACTTCCATTTACTATAAAATCTAAATTAAATTCTTTAGAAAATTCTTTAATATCTTTTTTCTCATCTTTGAAATTAATAGAAGTTTGTCGAGAAAGAATTTCAAATTCTCTCATCATTGAGAACTCTGTTATTAAATCTTCACATATACCATCTACTAAAAAACCACTATCTTCATCATTACCAGCATTCGCAAAAGGTAAAATTGCAAATTTAAGTTTTTTATTAATAGTTTTTTGTGAATTTTGCTTAAATTTATTTAGACCATCTCCTAAAATAGAAAAAACTTCAAATGCATCAGAAATATTTTTTAATTTAACTTTTCCTAATGGATATATTTTCTCATCAATTTTTTTATTTATCTGTTGTCTAACAATATCTGAAATAAGTATTTCACCGACTGGACATTGGCTCTCTAATCGAGCAGCTATATTAACTCCATTACCATAAACATTTTCACCTTCAATAATAATATCGTCTAAATGAATACCCACTCTCCATAAAAGTTTTGGATCCACTTCTATTTTCTTATTCCTAGCTAATATTGCGTTTTGAAATTCTATAGCAGCATTTGCACATTCAACTGGGCTTTGAAACTCAGCAATAACGGAATCTCCTGCTGTATGAAAAATGCGACCTGAAAACTGTTCAATAATTGGATCAATTATATTACGACATGCCTTAAGGCTAGCTAAAGTTTTTTCTTCTTGTGCTTCCATGTGCATACTAAAACCAACACAATCAGTTGCTAAAATTGTTGTTAATTTTCTTTTAACTTTAGACATTTGAAATTAGGTTCCTAAATTACCTTTATAAATTTATACTATAAAATTCAGATAACATCAACATCTTAAATATAAAACAAACATATTTAAGATTAATTAATCTTGATAAAAATTTAATCAGTGAACATTGTTTTTTTAAAGTTAATATTAAATATTTAATATTTTAATACATAACGGAACAAGAATCGATGTAATAAGTCCAGTCAATCCCATTGCAACTGCAGAAAAAACACCAGCCTTAGTATCTTTGCTCATTGCTCTTGCTGTGCCTATACCATGACTAGTTAAACCTAATGCAAAACCTCTTGCTTCCATTTTTTTTATTCCCATTAAATCAAAAACAAATATGGCTAAAGAAGCTCCAATCACTCCTGTAGTAAAAGTAAAAATAGCTGTTAATGAAGGTATTCCTCCAATTAGCTCACTAATACCCATTGCAATTGGGGTAGTCACACTTCTAGGTAATAAACTTAGAATTAATTCATCATTCAAGTGGAATAAAGTAGATAAAAAATATGTAATTAATATAGAAAATAAAGAGCCTATAAAAATAGAAATAACTATCGCTTTTGAATTTTGAACGATTAATTGCCAATTTTTATATATAGGAATAGCTAAACATACTGTTGCAGGTCCTAGTAAAAAATGTATGAATTTTGCTCCATCAAAATAGCGTTCATATTGAATATCAAATATCAAAAGAACAGAGCTTACTAGTAAAATACTTATTGCAACAGGATTTAATAACGGAAATAAATTTGATTTTCTATAAAGAAAATCTGCTGTCAAGTATGCACCTATAGTTAAGGTTAACCAAAACAAAGGCTCCGCCTGAAGATATACCCATATACTATAAAGTTTTTGCTGATCAATCATTTTATTTTTGATCTTTGAGAAGTTTTTCCATTAAAAAGCCTGTAAGAGCTAAAGTTAACAAAGTTCCAATTACAAGAACTAAAATAACCCTTACTAAACTCTCCTCTAAAAAGGATAAATGCATTACTACCCCCACTCCTACTGGAACAAATAAAAGTGGCAGGTAAAGCAAAAGATTTTCAGCTGATTTAAATAAATTTAACTTAATTGTTTTACTAAATTTAAAATTAAATTTTTTAAATAATAATAAAGTAATTAATAATAAAACAAGACCTATTACAGGACCAGGAACACTCATTTCTAATATTTTTTGAATTAATTCACCTAATAACTGAAAAAGGAAAATTAAAAAAATACTGTTAAGCATAAACTTATACTGACTAAAAAAATGCTTGAATACCTGTTTGTGCTCGACCTAGAATTAAAGCATGAACATCGTGAGTACCCTCGTAGGTGTTTACAGTCTCTAAATTCATAAGATGACGCATTACCTGATATTCAGCATGAATTCCATTTCCTCCATGCATATCTCTAGACATTCTAGCTATATCCAAAGCCTTGCCACAATTATTACGTTTTATAAGTGATATTGCTTCAGGCGCTAATCTCCCATCATCAAAAAGTCGTCCTACTTGAAGAGCTGCACTTAGGCCTAATGTAATTTCAGTTTGCATATCAGCTAGTTTTTTTTGAATTAATTGAGTTGCAGCTAGAGGTTTTCCAAATTGTTTTCTATCTAATGTATATTGCCTTGCTCTATGCCAACAATCTTCTGCAGCACCCATTACTCCCCAAGCAATTCCATATCTAGCACTATTCAAACATCCAAATGGTCCTTTCAAACCAGATACATTAGGCATAAGACTATCGTCTGGAACGAATACTTCATCCATAACAATTTCCCCCGTAATAGATGCTCTAAGAGATAGTTTTCCTTTAATTTTAGGAGCAGTAAGCCCTTTCATTCCTTTTTCAAGAATAAAGCCTTTAATAGCCCCAGCATGCTCTTTTGATTTTGCCCAAACAACAAAAACATCAGCTATTGGTGAATTAGAAATCCACATCTTTGAACCAGATATGGTATATCCACCCTTAACCTTCGTAGCTGTTGTTTTCATTGATCCAGGGTCCGAGCCAGCATCTGGCTCAGTTAATCCAAAACAGCCAATTAATTCGCCAGAGGCTAATCCAGGCAGATACTTTTCTCTTTGTTCTTCACTACCATACTTATAAATTGGATGCATAACTAAAGATGATTGGACTGACATCATTGATCTATATCCTGAATCTACCCTTTCTACTTCTCTTGCAACTAGACCATAAGAAACATAAGAAGCTCCTGCACAACCATATTTTTCAGGAATAGTAATTCCTAAAAGTCCAAGGTCACCCATTTCTTTAAATATTTCTTTATCTGTTTTTTCATCTAAAAAAGCCTCTTCTACTCTTGGCATAAGTTTAGATTGAGCATATTCATGAGCTGTTGATTGTATAAGGGTTTCTTCTTCTGTAAGCAATGAGTTCAATAAAAGAGGGTCTTCCCAATTGAATTGAGCTTTTGAAGCATTAGTAGCTTTTATATCAAGCACATTTTTATCTTTGCTTTGAGAAATCTTTTTTTCCATTACTGTTCCTTTAAATTATATTTTTAATATTATTTTCTTAATTGAATTAATTCAACTTGATTAAGGTTTCAATAAACTAGATAAATGCCTTTCAACAAAATCTAATCTATCCTGCCCCCAGTATATTTGATCATTTACAATATATGTTGGTGCTCCAAAAACACCTTTCTCAATAGCCAATCTTGTTCCAGATTTCATTGCGTCTTCACATTCTTTAGTTTTTGCATAATTTAAAATTTCATCTGCATCTAAATCCATTTTTTTTAAAATATTAATAAGAGTATCTTCATCATCAATATTAAGATTTTCTACCCATAAAGCACTCATAATATTATTTGCAAGATCAAAAGCTTGATTAGTTTTTTTAAGTTGAGAAGCAATTATTATTAAAGAAGGCAACAAAGATTTTGAAGGAAAAAACTTAGGCTCAGGGTTTAAACTAATTTTCAAAAAATCTCCCCATCTTTTTAATTCTTGCAGTCGAATACTTTGTCTCTGAATGGGTCTCTTTGAAACAGGAACCCCTCCTGAAAGAGGGAAAATTTCTCCATAATTTACAGGATACATATTTACATTAACATTAAATCTATTAACAATTTCAATAAAGTGTTTGTGACCTAAAAAAGACCATGGGCTTCCTGGGCTCATAAAATATTCTATTGTTATCATAACTTCCTCATTTTATTTTTTAGTTAGAACCAAACCCTGATCCTTCAATTTTATACTCATCTCTTGGAGGGCTAAAAACATCTAAGACTTTTGCTCCATCAGGACCACCAATAATACCATGATCTACTCCGCCAGGAGTTTGCCAAAAATCACCTTTTTTAATTGGAATTTCTTCTCCACCTTGAATACGTATGCCTGATCCTTCTATAAGGAAACCCCATTGTTCTTGAAGATGTGAATGTATCTTGCCTTTTGCGTTTGCCTCTATGGTTACAACAGATAGCATTGCTTCTTGACCACAAAAAATTCTAGTGGAAATGCCCTCACCTAAAACTCTTTTAATACCAGTGTCCAAATCATCAATATTATGAAAAAAATCTTTTTGGCTCATCAAAATATCCTATGGTAAAAGTTAAAAAGGCTTGTCACCAGCAAATGTTATGCGATGCATTAACCTTCTCTGTCCATGGTAATCATTTATTGGATTATGCATAGTACATCTGTTATCCCATATTGCTACAGAGCCTGGCTTCCAATTAAATCTACACGTGAATTCTGATTTAATTTGATGCTTAAAAAGATATTCTAAAATAGGAGTACTTTCTTCTTCTGACATTCCAACAAAATGTGTTGTATGGGCTTCATTTACATATAAAGATTTTCTTTTCGTTTCAGGATGAGTTCTAACAACTGGATGAATAGCAGTTAACTCATCTCCTTTCAAACCAACTGAAGCGTGCTTCATAATATCTAACCTAGTTTTAGCTACACGAGACTTTCCGGAAATATTAACACCTTCTAAAGTATCTAAAAATTTGCGCATTCCATCTGAAAGTCTTTCATAGGCTAAATATTGGTTTGCAAATTCAGTGTCCCCTCCAAACTGAGGAGTTTCAAGAGCATACAGCATTGTTCCCATTGGAGGGTTTTCTTGATAAGTAGTGTCACTATGCCATATACCTCCAAAATTATTTATATCCGTTTCTTTTTTTAAAATTGGAGTAATTTCAGGAAAATCTTCTAAACCTTTTACAAATGGATAGACTATTGGTTTTCCAATTTTCTCCGCAAATATTTTTTGAGAAGCTGGATCAAATTTTTGATCTCTAAAAAATATAACTTGGTAGTCTAATAACGCTTGATAAATTTCTGACATAATCTCATCAGACACTTTTTGAGATAAATTAATATTTTGTATTTCAGCTCCTAAGGAACCTGCTATAGGGCTTACAATAATATTATTATATTCAGTTTTAATTGATGTGTTTGTTAACATTTAATCGCCTGTTTTATAATTAAAAAAAATTAAAAAATTAATTTATGAATATTAATTAATTAATTTAGTTGCACTAAAGTAATATAAATAGCAATAATAAAAGAATAAAAATAGTTATAATTAAAATTAAATTGAATGAAAATAAATAAAATGAATGAAAATAAATCACCTCATTTACCTGTAAGACAAGAATGGCTAGATCAGCATATTGAAGATGCTATTTTGCCTGACCTTCCAATAACAGATCCCCACCATCATCTGTGGGATGCAGGGTTTGGAAGATATTATGTAGAAGAATTACTCAAAGATATAAAATCATCAGGTCATAATGTTGAATCTACTGTTTATATTATGAGTTCTTCTAATACTAAAATATATGCTAAAGATGGACCTGAAGAATTTAGACCTTTATCAGAAATTAAATTTGCTACTGATGAAGCTAAAAGAGCTGATTTAATTCCGAATAATCATGTTAAAGTAAATGCATCAATTGTAGGCTCAGTAGATCTAACTTTTGGAAAAAAGTTAAAACCAGTTTTAGAAAAAGCTATAAATATAAGTGAAGGTCGTCTTAAAGGGATAAGAATGCTTTTAGCATCTCACCAAGACCCTAGAATTAATTCAGGAGCTGTTAGATCTGACCTTGGTTTAATGCTTCATCCTAATTTCATAGATGGAGCAAAATGTATCCAAAATGCTGATTTATCATTAGACTTCTGGATATATCACACTCAACTCCATGAAATGGAACAAATCGCAAGAGCTTTACCTGACTTAACTATAATTCTTAATCATGTTGGCGGTCCTATTCATTTAGGTGAATATGAAGGAAAACAAGCCTTAACTCATAGAGAATGGCGATCAGCAATGATGAGATTAGCTAAAATTCCAAACATTAATGTTAAACTTGGTGGATTAGGCATGGCTGTTAATGGAGCTAAGTTTCATGAGAATAACAATCCACCAAATTCAACTCAATTATCGAATATTTGGAAACCATGGATTTATGAAACCCTTGACATGTTTGGCTTTGATAGATGTATGTTTGAAAGCAATTTTCCAGTAGACAAAGGATCATGTAGTTATGGTGTTTTATGGAATGCATTTAAAATTTTAGCTAAAGATATGTCAGAAGATGAAAAAAACAAATTGTTTAAACAAAATGCTTCTAGAATATACAAAATAAAATCATAACGTTTTTAAAGGATAAAAATGAAAGAAGTTTCGATTCTTGAACAATCAGTGTCAGTCGAGGGCAAGCCTCAATCAGTAACAATTCAAGATAGTATTAATTTAGCTAAAACAGCTGAAAAACTTGGATATAAAAGATTTTGGGTCTCAGAACATCATAATCATCCAACAATAGTCGGTACGGCTCCAGAAGTTTTAATGGCGGCTATTGCAACACAAACAAAAAATATTAGAATTGGTAGTGCAGGAATTATGCTACCCCATTATTCACCATTTAAAGTAGCTGAACAATTTAGAGTACTTGAAGCCTTAGCTCCCAATAGAATTGACTTAGGACTTGGAAGAGCTCCTGGATCAGATGGAAGAACCGCTCTGGCTTTAAACCCTAATAGTAGAAACGATAGCGATCAATTCCCAGAACATGTTAGAGATTTAATGGCATGGGTAAATAATGAAAAATTAATAGAAGGTCATCCATTTGGAAGTTTAATAGCCCAGCCCACTTCTGAGACAGGCCCTGAAATTTGGATGCTAGGAACGTCAAATTATGGAGCACAGCTAGCCGCTTATCTTGGTATTCCATATTGCTTTGCTCACTTCATTACGAATGGATCTGGAATGAAAGGTGCAATTGAAATTTATAAATCAGAGTTTAGACCAAGTACAAAATATAAAAAACCATTAGTAAATGTTTGCTTATGGTCATTAGCTGCTGAAACAAACGAAGAAGCTAAATATCTGTTTTCTTCTAGAGCTTCATGGAAGATCGGAAGAGACTTTGGTCACCTTGGACCTATTACAGATCCAGATAATGCATTAACTATTATTAATAATAATAATTGGGAAGATCATTATAATTCTATGTATGAAAGTTCACTTGTTGGCGAAATTAATCATACAAAAGATAAAATTGATAAATTAGTTAAAGATAATAATATTGATGAAATTGCAATATTAACCTGGTGCCACGACGAAATGGCAAGAATAAAATCATATGAATTATTTGCTAGTGCGTATAATTTAAATCGAAAAGAAATTCAAACTGAAAAACTTTCAAAAAGCTTTATTTAGATCAAATTTTGTTTTAAATAATTTTTAACTATAATTTTGGAGTATATAATTTGATTTATATAAAAAAAAACATTACTAAATATAAAATATTTTTAACTACTATCTTATTTACATCTTTTTTAACAGGATGCTTCCAAACTAATATGAAACAATTTGAAAATAACACTCCAAAACTAAATTTATTTTCTTTTTTTGAAGGTGATACTATTGCTTATGGAATCTTTGAAGATAGGTTTGGAAACTTAAAACGCCAATTTAGAGTAAATATAAAAGGTAGTGTTGATAAGGAACAATTAATTCTAGATGAAGAATTTCTTTACGACGATGGTGAACAAGCTAAACGTATTTGGAAAATAAAAAAAATAATAGATGATAAAAAAAATATTGTTTACTCAGGTCAAGCTGATGATGTTGAAGGAAATGCAAGTGGATCAATATCTGGTAATGCCCTAAATTGGTCTTATGATATTTTTCTTAATATAAAAGGAAGTAATGTTAAAGTGCATTTCAATGATTGGATTTATCAACAAAGCGATGAGATTGCAATTAATAGAGCTTATGTAAGTAAATTTGGTGTTAATATTGGATCGGTTACTTTGGTTTTCCTCAGAGGAAAAACTGCAACAAGTATTGGTCCATTGAATTTAAAAAATTGGTAGTAGAAAAATGTTTTCTAAATTTTTATTCTTAATTTTCTTTTTAACTTTTATTAATTCAGTTAATGCTCAAAATAATACTAACAGTGTTTCTAAGTCTTTTACTGAGACTTTAACTAATACAATGACTAATACTTTGACAAACACTTTAAATAAGACTGAGACTAATTCTAATTCTAATTCTAATTCTTTAGTCAATAGTAATAAACAAATTAAAAAAAGCCTAAATACAAATACTATTCTTAATAATTTCTTTTCTAACTATAAATTAGTTGGGGAAGTTAATTATTCACATCTATTTTGGGACTTGTATGATGCAAAGCTTTTTTCAGAGACAGGAGATTTTGAAGAAAATAAATTTGCCTTAGTTTTAAAATATAATACAAAAATTTCAAGCAAAAGCGTTGTTAAAGAAACTATTAATCAATTAAAAAAACAAAAAGAATATACTGAAGTAGAATTAGATGAATTAAGAACTTTATTAAAAAATACTTTTAAAGATATTAAAGTGGATGATACATTTATTGGAATTAGAGAAAAGAACACTGCTTATTTTTATTTTAAGAATAAAAAGGTTTTAGAAACAAAAAATTTAGAATTTATAAATTTATTTTTTAATATTTGGCTTAGAGAAGATAGCCAAAATCCTGCTTTTACCAAAAAACTCTTGGGAAAAAATAAATAAAAGGTTTTTTTAAATGCGTTTAAGTGCTTTTTTTTTTGAAATCATACCTATATCAGGTTTTTTTATTAGTTCTCAATATTTCAGTTTAATAATAGCAGCATTCATATCATTAATATTAAGTTTATTAGTGATAGTAACCTTTTATATAATGGAAAAAAGAGTTTCAAAGTTTCAAATTTTTTCAATAACGATGTCAGCGTTACTTACTGCAGGTGCATACTCGTTAGATAATGAAAACTTTATAAAAATTCAACCTACTATATTTAATGGATTTTTCTGTTTTGTTTTATTAACTGGACTTCTTTACAAAAAATCAATGATGAAACAGTTTTTTGGTTCTCAGTTTTTCTTAACTGACATAACATGGTACAAACTTAGTTTTAGATGGGGTTTATTTTTTTTATTTCTTACGATTGTTAATGAAATAGCATGGAGGCAGCTTGAAACTGAAGATTGGATCTTTGTAAAGGTTTTTATCCTAATGCCTTTAGTAGGAATATTTATGCTAGCTCAATTACCGCTCACTCTTCGTGGTAGGACAAATAAATAGATTTATTTGATATTTTAAAATGATATAAATATTTAATAATTTAAAATACGTAGAGAGATAAAATGGTAATAAAAATAACACATATTATTGTTCATATAATTAAATCAAATTTGGAAGTGCCCTTTGCATTTTCTCAAGGGTGGGTAAACCAAAGATCTGCAACTCTTGTTGAAATTAAAACTAATAATGGCCTTACAGGTTGGGGAGAAGCTTTTTGTCAAGGATTAGAACCACCTGAAATCTCTGCTGCTGTAATAGAAACTGCCCTCAAACCATTATTACTAGATCAATCTCCTTTGGATATAGAAGTTCTTTGGCATAAAATGTATAATATGACTAGAGATTATGGCAGAAAAGGATCTGTTATTTCAGCTATCAGCGCCATTGATATTGCACTATGGGATATTACTGGAAAATTCTATAATCAGCCTATTTATCAACTGTTAGGCGGAGCTTTTAGAGAAAAAATTATACCTTATGCTACTGGATTTTATCGAATTAACGGAAAAGGAGAAGCAAAAAGATTATCTGAAGAAGCTATTACTCATTATGAAAATGGCTTTGATCATATGAAAATTAAATTGGGATTTGGATTAAAGGACGATATTGAATGTATGAACTCTATTACTAATGTTTTAGAAGGAAAAAACGTTACTTTAATGATTGATACAAACCATGCTTATGGAAGGTCTGAGGCTTTATATTTAGGCCATGCGCTTAAAGACTATAATCTAAGATGGTATGAAGAACCGGTTGTTCCAGAAGATATAAGTGGTTATGTTGAACTTAGATCAAAGTTACAAATGCCTATTGCAGGTGGAGAGAATGAACATACTTTATTCGGGTACAAATCTCTTTTTGAAAATGGTGCTATTGATATAGCTCAGCCAGATATTGGGTCTTGTGGAGGGATTACATCTGCAAAACATATAATAGCATTAGCTCATAGTTTTGGAGTAGAAGTTAACCCTCATGTATGGGGATCAGCCATTGCACAAGCAGCATCTATCCAAGTGATTGCAGCAATACCAACCACGCATCATTCAATTTTTGCAAGGTCTCCTATATTAGAATATGATCAATCAAGTCATCCATTTAGAAGAGATTTATTAAACAAACCAATTGAATTAGAGGATGGAGTTGTGAATGTCTCATCTAAACCTGGGCTTGGTATTGATGTAAACATATCAACTATTAAAAAATACAAAACAAACTAAATTTAATTTTAAAAATATAGGAATATATAATGTTACATCTTCTTGATCCAATAATTAAATCTTATCACATTGATGTTTCAACTGGCCTTAATATTCATTATTTAGAGGCTTCTAAAAATGATGTTAACAAAAATAATCAACCTGTAATATTACTTCTCCATGGCTTTCCAGAATTAAGTTTCAGTTGGCGAAAATTAATGCCTGAATTAGCAAAAGAAGGTTTTAGAGTTATAGCTCCTGATATGAGAGGGTATGGATTAACAGCTGGCGGAGGCAAAAAATATAACAGTGATATTTCTGAATATAGATTATTAAACCTTACTACTGATATTATTGCATTATTAAGCGCTCTTAATATACATCATATTGATTTGTTAGTTGGTCACGATGCTGGCTCTTCTGTTGCAGGAATTTCTGCATTAATTAGACCTGATATATTTAAATCAGTTGTCATGATGAGTGCTCCTTACACTGGAGCTCCTCACATTGACACTAATTTATTAATTGAAGATCCTATTCATAAAGACCTTGAACAATTAAACCCTCCAAGAAAGCATTATCAATGGTATTACTCTACTCCTGAAGCAAATCAAGATATGCATCTTGAAAAGAATGAATTACATAAATTTCTTAGATCTTATTATCATATGAAAAGTGCTGACTGGGAAGAAAATAAACCATATGAACTTGGATCTTGGACAGCTTCAAACTTAGCTAAAATGCCTGAATATTATATTATGCAATTGGATCAAAATATGGTCGAGGCTGTTATACCTCATTTTCCTAAAGACAAAAAATATGAAAATTGGCTTAATGATGAAGAATTAGAAGTTTATGCAAATAGTTTCTTCATAAACACTTTTCAACCAGCTCTTAATTGGTATAGGTGTATGACCTCATTTGATAAAAACAGTGATTTAAAAATATTTTCTAATAAAAAAATAGAAGTACCTTCTTGTTTTATAGCAGGAGAAAAAGATTGGGGACTATTTCAAAAACCAGGTGCTTTAGAAAAAATGGAAAATATTTTATGTGCTAATTATTGTGGTAGACATATTATTAAAAATGCCGGACATTGGGTTCAACAAGAAAATCCAACTGATGTAATTAAAACATTATTAGATTTTTATAAAAACAAATAATATTTATATTTAGGAATAATTTTGAATTTTTCTATATCTGGCAATCTGTTTAAAGGTATTGGAATAGCATCTATTGGTGCATTAATTTTATCACCTGACACTCTATTTATGAGATGGTCTGAAATGGACGTTTGGTCAATGTTAACCTGGCGTGGAATGGAGATGGGAATTGTCTTAATTTTATTCTCAAGTTTTTTTAAAATTTATAGAAATGGCTTTAAAAATATTTTATCACCTGTTGGTTTATATATTATCATTACTCAAATTATTAGTTCCTTTTTTTTTACATACGGGATTGCAGAAACATCAGTATCATTAATCTTATTTTGTTTAGCAACATCTCCTATTTTTGCTTCTTTATTTTCAATTTTTATACTTAATGAAAAAACGACTAAAGCCACTTGGATCACTGCGTTTTTTGCCCTAATTGGTGTAGGTGTATCCGTTATACATGGTAATGATGTAATTAATGCACCTCAAGGCAATGTATTAGTCGGAGCTATATGTGGAATTAGCGCTTCAGCTTCTCTAGGTTTAAGTCTTGTTCTTCTTAGATTAAAACCAAACATACCTGCAATGACAATTACTGGAATAAGTGCCTTAGGAAATGGTGTAATTGCATTTTTATTTGTAGCGCCTAACTTGCTTTTTGAAGGAGATATAATTTCAATTTCTTTTTCTGGACTAGTTATTCTTCCTATTTCATTTGCTTGTTTAACTTTTGCAACCAGGTATACACAAGCTTCTAACATTGGACTTTTAATGTTATTAGAAACCGCCCTTGGACCTTTTTGGGTGTGGTTAGGAACCAACGAAACTCCAAATTTTTTAATGATTTTAGGAGGAGTAATTATTATTTTAAGTCTTGCTTGGTATATTTTAGTTGATCAAATAAAAATATCTTTTTCAAAAAAATAATTCCTACCTAATTTATAGAAAAGGATTGAATTACTTTAGATCTATATTCTAAAGTTTCTTTATCTAACTTATTTATTGTTTTCCATCCCCACACTGGACCTGGCCAAGCGGGATCATTTTGACTTCTTATAACTACATGAAGATGTAATTGAGATACTACATTACCCAACATACCAATATTAATTTTATCTAAATTTTCAGTAAATTTAATATGATCCCCGAGATCAATTGCAAAATTTAATAACTGATTTCTTTCATTTACATTAAGATCACTTAACTCAGTTAAATTTGTTTTTTTAGGAATAAGAATAATCCAAAAAAATTCTGTTACATTCATTAATCTAATTTGAAAATTAACTTGCTCATTTATTAATAAAGAATCATTTTCTAATCTAGGATCTAATATAAACACGTCAAATTCCTTTAAATTTATAAACTTATATATACAATATATATTAAATGAATTTAAATATAATTACTCAGATTATTACAAAAAGGACATATCAATGATTAAAGAGACAAATATATCAATTAATCAAGATAGGTTATGGGATAGCCTAATGACAATGGCAAAGATTGGTCCTGGAATAGCAGGTGGTAATAATAGACAAACCGTTACTGTTGAAGATGGGGAAGCTAGAAAATTACTGCAAAAATGGTCTGAAGAGGCAGGAATGAGCATGACTGTAGATGAGTTAGGGTCAATGTTTTTAAAAAGAGAAGGTACGTCTAAAGACGCTCTTCCAGTGGTAATAGGAAGTCATTTAGACACACAACCAACCGGCGGTAAGTATGACGGAGTGCTGGGTGTCTTAGCAGGACTAGAAATAGTTAGAACTTTAAATGATCTGAATATTCAAACCAAACACCCTATTATGGTTGTTAATTGGACTAACGAGGAAGGTTCTCGTTTCCCTCCAGCAATGATGGCGTCAGCAGGATATGCAGGAATTTATGATGTTAAAACTCTTCTATCAGCTAAAGACGCTGAGGGAAATATGTTTGGAGATGAGCTTGTCAAAATAGGATGGAAAGGCATTGAACCAGTTGGAAAACAAAAAATTCATTCTTATTTTGAATTACATATAGAACAAGGACCTATTCTTGAAACAGAAAAAATAGATATCGGCGTTGTCACACATGGTCAAGGTTTGAAATGGTTAGAAGTAAAGTTATCAGGTGTTGAGCAACATACTGGAACCACTCCTATGCATGTTAGAAAAGATACTTCACTAGCAATGTCTGAAATTATTTTAGCCGTCAATAACATTGCAAACAAAAACCTTCCTAATGCTCTTGGAACTGTTGGACATATAGAAGTGTTTCCTAACTCTAGAAATGTTATTGCTGGAAAAAGTATTTTTACTATTGATTTCAGATCTCCAGATATAAATAAACTAAACCAAATGGATAATGAATTAAGATCTGTGGCTAAAGATATATGTAAAAAATATAATGTTAAACTTGAAATAAACCAAATTGGTGGATTTGATCCAGTAGCCTTTGATAAAGAATGTCTAAATCATATTAGAAATAGTGCCAAGAAATTTGGATATTCATTTAAAGATATTATTTCAGGTGCTGGACATGATGCTTGCTGGATTAACACTGTTGCTCCATCAGCAATGATTATGTGTCCATGTGTAGACGGGTTAAGCCATAATGAAGCAGAAGAAATAAAACCTGAATGGGCTGCATCCAGTACAAACGTTCTTTTACATGCAGCAATAGCTGCTGCAAATTAAAATATATAAATATATAAATATTAGAGTATAAGTTTATCCAATAATAAAAATTTAGGAAAAGTCATTGACAAAACGTATACAAAATAATGAACCTAGTAAAAAAACATTTGATTTCTCTCATAAAGTACATGGAGACGTTCATTTATCTGTAAAAGAAATGGCTGAAAAATTTGAATTAGATATTTCAACTCTTGCTAAGGTAAGCAAACGCAAAATTTCATATCATAAAGGTTGGTGTTTAAAATCAACGATGAATAAAAAAGTGAATACCACTATTTAAAGTATTTCATCTCACAATATATTAAATATATTCTATCAAAAAATTAGAAGCTCTACTTTTTAAAAGGTAGTGTATTGGCAAAGAATTATCATTTTTGGCTTGATCAATGATTTTTTGTTTAATAGCTCCTTTAACTAATAAAACTATAAATTCACTCTTTAAAATTAATGAAAGGTTCATAGTTATTCTTGGTAAAAAAGGATCCCCATGAGAAGTAATTGAAAAAACATTTGGATCAGCATTTAAATCAAATGAATTAAAATTTTTTATCATATCTGGGAATAACGATGCAAAATGACCATCTTCTCCCATGCCAAGTAAATTTACATCAAAAGGTGTTAAAATAATTTTAGATTTTATTATTTCTTCACTTAAGGGAATAAAATTAGCTAACTTTGCTTTGTTTTTTAATAAATGATCAGTAATAAGTTTTTGATTACTATGGATATGGTTTTTATCCACTAACCTATCATCAACCAAAGTTATTTGAACTTTATTCCAAGGAAGATCAATTTTAGATAGATTATCAAAAAGTTTTAAAGGGCTATTGCCACCTGAAACAACAAAAGTTGCATTTCTTTTTTTAGCAATTGCTAATTTTAATTTATCAGAGATTAATTTAGTTAAGATCATTTTTAATCACCCTTAGGGTCTATCCATACATGACCATTATGTAATAAAATATTATCTTTAGGACCTGCCGTTCCTGGAACATACAACTCAGGTGGATTGTTTTTGACCATTGTAACTATAGGATCTATATAATCCCAAGCAGCCAAAACTTCATCTGATCTCATAAATAGTGTCTGATTACCCATTACAACATCCATTAATAAACGTTCATATGCATCAGGCAATCTATCAGGAAAACTATCACCAAAGGATAAGTTTAGTTCAGAAGGAAAAAATCTCATTCCACCTGGTCCAGGAGCTTTTGAAGTTAGTTGTAATTTTAAACCTTCTTTTGGTTGAACTCTTATAATAAGTCTATTAGGAAAATCCTCATCTTTACTTTCTTTTAATTTAGAAAAAATATCGTGAGGTTTCTTCTTAAACGTTATAATAATTTCACTTGCTCGCGAAATCATTTTCTTTCCTGTTCTTATATAAAAAGGAACCCCTGCCCAACGCCAATTTTCAATACATACTTTAAGTGAAACAAAAGTTTCAGTATTAGAAGATTTTCCAAGTTCACTATCATAACCTTGATACTGTCCAATTTGTATTTCAGTTTCCTTTAGTGGTTTTAAAGCTTTCAAAACTCTTAATTTTTCGTTTCTTACCTGATCAGCATCAAAATATGAAGGAGGCTCCATAGCAACTAAACATATCAACTGCAACAAATGGTTTTGCAGCATATCTTTAATGGCGCCATATTCATTATAATAAATAATTCTGTCTTCAACTCCTATCGTCTCTGCAACAGTGATTTGAACATTATCTATGTTTTTATTGTCCCATTGATTTTCAAAAAAAGTATTAGCAAACCTCAAAGCCATAAGGTTTTGAACAGTCTCTTTACCTAAATAATGGTCTATTCTATAGATTTGATGTTCTTCAAAAATATCATATAATTTTTTATTAATTGTTATGGCTGATGATTTGTTATGACCAATAGGTTTTTCTATTACTAATCTACTTTGAGGAAAATTTAAGTTTGCTTTTTTTATCATATTGCAAGCGTGTCCAATTAGACTGGATGCAATTGCAAGATAAAAAATACAAGGTCTTTTCAGGTTATGTTTATTATTTACTAATAATGATAAATTATTGGATCCTTCCCCTGTCACAACATCAAGTACAACTATTTGTATTAAACTTTTAAATTCAGACCAATTTTTTTTTTTTATTGTTTGATTTTCTATTGCCTGTTTACAGTAAGGTAATAATTTAGAAGAAAACTCTTCTAAATTACTTTTTTGACGAAGGCATATAATAATTCTAGATTCTTTATTAATCTGATTATCTAAAAAAATCCAAAAAAGTGCTGGCATAATTTTTCTTAAAGATAGATCACCACCACCACCAATGATTATAAAATCGCTTGGCACAAGCAAAGAATTATTAGATGTTTGTATATTCATCAAAGCTCTTAAAATATAAAAGTATTTCTCTTAGTTCTATTAATAATTTTAAAATATAACACTTTTTTATATATTTTTATTAAATTAAATTACAAATTTTATTATTTATTTTAATGTATAAAAAAGATAAACATGTTAATAAAATTATTCAAAAAGAAATATAATTAACTTTAATTAATGGGGGATTAAATGGGAGAAAATATTGCTTTTATAGGGCTTGGAGCTATGGGCGGGCCAATGGCTCAAAACATTATAAGAAAAGGAACTAAAGTATCTGTTTATGACATAGATAAAACAAAAATGGATCCTGTAATTGAAGTTGGAGGGACTCTTGGAAGGAATATAAAAGAGACAATTGAAAACGCTGACATCATTATTACTATGTTGCCTTCAACTGAAAATGTTAAGTCTGTTATGACTGATAATGATGGTGTTCTTTCTTTTGTTAAGCCAAATGCAATTATTTTAGATATGAGTACTATTGCCCCGACAGGAACAGATGAAATCTATAGACTATGCAAAGAAAGTAATCTTCAATTTATAGATGCACCTGTAGGTAGATTAGTTAGTCATGCTATTTCTGGTGATTCACTTTTTATGGTTGGATGCGACAATGAAGAAGCATTTAATAAAATTGAACCTCTATTAAATGCTATGGGAACAACTATAATTAGATGTGGAAAAGTTGGATCTGGAATTAGAGCCAAAGTTGTAAATAATTTTCAAATTTTAAGCATTGCTCAAATTACAGCAGAAGCATTAACTTTAGCACAAAAAATTGGCCTTGATCTTGATGTATTTAAAGAAGTAAACGCTGGCACCACCGCTAACAATGGTCAATTCCATATTAATTTTTTATCGAAAGTACTTAAAAATGATATTGAACCAGGGTTTACGATTGACCTTGCTCATAAAGACATGGGTTTAGCAATAGAAACAGCCAATAGTTTCAGATTAGGATTGCCTGTAGGTTCTGCTGTTCAAGCTGTTTATGGACAAGCACGGTCAGGTAAGTTTGCAAAAAAAGACTTCAGTGCATTACTTGATTATGCGTGTGAACTAGCAGAGATAGATCCCCCTAGAATAAAAAAATCTTAAAGAGTTTTTTTGCCAACTTTTCGATAAAAAATATTAGTTAGTATGATTAAATTAATCATACTACTGGACATAGTCCTCCATCTAAATTGATGGCTGTGCCAGTTATATATGCGCTTTTATCAGATGATAGAAATGCAACTAAATTAGCGTAATCAATTTCTTCACCAACTTTTCCCATAGGAACTTTTTTTGCCATTTGTTTGTAGAGTTCGTTTACTCCATCAGGACCAGCTCGACGATCCCATTGAGCGCTTTTAAGTAAACCAATACAAATAGCATTTACCCTTATATTATCTTTTGCATACTCATTAGCTAATGATTTTGTTAAATTAATACCTGCAGCTCGGGAAACAGTAGTAGGTAATGATCCAGCATTAGGAGCCTTTCCACCGCCAATAGTAGCATTGATTATAACTCCCCCATTGTTAAGCTTCATATATGGAATAGCTAATCGACACATTCTAATTGTAGCCATAATTTTTAAATTTATGTCATCTTCCCAAATTTTATCTGTAACAGTTTCAAACATCCCTGCTGCAGAAGCACCAGCATTATTAAGTAAAATATCAATTTTTTTAAATCTGGAAATTGTCTTTTCAATTAATTTTTTACAATCATCGGCTTTACTAACATCAGCTTGAATGTTTAAAACTTCATTATTTGTTTTATTGGATATAATTTGAGCTTTTTCTTTTAAATAATCACCACGTCTTCCACATATTACTACTTTGGCCCCATGCTCTGATAACAATTGAGCTGAAGCAAATCCTAATCCATCACTTCCACCAGTAATAACGGCAACTTTATCTTTTAAACCTAAGTCAAACATATCAACACTCCTTTATTATTTAATAATTTATATTATAGTTATAATTGTATTTTAATAGTCTTATTAGTATCAGCTGATTCTAAGATTGATAATGCAACTTTTAAAGTTGTCATTCCATCTTCTGCATCAGTAATAGGTTCTATTTTTCTTTCAATGACTTCTTTAAAATGATTTATTTGAGAAATATAAGGATCTAATTCATTATAGTGAACTTCTTTTTTAATTAATTTATCTTTCCAATTATTAATATTAGTTTTGTTATCATAGTTCCATAATTTCAGGTTAGGAAACTCCAAAGATCCTTCAGTTCCTATTATTCGAATACTATTTTCATTTAATTTAGGAAGATTTATATTTTCTCCTATAGCTGTTTCCCAAGACCAAGGAGATGAACCAGAATCAGTTATTAGGAAATTTCCTAATATTCCATTTTTGAATTTAAAGATAACGGTAAGAACATCTTCTTTTTTAAAATTTCTAAGTGCATTTGATGAAAATGAAGAAACCGTTTCAATTTCACCAAAGATAAACCTTAAACAATCAATTTCATGAATAAGATTGGTAATAACTGGTCCTGCCGTAATTTCTTGTCTCCATTTAGGATCAAAATATTCATTATCTTTTCGTAATCCCCATATTCCTGACAAGCCTATAACTTGACCAAGCTTACCTTCCTTAATTATTTCTTTTGTATTTAATACTAAAGGATAAAATCTTCTTTGATGCCCAACTAAAACCTTACAATTTTGTTTTTTAGCAAGATCTAAAATTTTTTCAGCTTCGTTTAAATTCGCAGTAATAGGCTTTTCAATTAAAACGTCTAAACCTAACTTTAAAGCTAAACATGACGTTTCATAATGCATAATTGTTGGAGTAGATATTATAACACCATCAATGCTCATGGTATTATTTAGGTCTTCTAAATTAGAAAAATAAGATAAATTGTTAGAGTTACAAAAATTATTTGCTTCTAAATCCAAATCAACTACGCCGCATACTTTAACACCATCTATCTTTTCAATCGCCATAACATGGCGTTTTCCAATGGCTCCTAAACCTAAAATGGCAATATTTATTATTTCTTTTTTTGGCATTAAGTTTTAATTGAACTCATAAATCTATTCATAGAAATAGCACCATCAAAAGAGTGAGGAAAAACAAGAGGTGTGGCTTTAGCCTCACATTTAATAACAATAAGAGACGGACCTTCTTCATTATAAACTGTATTTATAATCTTATCATAGTCATCTTCACTCTTCACTGTATAACAATTATCAAAGCCTGATCCTTTAGCTATAAGTTCTAAGTCTGACTTTCCTGCAGTTGCCGTTGGCTGGCTACCTGTCTCTACATAAGATTCATTATCAAGCACTATAACAGTAAGGTTTGAAACAGGATGATTTGCAATAGTAGCCAAAGAACCTAAACTCATTAAAGTATCACCGTCTCCTGTAAATAATAATATTCGTAAATTTGGTTGAGCTGTTGCGAGACCTAATGCAAATGGTATTGATTGCCCCATTGCTCCAATAAAACCAAAATTACCTATATTATCTCCGGCTGACATTAAGTCCCAAGTAGAAGTACCAATGCCGCTTACTACTCGGAGATTATCTTTTCTATTTTTTAAAATTTTTTGTACAAATGGTCTTCTATCAATCATAATCTTTATCCATTCTTAAATTGTTTAGCACCAATCATTTTCTGAGAAAGCAATACAGCTGCTGATCGATTTGTGTTGAACGCAAACCTAGCAGCGGCATCAACAGTAGAGCCAACTTCTTCTTCATAATCAGCACGAAATACTTTTATATCCATTGCTTCTAGAACTTTTGGCGTACCTAAACCCATAGGAACCTGCCACGGCACAAATTCTCCCCATTCACCTCTCATTGAGACTAAAGTAAGAAAAGGTATTCTACATATATTAGGAAGTGCTAGAGCATTAATGCAATTACCAACACCACTTGATTGCATAAGCAATGCACTTCTTCTTCCACCAGCATATGCTCCACAAGATAATCCAACACCATCTTGCTCTGTTGTTAAAGTTACAACATCAATTTCATTATCTTTTTCACAAAGATTTATTAATGGCGTATGACCTGCATCTGGAACATGTGAAACCATTGTTATATCTAAGTCTTTAAAAACAGCATATATATCATTTCGCCAGTCTTTAATTAAATCTGCCATAGTTCACATCCATTTCTAAATACCATTGAATTCTAAATACTATTAAACATGTTAAATACTAAAGCTTATAATTTCAAGCGTATTGGTTAAAATTTTTATTTTAAATTATATAATTGAATATTTATTAAAAAACTATATCAAATGAAAATCACATGCAATAATATTAAAATTATTTAAATTTTACAGGAATTAGAGCTTATGAATAAACATGAAACAAAAGTTGCAATTGTTACAGGTGCTGCAAAAAATATAGGAAGAGCAACATGTGAAAGCTTATCTAGATTAGGCTTTAATGTTTTAGTTCATGCTAATACTGATAAAGAAGGAGCGGCTGAAACTGTCAATTTAGTAAAAGCTCATGGACTGTTAGCTAATCAAGTGATTGGAGATTTAACCAAGCCAGAAACATCTCAAGAATTAGTTTTTGAAGCAGCTAAACTTGGAAAAATATCTGCTTTAATAAATAACGCGTCTCAGAGAGAATTTAATAAATTTGATGATATGACTTTTGATGATTGGCGCTTTGTAATGTCAATAAATTTAGATTCTTTATTTCATACTTGTAAAGCTGTCATTCCTGCTATGAAAGAAAATAAATGGGGAAGAATAATCAATTTAGGTGGCTTATCTGCGCATATAAGCGCCATTGGCAGGGCTCATGTAATTACATCTAAGTCAGGAGTAATTGGATTTACTCGAGCATTAGCCATGGAATATGCAGAGACAGGAATTACTATAAACTGTGTGGTTCCAGGATTAATAGATACGGTTAGAGGAGCTTCAGCAGGTAGCAGTTTAGTTCATCCTTCTCACTCAAACCCTCCAGTTGGAAGAAAAGGTTTCCCTGTCGAAGTAGCAGCAATGATAACTAATTTATGTGCTCCAAACTCAGACTTTATCACTGGTCAAACTATTCATGTTAATGGTGGTAGCTTTTTCTCGTAAAGAAAAATAAACTAGATGACAAACAAATCGATTGATATTTGGGCGGCATCATTTTTAATTATTTTTTCAGCTGTACTCGGCTTAAATCAAGTTCTCGTTAAATTAGTGAATATTGGAATGCACCCAGTCTTTCAAGTAGCTTTAAGGTCAGCATTAGCTGTTTTCCCAATTTTAATCTTTTGTTATTTTTCAAAGAAAAAAATAATAATTTCTGATGGCAGTTTATTTCCAGGTATAATTGCAGGTGTTTTATTTGCGTTTGAATTTATACTATTATTTACTGCTTTGGATTATTCAACAGTAACAAGAGTTTCACTTATTTTTTATACTATGCCTGTATGGCTAACATTAGGTGCTCACTTTTTAATTGATGACGACAAACTATCAAGAAATAAAATAATTGGATTAGTTTTAGCTTTTTTTGGACTAATACTAGCTATTTACAAACCTAACGATGTATATGAAAGCAAACAATTTCTAGGCGACTTATTTTCTCTGTTAGCTAGTTTTTGTTGGGCCATAATAGCAATTATGCTCAAAATTACACGTTTAAAAAAATCTATTCCTGAAACGCAATTATTATATCAATTAATAGTATCTGGAGTAATTTTATTACCTGCATCTTTCTTGTTTGATGATTTCATAAGAGAAATAAATTTAAACTTAATTTTAATATTTATATTCCAGATTATTTTTGTTATGTGTATTGGCTTTATTGGTTGGCTATGGGTTATGTCTAAGCACTCTGCTAGTAGCACGAGTTCTTTTTCATTCTTAACACCCATATTTGGAGTTTTCTTTGGGTGGCTAATAATGAATGATAATATAAACTCACAAATATATTTATCTTTATTTCTTACATGCTTAGGTATTTATATTATCAATAAAAAGCAATAATAATATTATTAGTCTTTAGCTGGTGTCTTCTTTATAGTTTTTGGCTTTGAAGACAATTTTTTACTAAATGTTTTTACGCCTTTATTTTTATCACCTGTTTTGAAAACATCACTTTTAGGCTTCCTATCTCTAGATGGCTTTTTGTCTCTATTAGCATTGAATTCTTTTAATTTCTTTTCTTCATTAAAGTTATTTTCAAAATGTGGTAATTTATCATTTCCAGATTTACTATTAGTTTTCTTGTTGTTTCTTTTATCTTTGAAATCAGTTCTATTATTATTATTTCTATCTACACTTTGATAATTATCTTTCTGTTTTCCTCGACGACTTGAAAGCTTGCCGGCATCTTGGTTTTCAACATTAGTAATATCTTTTTCAATATAATTATCAGCAAAAGGAGAAAACTTTGGCTTTGTTCTCTTTTTATCTGAATTTTGCCATCTTTCAGATTTACCTTTTCCTTTGAAATCATCTTTTTTAAAATCTCTTGATCGACCTTCTCCAGATCTATTGTAATCAGGCTTTCCTCTACCAGGCTTATCCCCATCTGATCTTCCTCTGCCTGATCTTCCTCTGTCTGGCCTTCCTCTATCTGAAGAATTGGCGCCTTCAGGTGGCTTATCTAACAATCTAACCATAATATGACGTTCAATTGGTTTGTTTAGTGATGCAAGTTCTTTAAGAGTTGTAGCGGCCTCTTCTGAAATTTCAACGTTTGTAATTTTTGGAAGGATTTTAATAGAACCAATATCTCTGTTTGACAAATTACCTGCTTTACATAACATAGCAACTAACCATCTAGGCTCTGCAGTATCATCTCTTCCGACAGACAACTCAAACCAGAGGCTTTTTTGAAAACCATTTCCTCTAGAACGTCCTTCATCTCTTTCTGATGGGTTCCTTATCTCTTCAGGGGCAGACAAATTGCTTCCAAGAAGTCTATAATAAGCTGCAGCTAACTGTTCAATTGAATTATTTGAAATTAATAAATTAACTATTTCTTTTTCTTCTTCTTTTAAAGGTTCTTTTAAGACTGCATTGTCAACTAGCCTTTTTTGATCTTGTTCAAGAATTTCTTCTCTAGAAGGAGTTGAAGCCCAAATTGGCTTTATATTAGCTTGTGCAAATAACCTCTCCGCTAATCTTGAACGACTTTGTGGAACTAAAACAGCACAGACACCTTTTCTACCAGCTCTTCCAGTTCGACCACTTCTATGCAGCAAAGTATCGGATGTTCTTGGAATATCAGCATGAATAACTAAATCTAAATTTGGTAAGTCAAGACCTCTAGCGGCAACATCAGTAGCTACACAAACTCTAGCTTTTGAAGTTCTCATGGCCTGAAGTGCCATATTTCTTTCATTTTGACTAAGCTCACCAGACAAAGCAACGGCTGAAATACCTCTATTTGTTAAACGGCTGGTCATATGATTAACGGCTATTCTTGTAGCACAAAAAATAATTGCATTTGCAGCTTCATAATACCTAAGAGTATTAATAATAGCATTTTCCTGATCACTCATTACTATTTTAAACGCTCTATACTCGATATCAACGTGTTGTGAATTAGTTTCTCCGGCTGTAATACGAATTGCATCCTTTTGATAACGTTTAGCTAGATTAGCAATTCCTCTTGGAACCGTTGCAGAAAACATTAATGTTTGACGTTCTTCAGGTGTAGCATCTAAAATTGCTTCTAAATCTTCCCTGAAGCCCATATCTAACATTTCATCTGCTTCATCTAAAACAACTGTTTTAATATTTGAAACATTAAAATAACTTCGTTCTATGTGATCTTTTAATCGACCTGGCGTTCCAACAACAATATTAGGCCTGCTCTCTAAATTTCTTCTTTCAGTTCTTATATCCATTCCACCAACGCATGAAACTATTTTTGCATCAGATGATGCTAATAACCAGCTCAATTCATTTTTAACTTGTAACGCCAGTTCTCTTGTAGGAACAATAATTAATGCCTCAGGAGACTTTGGGGTTTTAAACGATTGATTATCAGTTGTTAAATTCTCAACTATGGCCATACCAAAAGCTATGGTTTTTCCTGAACCAGTTTGGGCAGATACAAGTAAATCGGAACCAGAATATTCTTTTTTTGATACTTCTTCTTGAACAGGAGTTAATTTTTCATAACCCTTTTGCGTCATCGCATTGATAATAGCACTAGGAATTCCAGATGTTTCTAACATAATCAGCTTTCAGAGTTTAAAAAAGAAGTAATTTCAAGAAATAATTTATACATATTTCATATTTTAATATAATTAATTACTAGATTGACCTTTTAGTCTTCAAAAACAATAAAGTAAAGAAAAGCTTTTGATGTTATAAAGTATTTTTTATAAACTCCTCTTTTTAATTTTAATTATGATTGCCTTTTATGAACAAAAAATACGATGTTATAATTATTGGAGCAGGCGCAGCAGGATTAATGTCAGCTATAGAAGCTGGAAAAAGAGGGAAAATAGTCTGCTTAATTGATCATTCAACAAAAATAGCCGAAAAAATAAGAATTTCAGGTGGTGGAAGATGTAATTTTACAAATTTATATTGTAATCCAAGTAATTTTTTATCTAATAACAAACATTTCTGCAAATCAGCTTTTGCAAAATATACTCAAAATGATTTTATAGATTTAATAAAAAAACATAATATTGAGTTTTTTGAAAAAAAATTAGGACAACTATTTTGCAATACATCTGCTAAAGAAATTATTGATATGCTAGTTGAAGAATGTATTGAACATAATGTAGAGATCAATTTAGAAACCAAAATAACTAGTTTATCTAAGATTGAAAATGCATATCTAATAAAAACAAACAAAGGAACATACACATCTAAATCTATGGTTATTGCCACAGGAGGCTTGTCTATTCCAAAAATTGGAGCAAGTGATTTTGGCTACAGGATTGCCAAACAATTTGATTTAAAGGTTACTGACTTATTACCCGCGTTAGTACCTTTAACATTTGAAGCAAAAGAATTAGAGTTTTGCATATCCTTAGCTGGAGTATCATTAAATGCTTCTGTTACATTTGATAAAACTATTTTTAATGAAGGTTTAATTTTTACTCATAGAGGAATAAGTGGCCCTTCAATTTTGCAAATTTCGTCTTATTGGAAAGCGGGACAACCAATAAGCATCAACTTATTACCTGAACTCAATATGGATTTAATTTTAAAACAAAGACGCGGCAAAACCCCCAAACAAGCTTTATCTAATGTTTTATCAGATTATCTTCCGAATAAATTAGCCTTAGCTATATGTAATAAATTTTTAATTAATCAAAAAATTGCAGATGCATCTAATGACACTTTAAAAAAATTATCATATTTTATTAATAACTGGATTGTTTACCCAAATGGAACTGAAGGTTATAAAACAGCTGAAGTTACACTTGGAGGGATTGATACAAAAGAAATTTCATCCTCTACAATGGAATGTATCAAACATCCTGGGTTATTTTTTATTGGTGAAGTTTTAGATGTAACAGGACATTTGGGTGGACATAATTTTCAATGGGCTTGGTCATCAGGTTTTGTGGCAGGACAAAATGTCTAAGTTAAATTGCTGCTCTTTTAGCGGCATCAGAATTATGATCACCTGTTTCATCCCAGTAAGGAACTGGACCATAAATTTCTATTAAAAAGTCAAGAAACGCCCTTACCTTTGGTGACAAATGTTTACCACTTGGGTATACGGCATAAATAGGATAATCTTCTTGAACATATTCATCTAGTATTGAAACCAATGTCCCTGCAGCGATATGTCTTCCAACAACAAACCTAGATAACATAGCTAAACCACCGCCATTAATTGCCGATCGAAGAATAGCGTCTCCATGGTTTAATTGTAACATTCCTTTTGCATGTATTAATCTTATCTTTCCATCCACAAGAAAATGCCAATCATTAAAAGGACTTCCATTTCTAAATGAAATTATATCATGCTTATCCAAATCATCTGGGTGGTTAGGCCTGCCCTTTCTTTTTA
This sequence comes from Pseudomonadota bacterium, assembly GCA_027625145.1. Taxonomy (GTDB): domain Bacteria; phylum Pseudomonadota; class Alphaproteobacteria; order Puniceispirillales; family Marisalimonadaceae; genus CAJJBL01. The sequence continues at coordinate 91,893 of JAQBXK010000005.1, forward strand.
TATATGAAGGAGAAGCAAATAAAGTTCTTGGATTTGGAGCAAGTTTTCTAGCTATTAGAGATGAGTCTTTCATCAAAGCTATTCGAATTCCAAGATCAATATTATTATCAATTAAATCTAATTCATTATCAGAAATAATCATTTCTATTTCTACCTCAGGATACCTTTCTCTAAAAAGAGGAAGATGAGGAGCTACATGTCTGTATGAAAAAGTACTAGGCGCTGTAATTCTTAAGTGTCCACGTGGAGCATTTGTTGCGCTTGAAACAGCTGCTTCAGCTTCATCAACATCTCCAATAATTCGTCTTGCTCTATCAAGATAAGCAAATCCTACTTCAGTTAATGAAACAGAACGAGTTGTTCTATTTAATAATCTAGCTCCTAAACGATCTTCAAGAGCAGAAATATTTTTAGAAACAACAGAAGGAGATAAATCCATTTGCCTTCCTGCTTTTGCAAGAGAACCGTTATCAGCAATAGAAACAAAAACTCTCATCCCTGATAATAAATCCATATAATTGTCCTCAAATAAAAAACAATTCATATCATAACAAAAATTATTTTAGAAGGTAACATTAAAAAAACTTGAAATAATTACTCCATTTGAGTAATAGAAGAGTACATACGGCGTGAAGTAGGCCATTCTAGACATAAAACGAAGCTGCGGAGGGGTGGCCGAGTGGCTGAAGGCGCCGGTTTGCTAAATCGTTAAAGGGAGAAATCCCTTTCGGGGGTTCGAATCCCCCTCCCTCCGCCATAATAAACCATTAAGATATTGATTTTATTGAATTTAAAATTACAACAAAATTTCTACCCACAACGCTACCCACAATGAAGTATAAGAATAAACTCAAATATTATTTCGGGGTTACTGCACCCTTTTCCTAATCAAGATTGATCTTTGGTCAAGGGGCGGTCTGCCCATTGACCGTTGTCCATGGATCATGGACCAGGGTTCATTGATGGGTTGTTGGAGTTGGTGTTAGGTAGTTTTGTTTAAAGTCTTGAGTTATTGAAATAACTCAAGACTTTAAACAAAACTACTTCACTGCCAACAAAATTTGAAAATAGTACAGAACACCCTAAATATATTGTGATAACAAGAGCAGAAGCATCAATGTCTAATAAAGATAAATTTCTAAATTGTATAAATGATACTGCTTCTTGTTTTAAGGATAATGGTGCCATTACCCTAAGGTTTGGTAATTTATTAACTGGCTCTAATATAGGTAATTATCTTTTAGGAGTAGGCTATCCGTCAATGGATGCTATAGAAAAAACATATGATGAGTTATTGGCTCATAGTTCCTATAGGGAGCTCATGACTTTTGCGAAGGTCAATATGAGAAATATAATTAAAATTCTCTAAGTATATTTTAAATTTATTAGAGACTTTTATGAAGTCTCTAATTACCTCTTATTCTTTATTATTTGCTGATACCTTGACCTCACCATGGTAGGCAATTTCTTTAGGTGATAATGAATTCGGAATACTATTATATTGAGAAAGATAACTTCTTACCTCTTTCATGTGTTTTTCATCATCATATTCCCATATGCTCGTAACTTGATTTTTTTGGTCAACGTTTTGAATTATTTTCATATTCAGTTTTAAATCAGTATTATGTGATTCGCTTGCTATCTTTTCGCACAGTACAATGAACATATTTGCATGCTCGACGCTTTGAAATGTTCTTACTGTAAGCCTTATAATAGACATATGTTAAATATCCTTTATGATTTATTTTTAATATAACTATTACCACATCGATTTACAAATAAAATAAAACCTCTTACTGTAATTTTGAAAAGTTAAATTCTTTGTTAAGGTAAATATTATGAAAAAACCTTTTTATGCACAAGACTTTACTAAGGGACAAATTTTTAATCTTGGTAAAAAAATATTACCAAGGATGAAATTATTGAATTTGCAAAAAAATATGACCCATTTCCATTTCACTTAGATGAAGAGGAAGCATCTAAAACTGTATTTGGAGGCTTGATTTCTAGCGGTTGGCAAACTGCTCTTATTTGGTTAAGCATGATGCATGAAATGTTTCTTACATATGAGACAATAATGGGTTCCCCAGGTCATGATTCAATGATTTGGAAAAATCCAGTTCGACCTGGTGACACATTAACTGGTACATTGGAAATTTTAGACAGTAAAATCTCAAAAAGTCGTCCAGAAATTGGTTTTGTAAAATATAAGACAGAATTAATTAATCAGGATTCCAAGCAAGTTTTTTTCACAGAGAGTACTCTAATAATTAAATCAAAATCCCACATTTTGTAATCGGCTTTTCATCAAATTTTTGAAACCTATTAAAATTTAAGGAGGGGGTGTCAGCCAAAGTGATCTCTAACCAATTGATTTGAATCAATAAAATAGTAGGCTATTAATCTTGTCCCACTAATTGTCCCACAAAATATTTGTAAAGTAGGGGGTTACTGCACCCTTTTCCTAATCAAGATTGATCTTTGGTCAAGGGGTGCTCTGCCCATTGACCGTAGTCCATGGACCATGGACCAGGGTTCATTGATGGGTTGGTGTTTGTTATTTAGCACTTTTTTTATCTGATAATATTGTATAAATAATAGAAAGCATTAGGCCAGAACTCATCGCACCTGATAAAAATGGACCAGCATAATTGATTATATTTTCCCAAGTTTCGTTGCCCAATATAAATAATAATATACCCCAAAAAAATAATTGAGACAAACCTCCAAACATGAATGAAGTACTGAATAGTTGTATCATTTCTAAAAATGAAAGTGATACGTTTCTATAAAAATTTATTCCCTCATTGGTTATTAATAAAAAGAAAAAAAAGAATGATATTAACATCCCAGCATCAAACATTTGAAACATTTCATCTCTATTTTCTGTATAATCAGGATAGAATTCCAATCTAATAATTGTTAAACATATTAAACCAGTTATATAACTCAAAACCAAACCAAGTAACGAGTTTTTAAGGTATCCACCTGAATGGCGCTTATTAAATATTTTTTGTGCAGTTTGTTCTTCAGTTGATAAAGAAATATTATTTTGTTTTTCAAGGTTATCAGCTCTTATTTCATTATTTATATCTTTAGTAACATCTTTAAATTCAGAAAAATCTACAATTCTTTTGAAAATAAAAAATACTAAAAAGTTGAAAACAAACAAAGATAAGAAAAAAAGTAATAATAACTCGCTCTTATTCTCAGTGTAGAAGAAAACTAGCATTCCACCTGGAATTAAAATTAAAAAGGATGAAGTAAAAAATCCACATTTATAAACATATGGTTTTGTATAACTTAAAGTAAATATAAAATATACAAGAACTCCAACTCCTATAAGCATTGACATTTCTCTGGAAAAACCAACAAAAAAATCAGTTACTAATAATGAAATTCCAAGCATAAAAAATATATAAGACCAAATTAATGGGAATATAGAAGTCTTTTTCATTTTTTAATTCATAATCTTATTTTAAAATAAACAAATTTATTCAATCATAAAAAAGAAATAAAAGGAAATATTTAAAGCTAATAAAAATATAAATTTACACTACCCTTAGTACGGTCATAGATGAGCGTTGGTCCGTGGTTCTTGGATATTTAACAGTCTTGCCTTGAATTAACCTTTACCTTTAATATTAATTTTGATTAGACTGTGAGTATGAAAATATAAAATTAGTCTAAATATAGTGAGTGTAAACATGGATAATGATCATGAATATAAAGGTGAGATCAAAGATTTTCTTGCTGATGGACATGGTACCTACATTCATTCGAATGGAGATAGATACAAAGGTGAATTCAAAAATTACGAGAAGTGCGGACAGGGCACTTCTAGCTATCCAACCGGAGATAAATACGTAGGTACATTTAAAAACGATTCCAGAAATGGACAAGGTACTTATACTTTTCATTATGAAGATAAGTATAAAGGTGGATTTAAAGATGGTTTACGTCAGGGTCAAGGCACCTATACCTTCGCGGACTGACTTGTAATAAAAGGTTTTTTAAAAAATAATTTAAGGTTTTTGAATAAAACCTAATTACTTAATTATATTAAAATAGTTAATTTAAAGAAATAAAAATATTGGCACGTCATTTCATTCTTGCTTCATTTAAGCTTTAAGGCCTATCTATTTTTATTTCAACAAGATGGTTGATTAGGTGTGCCACAAAGTAATACTCCATCTCCATAAGTTTCATCTACAATTTTAAATAATAGAAAACCATTTTTATCCCAATGACAAAATGCGGTATGAGTAAAACCATCTTTGGTAGTTTGTTCAAAGATATAATATAAGTCTTTAGAAAACCAACCAGGTTTTTTTGAACGTACCAATTTCCAACTATTCCGAGATGGTTTTTCAACACCTTCTCCTCTAAAACTGTCATTTAATCTAAAAGACCAATGACCATGTCTATTGACAAGTGTTTCACAATATTGTTCCTTTTTTTTGCTAGGAACATTATCTGCTAGATCTAATCTTGCTCCTAAAGTACTAAAAGAGACTAAAAAACATGAAGTTAATATTAAAATAATTCTCATAATAATCTACTCAATAAAACATGGTCAATATAACACCATCTAAGGACCATGGGTCAAGGATAATGCAACCTATGATCATGATCCACTGACCATGGACGTTAGTTTCAAGTAACCACACTGCTGATAAGTGTATTAATTTGTGGTATAATAAAACCTCATGATAGGTAATATTCACAAGATAACAAAAAGAAACCTTTTAAAAGGTATACCCTGGCGTTTTGGGCCTAATTGGCCAGGTCAAAGATGTGAAGCAAAAACCAGAAGAGGTACACTATGTCAAAGACCAGCCAGGTTACCAGTGGGTCGTTGCAGGCTTCATGGTGGTGATAGTACTGGGCCTAGAACCAAGGACGGTCTTAAACGACTCATAGAATCTAAAATTAAGCATGGAAGATTTACAAAAGCTGAGCGTGAAAAGGCCAACCAAATATCTGAGAAAAGACGCAAGATACAAAATGAACTTAAGGAGTTAGAATCATGGTTCGTTGACTACGGTCATTTGGAGAAGAACTGGCGCAAAGATTGGGACAAATTCTAAAATTTAGAAACTATATTTCTATTATAATAACTTTCTTGGAGGGTTACTGTGTGCAAATCGGGATAGTCAAATTTTATCGACGAAAGGGGCACCCTCTTAAAAGAAGTAAGTGGTCCTATGTTCATGACCTTTATTGTTGGTATTGCAGATTCACTCGAGTGTTTTTTTATTTGGGTTAAGGCTATGATGAAGGACTGAGGTTCGTCCAGGACGTCTCTCTACCCAATAATCCTTAACATCCTTGTCAATATTTTTAAGAACTCTAGACCTTTGATCACTGTTATTTATCCCAGCGCTATCCCATTCTTTTAGTGAGAGAGCCAAGCTGGTCTTAGCAGGATACGACATATTCATAAAAGCACGTGCCACTAGTATAAGTCGTGCAGTTGGATCTGGAATGTTTTGCTTAATCCAGCCAAAAGAAACTGGGCCTTTCAAAAATAACTTATCACGTTTTGCTCTTTGGACATCTCTTCGATCACTCATGTTAGTACCCCATAGTTATTATTAAGGAGAATAATAAGGATAAAGATACGGTTACGTGGAAAGGGCATGGGTGTTACGCGGAATCCGCGTTGGTTGTTCTTCTACTTTTGTCAAAAGGCACATGATTTTATCCCACATCTCTTGTCCTTGTTCATCCATATAACGATCTGGATATTTAACAATGTCAGCATCAACTCGGCATATTTTACCCTTACCAAGCACCTCTTCACTTGCCTGAGACATACATTCTTTCAGTTTTGCAACATCAGCATCAATTTGGTCACTTGGTGCTTCAATCAACAAAGCATCATGGATTGGTGCACAGAGCTTAATTCCACGCTCTACAGCAAGGACAGAAGCAATTCTCATCATCTCAGCACCATTAGCTTGCATAGGCCAATTTAAAAATGTATTAGCCTTAACATTACCGCCTTCCACCTGTATTGACCAACCAAAGTCAGTTTGTAGTTTTAGACCTAGCAAACCCATTTCTTTATTATTATCTGCCCAAACCCAGAATCGTCTGTAAGTTTCTCTATGTTTTTGAAGTAAAGATTTTGCTTCTATTTCGTGGATTTGTGCAGCTTGTGCAACACCGTAAGCACTCATTCCGTAATTTGTCCCAAGCACAACAGATTTACATCTATTGCGAATATCTTTGTGAGTTTCCTTGGTTGCGCCTGAAGGTGCAAGTCCTGCTTGTATGGCAAAGGCAATATAAGGATCTCCACTGGCATATGCATTCCACAACAGTTCATCCCCAGATAGAGCTGCAGCTATAGCAATTTCTTGAGATGACCAATCACAATAGGCAAGAGACATACCTGGCCCAGGTTTGATAAGCCCACGAACCCATTTTGCTGGGCCAAAAACAAACTTTGCGGTACTTGGTTGATTACGACCAGTTTTTGCAGAAAAGGGAGACAGAATCGTACGGTTGCGTCCATCTTCACCAACCGCAAGGTTGTTTAACTTCAATTCATTCTGAGTTTTTCGAAGCTCATGTAATGGTTGGATGATTGGGTATCTTTTACTCATGGAACTAAACGTATCTTTATCTAGTGCTAATCGACCACTATTTAATCTAGGCCAAGCATGGCCTTTACGTGCAAGATAAGATTCAAAGAGTGCTTCTTTGAAGCTGCCGTCTACATATACGCCAAAATCTAAGTTGACAGTCTCTATTAGCTCTATTTTGATCTGTTCCCAATGAATATCCAAACTTCTGAGTAAATCTATATCAATTGGAATACCTCTATGTTGCATAGATCCAACGGCTTTCATGTAGCGACCTCGTAGCAAAGCCTGATTTAGCCGCAGATCTGACCAATTTTGATGCTCAAGGATCGCGTTAAGGAGCGGAGCAAGCGCTAATACATCTTGTTCGCAGTAGTGTAGAATGTCTTCCTGTTGATCCTTGGTCCACGGTCCTCCGGATAATATCAAAGAGCGCATCGCTTCTTTTTCCTCTGGTATCAAATGT
>JAQBXK010000024.1 GCA_027625145.1 Pseudomonadota bacterium
TTTTATTACTAAATTATATGCATTTTTTTAAAAAAAAAAAAAAAAACGATTATTATTATAATAATTTTTTAAAATAAGGATTTTCTGTCATGAATATAAATAAAATTTTTAATTTATTTTTTAAATCAAAATTAGTAAATTTGACTTTAATGTTATGTGTTTTTTCAACTCCAGCTATCGCCGAAGTAAATAGCGGAGATACTGCTTGGGTATTAACTTCAACTGCTCTTGTTTTATTTATGACATTACCTGGTTTAGCTTTATTTTATGGCGGACTTGTTAGTTCTAAAAATATAGTATCTGTGTTAATGGAGCATTTTGCGCTAGCATGTGTGGTTTCAATTATTTGGGTGGTAGCTGGTTATAGCTTAGCTTTTTCAGCTGGCAACGATTGGATTGGCGGCTTAAGCAATTTTTTTATGAAATCTATTAATGTAGACAGTGTTTCTGGAACAATACCTGAAAGCTTATTTGCTACTTTTCAAATGACTTTTGCAATAATTACTCCCGCTTTAATAATTGGAGCTTTTGTTGAACGTATTAAATTTTTGGCGATGATTATTTTTTTAAGTCTATGGGTTCTAATAGTTTATGTTCCAGTGGTACATTGGGTTTGGGGAGATGGACTATTATCTTCATGGGGAGTAATGGACTTTGCTGGAGGGATTGTTGTCCATGCAACAGCGGGTACAGCAGCACTAGTTGCAGCCTTAACCATTGGCAAAAGAAAATGGTTTCCAAAATCGATTACCCCACCACATAGCCCTGTTCTTACTATGATAGGCGCTGCAATGCTTTGGGTTGGCTGGTTTGGATTTAATGCCGGGTCAGCATTAGGTGCAAATGGAAGTGCTGGCATGGCAATGTTAGTTACGCATATTTCTGCTGCTACAGCAGCATTAGTTTGGATGTTTATCGAATGGAAAAGATTTGGCAAACCATCTTTAATCGGAATAGTGACTGGAATGGTTGCAGGATTGGCTACTGTTACTCCAGCCTCTGGGTACATAGGTATTCCTGGAGGATTAATATTAGGTTTTTTTGGAGGTTTATTGTGTTATTTAGCTGTAGACTTTATTAGAGGAAAACTGCAAATTGATGATAGCTTAGATGTATTTGCTGTCCATGGAGTTGGCGGAATACTAGGATCCTTGTTGGTAGCTTTTTTAGCAACATCAACATTTTCAGGCTTAGGATTACCAGATGGCGTGTCAGCAGGTTCGCAATTTATAATACAGCTTAAAGGAGTTTTATTGACAGTTGTATGGACAGGCGTATTTACTTATCTTATTCTAAAGTTCACTTCGTTAATCACGCCTCTTAGAGTTGAAGAACAGGAGGAAATAGAAGGATTGGACTTACGTTCTCATGGCGAAAAAGGATATCACTCAGATTAAGGTTAAAATTAGATGAAATATTTCATAGCAATTATTAAACCATTCAAATTAGATGATGTAAGAAAAGCACTTACTGAAATTGGTGTTCAAGGCCTAACAGCTTCTGAAGTTAGAGGCTTTGGAAGACAAAAAGGTCAAACAGAAATATATCGTGGTGCAGAATATAGTGTATCATTTGTACCTAAACTAAAAATTGAAGTGGCTGTCTCAGATGAAATGGAAACAACTGTGCATGAAGCATTAATGCAAAGCGCATCAACAGGCAAAATTGGTGATGGAAAAATATTTGTTATGGATCTTCATAGCGCAACAAGAATTAGAACAGGCGAAACTGAAAACAACGCCCTTTAAAAACAATTAACATTTCCATTCCCTGAGAACTAAATCGTTTTTTTCTATTTTTAAGTGCTCACGCTTTGTCTCTAATACAACGTTATCTTCAGCTAATTGATTAAGAGCCCAGACGGCAGCCCCTCTGACTAACTCTGATTGATCGTTTAATAACAAATTAATTAAATCAGGAAGTAATTTAATATTGTTACTATTTCCTGCAGCTATACAACAATTTCTTATGAATCTATCTCTTCCAATTCTTTTGATTGGAGAACCTTTGAATTTTGACCTAAAATCTTGATCATTTAGCTTTAAAAGCTCTAATAAACTAAAATTATAATCATATTGACTATCGTTAAATTTAATTTCACTAGAAGTTTTTGCGTATTTGTTCCATGGACATACAGCTAAGCAGTCATCACATCCAAAAACCCTGTTACCTATTGCTTTTCTATATTCTAGTGGAATTATATTTTTACTTTCAATAGTTAGATAAGAAATACACTTCCTAGCATCTAATTTATTAGGCCCATCAAAAGCATCAGTTGGGCAAATATTTATACACTTTTCGCATGTTCCACAATGATCTATCTCAGGGATATCATAATCAAAGATTTTATTAACTAATATTACTCCTATAAAAAGCCAAGACCCAAAATCTCGTGAAACTAAGTTTGTATGTTTTCCTTGCCAACCCATTCCTGACTTTTGAGCAAGAGGTTTTTCCATTAAAGGGGCAGTGTCTACAAACACCTTCACTTTTGTTTCATGTTCTTTATCTAATTTTGAAATGAGTTTACTTGCAAAAAGTTTTAATTTACCTTTAATTACATCGTGATAATCTTTGCCTTGAGCATAAACAGATATATTCCCTAATGATTTATTATTATTTTTTTCTAATGGATCACTTTCAGGTCCATAATTTAAACCAAGTACAATTGCTGATTTAGTCTCAGACCATAGATTTAATGGAGATTTTCTTCTTTCAAATGTCTCTTCCATCCATTTCATCTCTCCATGATAACCAGAAACTATAAATTCTTTTAAACGATCGGCGATAACTGAGGGCAAGCTTGAATCAATAACTTTACAAACATCAAATTTAAATTCTTTTGCCAATTCGTTTATAATTTTTTTTGAATTCTTATTTGCCATAAGAAGTTTTCCAATAGAAATTATTTAGGTAAAATATCGCCTAAATAGTATTGTTCTAAAAACATATGTTCAAATTTTTCAAACTCTTTATTTTTTATAGAAAATCTTATGTTTTTCATTAGATTTAAATAAAAATGAACATTATGCAAACTTAATAACATAAGGCCTAATATTTCTTGTGATCTAAATAAGTGATGCAAATAGGATCGTGTAAAATTCAAACACGTATGACAATCACAATTATTATCTAATGGTCTATCATCTATAATATGCCTTGCATTTTTGATATTAACTGCCCCTCTTGAAGTAAATGCTTGACCTGTTCGACCTGATCGAGTTGGCAAAACACAATCAAACATATCTATTCCTCTTTTAACGGCTCCTATTATGTCATCAGGTTTACCAACACCCATTAAATATCGGGGCTTATCAACAGGCAAATGAATTGACGTGTTATCTAATGTTTCAAACATTAATTGTTGACCTTCACCAACGGCAAGACCTCCAACAGCATATCCATCAAAACTATTATTAATAAGCCTTTTAGCTGATTCTTTTCTTAAATCAGGAAAAGTAGATCCTTGAACAATACCAAATTGGCCATAACCATCTCGATCTTTAAAAGATTCTTTACTTCTAATAGCCCAATCAGCGGAAAGTTTCATAGCACGTTCTGATTCTTCAAATGAGGCAGGAAAAGGGATGCACTCATCTAATTGCATAGTAATAGTAGCATCTAGTGAGTTTTGAATATCAGTACTTATTTCTGGAGACAAAAAATACTTTGTTCCATCTAAATGAGATTTAAAAGTAACACCATCTTGATTAACATCTCTAAGCTTTCCTAAACTCATGATTTGGAATCCACCAGAATCCGTTAATAACGGCTTATTCCAACCCATAAATTTTCTAACACCACCCATTTGTTTAATGTTTTTTTGACCAGGCCTTAACATTAAATGATAGGTATTTGCTAGAATAATTTGCGCGCCTGCTTCTTCAACATCTCTTAAATGCATTGCTTTAACAGTAGCGGCGGTTCCTACAGGCATAAATATAGGGGTTTCAATTTCCCCATGAGCTGTTGAAACTAAACCGAGTCTTGCATTCTTATCATTAGAAATAAGTTTAAAGCTAAAATATTTACTCATTTATTAACAATCAACCTTTTTTGGAAATAGACAACTATCTCCATATGAAAAAAATCTATATTTTTTATTAATTGCATGATTATAAATATTAAATAATTCTTCTCTCCCAAAAAATGCTGATACGAGCATCAGTAATGTTGATTTTGGTAAATGAAAATTTGTAATTAAAATATCTATAATTTTAAATTTAAACCCAGGCGTTACATATAGTTTAGTAAACCCAGACCAAGGTTTAATAACTCCATTATTTTCTATTGCTATAGTCTCAAGGATTCTTAAACTAGTTGTTCCAACAGCAATGATTTTTTTATTATTCAGCTTAGCTTTATTAATTATATCAGAAGTTTTTTGATCTAAAGATCCCCATTCTTCATGCATCTCATGATCTAAAATATTTTCAACTTTAACAGGCAAAAAAGTACCTGCTCCAACATGAAGTGTAATAGGAGCAATGACTATACCTTTTTCTTCTAAGTTACTAATCAATTCATCGGTAAAGTGTAATCCAGCAGTTGGAGCTGCCACAGCACCTTCAGCCGATGCAAAAATAGTTTGATAATTAGATTTATCAGTTATAATTGGCGCTTCTCTTTTAATGTATGGAGGAAGAGGCATCACCCCTTGATCATTGACTTCAATTAAGAAATTTTCTTCATCTTGATTAAATTGTAGTAAAACATCTCCAGAAACAAATTTCTTAATGACAATGGCTTTTAGTCCATTTTTAAAAACTAATTCATCATTTACTTTGCATTTTCGACCAGGTTTTACAAAGGCTCTCCAAGAGTTCATATTAACCTTTAGATGTAATGTCACTTCTATATTAACATTATCTCTTGTTGCAAATAAACGTGATGGTATTACCTTAGTATTATTAACAATTAAAACATCTCCAGAGCTTAATATTTCAGGAAGATTTCTAAAATTAAGATCTTGAGGAACATTATCTAAACATGACAACAAACGAGAACTATCTCTAGGAGAAGAAGGCGATTGAGCAATTAATTTTATATCTAATTCATAATCAAATAATGAAATATCCATTTTAAAAACCTATCAATAGTTTATTCAAAGATTTGAATAACTCCAACCACTTCGTCTGTTTCATTTTTAACTATCAAACATTGTACTTTTGCTTCACGCATTCGATTCTCTGCTAGCAACATGTTATCAGTTTCAATAGATGTTAATGGAGAGTTACTCATTATATCTTTGGCTTTTAGAGAACTGAAATCAGGCCTATCTATTAAAGCTCTTCGGATATCACCATCAGTAATAATACCAGCTAATTTTTTCTTTGATCCTACAATTGCAAGACCTAATCTACCTTCAGTCATTTTAATTAATACATTTTGAATATTTGTATCTTTTAAAACAAAAGGTAAATTATTAGTTTTCATTTCATCCTGAACTTTAGATAAAAGTCTTTTTCCAAGTGATCCACCTGGATGAGTTAAAGCAAAGTCTTCTTGTTTAAAATTTTTTAATTCCATTAAAGATACAGCTAAAGCATCTCCTAAAACCATAGTTATCATAGTTGATGTTGTCGGTGCTAAGTTTAAAGGACAAGCTTCTCTATCAACTGATATATCGAGTGTTACTGAAGAGTTAATAGCAAGTGTTGACTTTTTCTCCCCAGTTAAAGCTATTATTGTAACATTAAGCCTTTTTAAAGCTGGAATGAGAGTTAATATTTCACCTGTTTCACCAGAATAAGATATTAATAATACAACTGCATTAGCTTGAACTTTTCCTAAATCACCATGTATAGCCTCCGCTGGATGCAAAAATAAACTTGGCGTACCTGTAGAAGCTAACGTAGAAGATATCTTTCTCCCAATTAAGCCTGATTTTCCTATACCGCATACAATTACATGCCCAGATGCATTATGGATAATATCAACAGCAGAAACAAAATCATCCCCAAACATCTTTTCTAATCTTTCAATAGCTAATTTATATGCTTTTGTTAGACTAATTGCTGTATGTATTGCATTCATTAACTTCACCATTTATTATCAAATATGTTTTAGCGTAAATCGTCTAAAATTACTAGAAAAAGGGTTAATTGTTATGAAAATTCATTTTAGTGTAGCAAAAAATAAAAAAGCAAAGATTGCTTATTCTAAACTTGTTAAATCTTATGGCCAAGTTGATATTTCTGACGCAGAAGTAATAGTCGCTGTTGGAGGTGATGGCTCGATGTTAAATGCTTTAAGAGAAAGCATTTCATTAAATTTACCTGTTTTTGGACTTAATCGAGGAAACATAGGTTTTTTAATGAATGATTTTAGTGAAATAAAATTAATTGATAGATTAGAAAAAGCAAATGAAATGATTGTGCATCCTCTTGAAATGGAAGCTACTGATATAACAAATAAGAAATATACCGAGCTAGCTGTAAATGAAGTTTCTATTTTTAGAACAACACACCAAAGCGCTATTATTTCTATAAAAATTGATGAAACAGAACGATTAAAGGAACTTACTTGTGATGGTATAATGTTAGCCACCCCTGTTGGATCAACAGCTTATAATTTATCTGCACATGGCCCAATTATACCAATTGGATCTGAAATTTTAGCCTTAACTCCCATTAGTCCATTTCGACCAAGAAGTTGGAGAGGAGCTTTGATTAAAAATAAATCCGTTATAGAACTTGATATTAATAATCCAAAGCTAAGGCCAGTGAGTGCCAGCGCCGATTCAAGGGAAGTAGAAAATGTTATTAAAGTTAAAATATATCAAAGAAACGATATAAACCTTAGAATAATGCATGATCCAAATAATAGTATGGAAGACAGGTACCTAAGAGAACAGTTTCCTGTAGGTTAACCGAAAATCAATTAATACCTTCTTGTTGTCTCATCCACATTTCTGCATATAACCCTTTCGATTTTAACAAGTAATTATGCGTTCCTTCTTCAGCAACCATGCCGTCTGACAAGACTATAATTTTATCAGAATCTATTATTGTTGAAAGCCTGTGTGCTATAACTAAAGTAGTGTTTTTATTTGCTAATTTTTTTAGTGATTTCTCAATTAATTTTTCTGTTTTAGTATCTAGAGCCGACGTTGCTTCATCAAATATAAAAATTTTGGGGTTTTTCAGTAATGCTCTTGCAATAGCTATTCTTTGTTTTTCTCCACCAGATAGTTTTAATCCCCTTTCACCAACCATAGTATCATAACCCATCTCTAGATTTTGTATAAATTTATCAATCGATGATAATTTTGCTACTTTATTAATCTCATTGATCGATGTACCAGGCTTACCATATGATATATTGTACCCTATTGTATCGTTAAACATAACAGTATCTTGAGGTACAACTCCAATATTAGACCTTAAAGAACTTTGAGTTACATCTCTTAATGATTGATTATCAATAAGGATATCTCCTGAAGAAGGATCATAAAATCTAAATATCAGCTTAGAAATTGTTGACTTTCCTGCACCGGTTGGACCAACAATAGCTACTTTTTGTCCAGGTTCTACAATAAAATTAACCCCTTTTAAAATAAGTCTTTTACCAAATGAAAACTTAACGTTTTTGAATTCTATTCTACCACCTTCGACTTTTAGAATTTTAGCATCTTTTTTATCTAAGATATCTGGCTTTTCATCCACTAAAGCAAACATTCTTCCCATATCTAATAAGGACTGACGAATCTCTCTGTATACAAATCCAAGAAAATTCAAGGGTAAATATAATTGTAGTAAAAAAGTATTAACAACAACAAAATCTCCAATAGACATTCTTCCATTTGCGATATCTTCGCCTGCCATCCCCATGATAAAAAACAAACCAAGAGCAATTATTCCTCCTTGTCCTATGTTAACTATTGACAAAGATGCTCTTGCTTTTACTGCTGAGTCTTCATACTGTTTCATTGCTAAATCATATCTATTAGCTTCAACTGTCTCAGCATTAAAGTATTTAACTGTTTCATAATTTAAAAGACTATCAATAGCTTTAGTTGATGCATTTTCATCAGCTACATTCATTTTTCTTCTAATTGAAATTCGCCATTCGGTAACCTTAATCGTATAAAAAATGTAAATTAAAACTGTAGAAACAGTAACAGCAGCATATATAAAACCAAAAGTTACCCATAATACAATTCCAACTGTTATCAATTCAACTAAAACAGGCACAATTTCAAAAGCTGTAAATCTTAAAAGAAACTCAATACCTTTGGCGCCCCTATCAATAGCTCTTGTTAGCCCACCAGTTTGTCTATTTAAATGAAATGTTAAAGAAAGACTATGCATATGTTTAAAGGCTTGTACAGCCGCTCCTCTAACTGCTTTCTGAGCAACTCTTGCAAAAACAAATTCTTTAGCTTCATCAAAAAAAACTTGTCCTAATCTAGCTAAAGCATATGAGCCAATGACAGCCCATAACAAATTTATATTTACTGATTTACCTTGAGAAACTAAATCCACAGCTTTTCCATATAAAAATGGTGTGTACACACTTACTAATGTTGCTAAAAATAGAAATATAAAGGCCAAAATTATACGAATTGGCATCTCTTTATTTCCAACTGGAATTACAAATCTTAATAATTCTTTAAGTGTTCTCAGTGGAGTTAAAATTTTTTCATTTGATGAAATGGCTTCCACACTTTTCATAAAAGCTTACCTATTGGAATTAATGAATAATTGAAGTTTAAATTACTAAGCTACCGTAAAGCTTTCTCCACATCCACATCTCGCAATTTCATTTGGATTAGAAAAATCAAAACCAGAACTAAACTTTTCTTCTTTATAATCCATTTCAGAACCAATCAAAAACATGATTGCAGCAGGATCAATACATATAACAACATTTTTTGAAATAATTTTTTCTTCAAATGGTTTTACTTCCGTTGCGTATTCAACATTATATTTCATACCAGAACAACCTGCTGTTTTAATACCAATTCTTAAACCAATTACATCAGAATTAGTTTCTTTCATAAGGCTTTTTACTTTATTTGCAGCGGCGTCAGTTAAATTTAGTAAAGGCTTATTTTCTTTAATCATAATGAACCCCTATTATTTTAATATATATCAAGTGCCATTTTGGCGTCTTTACTCATTCTATCTTTAGTCCATGCCGGTTCCCAGACCAACTCTACTTCAATTAAACCTACTTCTGGTATTTTCGCAATT
The DNA here is from genome assembly GCA_027625145.1 of Pseudomonadota bacterium. Classification (GTDB taxonomy): domain Bacteria; phylum Pseudomonadota; class Alphaproteobacteria; order Puniceispirillales; family Marisalimonadaceae; genus CAJJBL01. The sequence continues at coordinate 9,198 of JAQBXK010000024.1, forward strand.
GTATCTGCAACTTGTCCTGGCATCTCTCCTGCAACTGGACAACCAGGTGCTGTAAGAGACATTTTAATTTTAATATCGTTGTTTTTTAACAATTGTATATCATAAATTAGACCAAGATCATAAATATTAACAGGTATCTCAGGATCATAAACTGTTTCAAGAGCATCTACCACTTCAAATAATTGAATTTTTTTATTACAATTATTATTTTTTTTACCAGCTTTTGCCGTAAATGGAGCATGAGGATCATCCGAAGGATGGTGAGGCATAAAAGCTGAAAGTGGGAGATTGTCAATATCCTTCATACTATGCACCAAATATTTTTTTAACTTTAGTTAAACTAGCAGCTAGTTTATCAAAATCTTCATATTTAGAATATGCGCCAACTGAAGCTCTAGTTGTAGAAACTAAATCAAAAGCATCCATTAATGGCTGAGCACAATGATGACCAGCTCTTACAGCTATCCCTTCTCTATCAATAATTGTTGCAATATCATGCGAATGGGCACAATCCATAGTAAATGAAATTACACCCGTTTTGCTTGGAGCTTTTCCAAAAACTTTAACACCATCTATTGAATCTAATAATTCCGTTCCATATGAAATAATTTTTTTTTCATGTTTGCCAATTTTATCAATCCCTAATTCAACAACCCAATCTATTGCATGGCCAAGAGCTATGGCCTGAATAATTGGAGGAGTTCCTGCCTCGAATCTAGCGGGAGGTTCTGCAAAAGTTGAATGTTGAATTTTTACTATATCAATCATATCTCCTCCACCTAAGAAAGGTGGCATATCAATTAAAATATCAGACTTACCATACAATATTCCTATACCTGTTGGACCATATAATTTATGACCTGAAAAGCAATAAAAATCACAGCCTAATTCTTCAACATCAACTTTTTCATGAATTATACCTTGGCATCCATCAACAACGCTTATAGCACCACAATCTTTAGCTATTTTACAAATTTCTTTAACAGGAAAAACTGTTCCAAGTACGTTAGAAACATGGGGAAAAGCTATAATTTTAGTATTGTCTGTAACTAGATTTTTAATAATTTCAGAATTAAAATCCTCATCTGGGATTATATTAGCTGCAATTATTTTTACATCTTTTTGCTGTGCAATAATTTGCCAAGGGACTATATTAGCGTGATGCTCCGCTATAGTTATTATTATTTCATCACCAGGTAAGAGGTTTTTTAATCCCCAACTATATGCTATAAGATTAATTGCAGCCGTAGCTCCTGAAGTAAATATAACTTCTTTTTCAGAACAATTAATAAAATTTGCTATCTTTTTTCTTGCTCCTTCGTAATCTGAAGTAGCTTCTTCAGATAACTTATGAAGCCCACGATGTACGTTAGAATAATTATAAGAATAACTACTCTGAATTGCATCCAATACTTTTTGTGGCTTCTGCATTGACGCTGCAGAATCTAGATATACAAGAGGTTTATCCCAAATAATCCTATTTAAAGCAGGAAATTGAGCTTTAATTTTATCAACATCATAATTTTTCATTATATCAAGTTCTTCCTTTTTATAGTTATTCCAATATAGAAAGCAGGCCAATCTTAGCTTCATTAAAAATAAAATCACGTAAAGATCCATCTACAGATTGAGTAATAATATCTTCTAGGAAAGCAATAATTAGAATCTCTCTCGCTTTGTCCATAGATATACCTCGGCTATTAAGATAAAATAGCTGATCATCATCTAATTCTCCTACTGTAGCGCCATGAGCGCAGACAACATCATCCGCATAAATTTCTAATTCAGGTTTAGCATTAGCACTTGCTTTATCAGAGATAAGGATTGCCTTACTCATTTGCTGTCCATCAGTTTTTTGTGCTCCTGGAGCAACTCTAACTTTACCTTGAAAAACACCAGTTGACTTACCTCCCAATACACCTCTAACAATTTGTTTTGATGTACAGTTGGGAAAATCATGATATATGGCTGTAGTTAAATCATGATGTTGATCACCTCCAGAAATATATACTCCATTAAGGTTCATCGTAGCATGTTCACCTTTAAATTCAGCATGCGTTTCAGATCTTGTAAACTCACTGCCTTTAATTAATGAGAATGAATTATAGTTAGATTTATCTGATAAAATCACTGAATGAGCAGATAAGTTATAGGTTGTTTTATTATCGTCAAAAATTTTAACTGATTTCAAACTAGCTAGTTCACCTATCTCAATTAATTGAAGGGGCATTATTAATGTACCTGAGTGATTAAAACGTTCAACAATTGACAAATTACTGCTTTTTTTTAGCTCTATATATAAAACTGGATGCACTGATTTGTTATCCATCCCCCCCGAATAAATAATTTCTATTAATCTATTGGGACTAAAGTACGGATCTACATTAATTTTTATAATGGAAGGAGTACATGAAAGTGATGAATTAGCAGAAGGATGGTTTGCTAGATTAGTTTTTTTAATTTTAGATAAAAAACTTAAACATTCTTTTTCACTTAACTGATGTAAACTAATTCCAACAGGCAATTCATCAGACAAGTCTTCTCTATATGCTCCATCTACAAAACTTAAACAAATTGCATTTTTAATTTTAGCTTTAATATGAATGTTTTTTTTAAAATCCGAGTAAATTGGTTCTATTTTTTTTCTCGTTAACTTTCCTAATCTACTTAACCTCCAAGTTTCTTCTAATGGATCAGGCCATTTTAAAAAATCATTGCTAGCTATATGTCTAAAACTATTTTTTTCAAAGGCCTGAACATAATTTTGTATTGAATGAATATATTCGTTGTTTTGTTTAAGAAGCATTAATTATTCCTGCATAACCATTTTTTTCAACTTCACGAGCTAATTCTGGGCCACCAGATTTAATTATTATTCCATCGGATAAAATATGTACATAATCTGGAACAATATAATCTAATAATCTTTGATAATGTGTAATTACAATAATAGCATTACTATCACTTCTTTGACTATTTACTCCGTCAGAAACAGTTTTAAGTGCGTCTACATCTAACCCAGAATCCGTTTCGTCTAAAATTGAAACTGTTGGTTTAAGCATTGCCATTTGCAAAATCTCAAAACGTTTTTTTTCACCTCCAGAAAAACCTACATTAACAGATCTCTTTAACATCTCATCTTTAACAAACATCTCACCAGCTACTTTTCTTACCTCTTTAACAAAAGCTAAATGATCTAATTCTTTTTCACCTAAATGTTTTCTTCTTGAATTTACCGCTTCTCTTAAAAAGGCAATACCTCCAACACCAGGTAATTCAACAGGATATTGAAAAGCTAAAAACAACCCTGATCGTGCGCGTTCATCGGCAGCCATTCCTATCAATGACTCTCCATTCAACAATACATCACCTGATTCCAACTCGTACCCATTTCTTCCCGCGAGCATATAGGACATAGTACTTTTCCCAGATCCATTAGGTCCCATTATCGCATGAACTTCTCCTGCATTAACTGACAACGAAATACCTTTTAATATTTGTTTGTTATCAAGTTTTAAATGAGCTTTTTTTATTTCAAGTAATGACATTTTTTTTCCAAGTTTTTTTAAAATTTATACATTTAGATATTGTAAGTTGATTAACCAACAGAGCCTTCTAAACTAATCCCTATAAGCTTTTGCGCTTCAACAGCAAATTCCATAGGTAATTCTTTCATAACTTCTTTACAAAATCCGTTAACAATTAATGAAGTTGCTTGTTCTGTATCTAATCCTCTTTGAAGACAATAAAAAAGTTGGTCTTCAGATATTTTAGAAGTAGTTGCTTCATGCTCTACTCTAGCTGTTGGATTATGTTGATTGATATAAGGTATAGTATGCGCTCCACATTTATCACCAATAAGTAAAGAATCACATTGAGTAAAATTTCTAGCTCCCTTTGCACTTTTTTGAATCTGTACTTGTCCCCTATATGTATTTTGAGCCTTCCCTGCTGATATTCCTTTTGAGATTATGGTTGACTTTGTTCCCTTTCCTATATGGATCATTTTAGTACCAGTATCAGCTTGTTGAGCATTGTTAGCTATCGCAACAGAATAGAATTCACCTACCGAATTATCTCCTCTCAGTATGCATGAGGGATATTTCCATGTGATAGCAGATCCAGTTTCCACCTGAGTCCATGATATTTTAGAAGAGTTACCCAAACAGTTTCCACGCTTCGTAACAAAATTATATATTCCACCCTTACCATTCTCATCTCCAGGATACCAGTTCTGGACAGTGGAGTATTTAATTTGCGCATTATCCATAGCAATAAGCTCTACTACAGCTGCGTGCAATTGATTTTCATCTCTTTGTGGAGCCGTACATCCTTCGAGATACGAAACATAAGAATCATCCTCTACAATTATTAATGTTCTTTCAAATTGACCAGAGTTTTGTTCATTAATTCTAAAATAAGTAGATAGTTCCATAGGACACTTGACACCTTTAGGAATATAAACAAATGATCCATCCGTAAAAACTGCAGAATTAAGTGCAGCATAATAATTATCATCCACTGGAATTACAGAACCAATATATTTTTTAACTAAATCAGGATGGCTATGAATGGCATCAGATATTGGACAAAATATAATACCTTCCTTAGCAAGCTTGTCTCTAAAGGTAGTAGCAACAGAAACTGAATCAAACACGTAATCGACAGCAACGCCAGCTAACATTTCCTGCTCTTTAATTGGAATGCCAAGCTTTTCATATGTTTTTAATAATTCAGGATCAACTTCATCTAAACTATTTAACTTTGGTTTACTCTTAGGGGCTGAATAAAAATATATTGATTGAAAATCAATTTTAGGATAATTAACCATCGCCCAATCTGGTTCTTTCATAGATAACCATTTTTTATACGCCTTTAATCTCCATTCTAACATCCATTCAGGCTCTTTTTTCTTTTTTGATATAAACCTAACTATGTCTTCACTGAGACCTAGAGGAGCTTTTTCTGACTCAAGGTCAGTAATAAAGCCGTATTTGTATGTACCTGAAACCTCTTTTACATGCTCAATAGTTTCTGTAGTCGCAACCATCTATTTTCCTTTTTAAAAACTTTTTAATAAGAATTAATCAATACTTTACTTCATTTAATATAATTTCTTTTTCTGATTTAATTGGAAAAATTTCTGCGGGGTTAAGCAAATCATCTAACGAAATATCATTAAGAGAAGTTCTAATAACCTCATTAACCTTGTTCCACTTTCCTCCAAGAAAACAAATATTGCTCACCTCACAAAAGTTATCTGAACTATCCACACATGCTGTTATAGAGATTGGACCGTCCAGAGCCTCGATAATTTGCACAACTGAAATATCAGATGATTTTTTATTTAAAATATAGCCACCTTGTGATCCGCGTTGAGCTATAATTAATTCACTTTTAATCATTAATAATTTCAATAATTTCTGAACAGCAGATAAAGTCAAACCAGTCTCTTTTGATAATTCAGTTGCTGACATTGAGTGACCAGGATTTCTTGCTAACATACCTAAACATACTACAGCATAATCAGTCATTTTGTTCAATTTTATCATTTAAACACCTTTAAATCTAATATAGAACAAAATTGGTACTAATTAAAGTAAAAAAAAAGTTAATTTCTAGCTTCGTTTTTTAAAAGATATTTACCTTCATCAATGCCATTAAATATTTCTTCTAAATCAGGATGTTCTAATGGCCCATTAACACCATCATTAACAAGGTTTTGTTGAGAAACGTATGCACTATAAAAAGTTTCAGAGTTTTCAGCCATTAAATGATAGTATGGTTGCTTTCTTGAAGGCCTTATTTCAGCAGGGATAGATTGGTACCATTCTTCAGTATTAGAAAATTCTGCATCAACATCTACTATTACTCCTCTGAAAGGATAAATTCTATGCTTTACTATATCGCCTATATTAAACAAAGGATCTTTTACAACTTTAACAGTGTTAAAATGTTTTGCCTTTCTTTTAGGCTTAATATCTTTATCATTGCTTTTATTAAGTTTAGTATCAGACATTTTTTTACCTTATTAAGATGTCATCAAGATAATATTAGGGTATTAAAATAAAATAAAATTTAAAATCTAAAAATTAAACTTTAGATTTTATTTTAATAACTTGCCTACCTTTATACATACCTGTCTTTAAATCAATATGATGAGGCCTATGCAGTTCACCAGTGTCTTTGCTTTCTACATAGGCGTCTGAAGTAAGGGCATCGTGAGACCTTCTCATCCCTCTTCTGGATCTAGTAATTTTACTTTTTGGTACTGCCATAATTCACTCTCGCTTAAAATTTTAAATCTAATAAATCGACTTAGTATATGGTGGAGCTGGACGGGATCGAACCGACGACCTCCTGCTTGCAAAGCAGGCGCTCTCCCAATTGAGCTACAGCCCCATAAACTTTATTGTGCTTGATATCCTTTGACAGACAAATCGTCAAGAGTTTTTATAATTCTATAATATATTATTATTATAAATCTACTATAAATGTGTATTTAATGTATAGTTATGAAATATTTAAACAGGATTTATAATGTTTTTTGGAGAAATTAAAACAGAATTATCGGAGGGGTCTCTTCTATCTTCTTCTTTCATTTTGTATGATGAACTCAATAATATAAAAATATCAAAAGGAACTAAAATTGATAAAAAAATTATAAAATTATTATTAAAAAATAATATAAATCAGGTTATGTGTGCAAAACTAGATAAAGAAGATGTAGATGAAAACACATCTGCTAAATTGATTTCTAAAGCATTAATAGATAAGTCGATTCCGACAATGTCAATCTCCAACCCAGGACAGGGAAGATGTAACATAATTGCCGAAATTAACGGTTTACTTAAATACAATCCAAACAAATTATATAAGATAAACTCTATTAACAATGACGTTGGGATTGCTGCACTTAAACCATTAAGAATAGTAAAAAAAAAGCAAATAATTGCTACAACAAAAATAATTCCATTTGCGATTAATAAGTTAATTATTGAGAAGATACAAAAACATTCAGAACATTGTTTTGAAATTCTGCCTTTTTTAAATAGAAAAGTTCACTTAATTCAAACTCAGAATGAAAAAACATTAAAAAAAGTTTTAGACAAAACTCTTTTAGTTACTGAAAGAAGACTTTTAGAATGCGAAATAACTAGCCTAATTGAAAAAAGATGCGCTCACAACGTAAATAATCTCTCAGAAAAAATAAATGAGAGTGTAAAAGAAAATGCAGATATAATTTTAGTTTTTGGAGCATCTGCGATATGTGATAAAAATGATATAGTACCATTATCTTTAAAGAAAAATAATGGCAAAATAATTCGTTTGGGCATGCCTGTCGAACCAGGCAATCTAATGCTTTTAGGAAAAATAGATCATAATAATAAAATTATTTTTGTTTTAGGCATGCCGGGTTGCGCAAGATCTCAAAAAGAAAACGGAGTAGACTGGATATTGTGGAGACTTTTGTGTGGCTTAGATATATCTAACAGAGATATTAATGACATGGGCACAGGAGGCTTGCTTTGAAAAATATTAGTTATTGTGTTTATCATAATCCAATGTGTTCAAAGTCGAGACAAAGCTTAGAACTATTAAATAAAAGAACGAATAATTTTTACATAATTGAGTATTTGAAAGTTAAAATAAACAATCAAGCTTTTAAAAAAAGCATTCAATGTTTAGTTTTACCCTATTATGATATAATTAGAGATCAAAATATTATTTTTAAAAATATGAACATAGACAAAGTTACATTAACAATTGATCAAATAACTAATTTAATAATAGAAAACCCTATTTTACTTCAAAGACCATTAATAACTAAATACAAAAATAAACAAGCTATTAAGTCTATAATTGGAAGACCTCCTGAAAAAATAAATCTTTTGTTTGATAATTAGAAATTATTTTTTATTTTTTTAAAATTGCTACCTATATGGCTTTCATTCCTAGCTTTAGATAATTCAATTTGTTTTTGACGTTCATTAAAACGTTTCTTTTGACTAAAACTTGATTCATTATAGCAATGATGACAACTTTCACCTTGAATGAAATGATTGTGGCTTTTATCAGCATCATTAATAGGCATCCTACAAGCAAAACACATGTCGTAATCACCAACTTTTAAATCATGTTTTACCGAAACTCTATAATCAAATACAAAACAACTTCCATTCCATTTACTATTTTCTTCCGGAGTTTTTTCAAGATATTTAAGAATTCCACCTTCCAAATGAAAAACATTATCAAAACCAACTGATTTAAGATAAGAAGTAGATTTTTCACATCTAACTCCACCTGTACAAAACATTCCAATTTTTTTATTTTTAAGTATATCTTTATTATTCAATAAATTATTTGATACCCATTTAGGAAAATCTCTAAAGCTTTTAATATTTGGATTAACTGCATTTTCAAAAGTTCCAATTGAAACTTCATAATTATTTCTAGTATCTATTAAAAGAACAGTTTCATCTGAAATAAAGTCATTCCATTCTTCAGGGTTTAAATATTCGCCAACTTCTTTTGTAGGAGATACTCCAGCAACACCTAAGGTAACTATTTCTTTTTTTAATTTTATTTTCATTCTAAAAAAAGGCATTTCATTTGTTAAAGAATATTTTGGCTGTAAATCTAATAATTTTTCTAAAACCCAAAATTGCCTTAGTATCCTAGTTATATCATTTTGATTACCGCAAATTGTGCCATTCACTCCTTCATTAGCAATTAAAATAGTGCCTTTAACATCGGTATTATTAAAAACATCTATTAGAGCACTTCGAAATTCTGTTTTGTTAACAACTTCAAAAAATTTATAAAACGAAACAACTATTAAAGCTTTAATGTTTGATAAGTTATTCTGATTTTTATCTAAAAATTTTTTATAATCTAAATATGGGTTCATAGCTTTTTGTTTTATTTAAAATTATTGTATAACTTTTTCAATTGAGAAAATAAATATTATTTTATACCATTAGTTAATTTTATACATTAAGAATTAATTAATTAAAAATGAAACAATATATAGTAAAAATTGGAGTCCATATTATGACTGAGTTAGTTTTAGACCAAATAACTTTAGAAAAAGCAAACCTAATTATTCAAAATGCAATTAATAAAGCAAGAGAAATAAAAATAAATCCTATTATGGTTGTTCTTTTAGATCACAGAGGAGCGATTAAGTCATGCTCAGGAGAAGATGGCATTAGTAGTTTAAGATTTAAAATTGCACACGGGAAAGCAAATGGTGCTTTTCAAATGGGAATGGGTTCAAGAGCTCTCTTTAATAGAGCAGAACAACAAGCTTATTTTATTAATGCCGTAAATGCATTAACTGATGGAGCTCTAGTTGCCGTCCCAGGAGGGGTCTTAATAAGAGACAAGAATAATAACATTGTTGGGTCATTAGGAATTTCTGGCGACACATCAGACAATGATGAAATTGCAGCTGTAGCAGGAATAGAGTCTGCTGGTTATAAGCCCGATATAGGCTAGAAATTTAAATAAGTTAAAAATACCAAAGTATGATAACTGGTAGTGAAAGAAATATTAACAAAAAGCTTATTCCTTTAAAAACATATTTTTCTTTAATTGATCTAGGCTTGAAGTTAATGTTTCTTGCATAACCATCAAAAATTTGTTGAATAATTTGATGTTTTTTTAAATATTGATAATAAAAAACAGCTGTTAAATGTAGGATGATCAAACCGTATAACACAAAATGTAGCACGTTATGCATTTTAGTCCAAAGCGAAACATAATTAGGTGTTACATAAACTAAAGGACCATCATACATGATATCATCACTTGAAAACAAACCGGAGATCACTAAAAAAAATATAACTAGCATAAAAGTAACTGCAGAATAACTACCTAATGGATTTCTTAATGACTGATTATGGTACTTACCAGAAACATACAAATAAACTGCGTGAGGAGACATAACAAAACTTTTAAAAGTCGAATAATAAGTTCCAAACAGTCCCCATAATATTCTAAAACATAACAAACCAAGTATCATAATACCAAAATATTGATGAACATCAAATCTATCTAGTTTAGCAGAAACAATAGATCCTATAATAAGTAATATTAGTAAAAAATGAAATAGCCTTAGGCAAAGATCCCATACCTCTATTTTAGATTGATGTTTCATTTTTTTAGTTTCTACTTATAATTAATGATTTAATCAAAAAGCATTATAGAAGAAAAAAAATGAATTCAAAGTGGAATAATCAAATGATGAATGCTTTTAAAGCAATCATAAAAACAGATGAAAATATTAAAGAAATATTTGAAAAATTTGGTTATCCAGAAAATCGCTCAATCCCTGAAGGATTTGAAAGCTTAACCAAAATTATAATAGGACAGCAAATTTCTACAAATGTAGCAAAAAAAATATATACTAAACTTAGAGATAAAAATATTTTGAATGAAAGAACATTATCAAAAATGTCTCATGAAGAACTAAAATCTTTTGGGCTGTCATCTCAAAAATCAAACTACATCAAAAATTTAGCATCTTTGGTCCATAAAAAAGAACTTGATTTAACAATACTAAGTAAAATTAATAACGATGATATAGATGAAATATTAATTAAAGTTAAAGGAATTGGAAAATGGACAATTAATAATTATAAAATTTTTGCTCTACAAAACGTCGATGCTTGGCCTACAGCAGATTTAGCTTTACAAGAAGCGATGAAACTAATTAAAAAACTTTCCTACAGGCCTGCTGAAAATGAAATGGAAGTTATTGGAGATAAATGGAAACCTTACAGAGGAGCTGGAGCTCTTTTTTTGTGGCATTATTATAATTCAATAAAATTTAGTAAATAGAAGTTAAAAATTTTTATATTATTAGAAAGACATCACCTTTAATGATTAATAAAAATAATCTTAATCAACTTATAAAAATAGCTCGTAAATGTTCTGATTGTGCAATGTTACACTTTAACAAATTAGAGCAAGGCACAATTAATTATAAAAAAGATTTTTCGCCTGTTACCGAAGGGGATATTGCGGTTAACCAAATAGCAGTTTCAGAAATTCAAAAAATATTTCCTAAATTAATTATTGTTTCAGAAGAATTTGAAAAATCACAAGAACAATTTAATAACAACAATATTTTTTGGCTTATAGATCCCATAGACGGTACTAAAGAATTTATTAATGGATCACCTAATTTTACAGTAAACTTTGCTTTAATTAAAGATCAAACACCTTTTTTTGGTTTAATTGCTCAACCGTATACAGGAACTATTTGGTTTAACTTTAATAAAAAAGCATGGAAATTAGAAAAAAATCAAAATTTAGATCATGCAAAAAACATTCATTGTTTTGATGTGAACCTAAAAAAATTAACTATTATAGCTAGCTTAAATCATAGAAATAAAGATTTAGATAATTGGATAGACTTAGTAAAACCTGCTAACCAAAAAAGTTTCGGTTCCAGTATAAAATTTTGCGTTTTAGCAGAAGGAAAAGCAGACTTATATCCTCGTAACACTCCAACTATGGAATGGGACATAGCGGCTGGACACAGCATTCTAAAAGCAGCTGGAGGGAATATTGTATCTGAATCCGGAATGCAAATCCAATATGGAAAAGCAAACTTTAGAAATAAAAATTTTTTAGCTTATGGGAAAATAAACAGTAGATTGCCTTCTTACTTTTTAACTGGATTAAATGAATTTGATAAAAATAAATATAAACAAGATATAAACTTTGCGGTTACAGCTATTAAAAACAATAAATTAGTAGTTTTTCCTACAGAGACAGTTTATGGACTTGGTGCGATAGGCAATAATAAAACAGCTATTAAATCAATTTATGCTGCTAAAAATCGCCCTTCTAATAATCCTTTAATTGCTCATACTTTTAATAAACAAGAAGCTGAAAAAATTGTTGATTTTACACAAACTGCTCATTTATTAGCAAATCAGTTTTGGCCAGGCCCACTTACAATAATATTACAAGTTAAAAAAACTGCTCTATCATATCTTTTATCTCAAGGAAGCAGTACACTAGCAGTTAGGGTTCCTTCTCATCCTATCGCTTTAGATATACTAGAAAAAGTTAAAATTCCTATTCTTGCTCCTAGTGCAAATAAATCAGGCGGGGTAAGCCCAACTTCAGCAATTCATGCAAAAAATGACTTTGGGCCTAACTATCAAGGGAAAGATTGGGAACTAGCACAAATTTTAGATTATGGAGATTGTGAAGTTGGAATAGAATCAACTGTTGTTGATTGTAGAGGAGAAAACCCTATTATACTTAGACATGGGATAATAACAAAAAACATGATCTCTAATGCAACTAAAACTAAAGTATTAACTTTAAATAAAACCGTAAAACTTATATCACCAGGCCTATTACAAAGCCATTACTCTCCTAATGCAGAAGTTCTTTTAAATCAAAAAAAAATAATTCCAAATAGTGGTTGGTTAGCTTTTGGAAAACTTCCAAAAATGTTGCAGAATCATGGAAACCTGTTTAATTTAAGCTTTAATGGAAATCTAATTCAAGCAGGAGAACTTTTATATTCAGGATTAAGATTTCTTGATGCTATTGGAATACAAAAAATTCAAGTTATGCCTATACCTAAAACAGGTATTGGAATTGCTATAAATGATCGTTTAAAAAGAGCATCATATAAAGATTCTAAAAACTTTTAAATAGGAAAAAAATGAATAATATTAATATTGAAAACAATCTTAAAAGCTTACAACTTCAATATCCACCTATTTTTAATAAAATGGATCATGAAAAATATGTAAATGATTGGAGAGAACAATATGTTGGGAAGACTTACGCTGTATTGAGACCATCTAATACAGAAGAAGTATCCAATATATTAAAATTTGCATCTGAAAATAATATAACAATTGTGCCGCAAGGTGGAAATACTGGATTGTGTGGAGGCGCTACACCAGACAAATCAGGTAATTCTATAATAATCTCATTAGAAAAAATGAATAAAATTCGTTCATTTAACAAACAAGCAAAAACAATCACAGTTGATGCGGGCGTTATATTGTCTTCAATTCATGAAAAGGTTGAACAAGAAGATTTGTTCTTCCCACTAAGTCTAGGTGCGAAAGGTTCATGTATGATTGGAGGGAATTTATCAACTAATGCGGGAGGGATTAACGTTTTAAAATATGGTAATTCCAGAGAATTATGTCTTGGATTAGAAGTAGTTTTGCCTGATGGGAAAATAATGAACCTTCTTACTGAATTAAAAAAAGATAATACTGGTTATGACCTAAAAAATCTATTTATTGGGGCTGAAGGTACTCTAGGAATAATTACCGGGGCAACCCTTAAGCTTTTTCCTTTACCAAAAAAAATAACCACTTTTTTTGTTGAAGCTAATACAATATTTAATGCTTTAAAATTATTAAATGTTTTACAATTAGAGTTTCCAGGCTCCATTGAATCTTTTGAAATAATGCCAAATACCTTTTGGGTTGTTGCTAAAAATAACATCGACAATATAGTGGTGCCTCTGGAAAAAATGCCTGAAATGGGCGTGTTAGTTGATATATCAAGTTACTCTAATATTGACATTAAACAGAACGATAAAGGAGAAATTCCTATAATAAATAAGGTTGAAAATATCTTAGCTGAATGTCTAGAAAATAATTTAATATCAGATGCAACCATATGCAGTAATGAAACACAAAGTAAAGCTTTATGGTCAATAAGAGAAGCTGGGGCAGAATCAGAAAAAAAAGAGCTTAAAAAATCTAATTTAATAAAATGTTTGAAACATGATATTTCTTTACCGTTAGAATCAATCGAAACTTTCCATGAAGAAGCTCAACAAATGATAAATGATTTTTTACCAAATCTGAAAACAATTTTTTTTGGACATTTAGGAGATGGAAATCTTCACTATAATGTTTTTGGTAATGGCTCTCTACCAGATGGATTTAACGGTAAAAGCATTGAATTAACAGAAAAACTATATGAAATCGTTCATAAGTATAACGGATCATTCTCTGCAGAACATGGTATTGGTCAATTAAGAAAAGATAGTTTAAAAAAACACAAAAATAATGTTGCTTATTCTTTAATGCAAACAATTAAAAATCAAATAGATCCAAAAGGAATAATGAACCCAGGAAAAATTTTATAAATTACAACTGTTCTTAATTGTTAAATATCTATAACTTATTCTTAAAGTTCTAAAAATAATATGTCAGGAAAAATATGAGATTTTTACAATTATTTTCTATTTTTATATTTTTAACTTTAGGGAATGCAGCGGCTCAAGAAAAGATTTCTAATTCATCTGAAGACATCACTTTTACAAGTGATAATTTAGAAGTGGATGAAAAAAATAATATAATGATAGCTACTGGCAATGTTATAATCATTAATAAAAATCGAAAACTAACTGCAAAAAAAGTTACCTATAATCAAAATACAGATAAAGCTATTGCTATCGGAGATGTGGTTATAACTGAAGAAGATGGTTCTTTTTTTGAAACTAATAAAGCAACTCTAACTAACGAATTTAAATCAATAGTGGCAATACCTTTATATGGAAAATTAGCTGATAAATCGTCAATAAAAGCTAAAAGTTTTAAACGTAATGATAAAGGAGAGAGCTTCTTTGATGAAGGAGTTTATACAGCTTGTAATTGTAATATAAAAGAAGGCGAAACACCAATTTGGCAGTTACAATCAAACAACATAAAACATGATCCAATTACTAAAACTATTTATCATAAACATGTGAAGATGAAAATATTTTCTATTCCTATATATTATCTGCCTTATATAAGCCATCCTGACTGGACAGTAAAAAGAAGAACTGGACTTTTAACTCCTGTATATGGCTATTCAACGCGAAATAGATTTCATGCAAAAATACCTTATTATTATGCACCTGAAAATGATCCTACATGGGATATGACCTTAACATCTCATCAATTTGGTAAAACTGGGCATGCTGACAACTTAAATTTCCGTAAAAAATACGAGACTTCATCAATAGAGACAAATTTAATTAAGGGAAATTTAGACACTTATTCAAAAGATGGTGATGATGTTTTTGGAATGACTTTTTTTCTTGATGCAACAATAGGAAATAAATGGGATGTAACAGCTGAAGGTAAATATAGTGATCAAGATACCTTTATGAGAAGATATGGATTTGATAGCAATTCCTCACACAAGAGCTTTGTTACGTTAGAAAAAATAAAACAAAACTCAATTTCAACCATTGAAATTTTTAATATTGAAAATCTTGATGAAGGGAAAAATTCTAATAACGAACCAGTCCTAGCACCAGGAATATCTCATCATGTTTTTGATAGTAATAAAGATTACAATTATGATATAAAAATCAATGCTCATTCTGTTTATAACGATGAATATTATGATATTAAGCGCTGGTCAGCATCAGGCAACTTCAATAAATCAAAAGAATTTAGTAACATTCTATTTGAAGCAGAAGCTAATTTAGGACTGGATTTGTATTCTATTCAAGGAAGACCTACTAGTGATACAGATGACAATAAATACATAGATCGTCCATCTGCTGGGCTTTCAATAGCCGCAAGCAAACAATATTTAACAAATTATGAAAGCTTTGGTTTAATTTTAGAACCAAAAATTCAATTAAGTTCAATGTTTTCTCCTGATAGAACTGATGAAATACCTAATAGAGATTCATCTGAGTATAGATTAGATCCGACTAATTTATTCTTAACTAATCAATACCAAGGAAGAGATAATATACAAAATAACCAAAGAATAAACGCAGGTTTAACATCATCAATTATTTCAGATAATTTTGGTGATCTAAATTTTTTTATTGGCCAAAGTCAAAAAATAGGTGGAACCGAAAAAAATATTAAGACACAAAACCAAAATAGACAATCACATATTATAAATTCAATTGATTGGAACCCAAGTAACTTAGCAAATTTTTCTTGGTTATCTTTATATGATCATCACGATTTTAAATCTGATATGTCAAATTTTACGTTTAGTGGGTCAACAAATGGTTGGTCATACGGCACTAACCATAGCTCTATTAAAGGAGATTTTTTATCAACTGATTCTGATAGAGAAGAAATTAGTTTTGCTGTTTCTAAAAGTTTTTCTAATTTGACAACATCATACTCAACTACTTACGATTTAAATAATGACAAAACAGATAAGATTTCAGAAAGCATAGGTTTAGAGTATACTGGAACTGGCTATATGTTTCAAAATTGCCTAACAATTCTCGTTGAATATAAAAACACTGCTGGTGATGCAGATAGAGATCTACTTCCAGAAGACTCTTTATACATAACTTTTAATTTTAGAAATCTTGGTGATTACTCTTACAAACCAACAAAAGAAACAAAAATTTTGAAAAAAAATATGCGTTAATCTAATACGTATATAAATTTTTCTAATATATTTTTAGCCAGTTGTTTGTCAAAAAGTTTAGGCACTTGAAACACACCTTGTCTTCCACATTGTTTATTAATAGGAATCACGTCTTCAACTATGTGATACCATGGACGATTTAGATAATCGTCAAAGAAAATGACTGTATTTTTATCCGCCTGCAATAAGGTATATAAAAAACAAGCCACTCTAAATCTTCCATCAATCAGTACTATGTCAGGATTTTTATCAAATTGCCAAATTGCATTAATATAATTTATAAAATTATCTCTATGACTGTAACTAATAGGACGTCCCCATTTAGTTAACTCCCCTAAATCAACCCATGTAGTTTTAAGACGTTCTTTATAAGCTTCAATATTTTTTATAGAATTAATCCAATTTAAATCACTATCAACAGCAATAATTTTTGATTTAGTATTTTCTAAAACCCATTCAGTAGATTTGCCAACACCGTATTCAAAATATAAATCGGCGTCTTTAATATAAGATTTAAAAAGTTGATCATCTCCATCAAAAAGATTATAATTATCGTCTTTAGGATTTATCATGATTTATTATAATCTCTTATGACCGCAAAAAAAGTAAACCAATAAAATCGTATTTTATTAAAAATATTTTTTTTAGTTTTTAGTTCATTATATTTTTTTAAACCACATTCAGTTTTAATTTTAAATTTATTCATTCAAGAACCTGATTAATATTTTAAAGTATTGTTATTTAATAATAACATCAAATTTAATACGAAAATAGTATCTAATCTATAAACTAACAAAAGATGATTTAGAAAAATATTTACTTTTTAAATATAATTATATCTTTCGATGGGATTATTAAGTTCCATTCCATTTGAGAAGCTATTACTTCAAATGTTTTTTCATTATAAAAAACCACATGAGTTGGATCCCTCCTATAATACCAATCTTCAAACTCCTGATCAGACGGCATAAATGAAGTCATTACTCCTAAATATCCATTGCATTCTAGTAAAGCGTCTAGTTTAAAAAACTCATCGTATGGATTAAATAAATGTTCAAAAACTTCGGAACATGTAATAAAATTATATTTATTTAAAAACACATTTTCATTTGGAAAAAAAAAAGGATCATAAATATCAATTATAAACCCATCTTCTTTAAAAATATCAGCTAATGCTGGAGCATAACCACAACCGTAATCTAAGCCAAAATCATTGATAGAAATATATTTTTTTAATGGTTCAGAAAGTTTTGATAAAAATTTTCTATAACCTGGGTCTTTAATAAAATTATTATGTTTTGAATAATGTTTTTTTTCATTAATAGCATTAATATAGTTTTTTTTGTCTAAAAATTTAGCTTCACAATTTATACAATGCCAGTATTTTTTTTCATGAATTATTTTAAATAATTCTATTTTCTTATTTTTACATACAATACATTCTATCATTTTATCAAACTATATATATCTAATTTAAATTAACCCAATTAGGTGTTATTTCTATTTTATTAAAAAATTTTTCTAAAGATTTAATAGATATTTCGATAGTTCTATCATTAACTAAAGGATGAGCATAAATTTTTAAACATTGTTTTAATTTTGAATCTATAAATAATCTTACGTTTTTTTTAACACCGTTAATCATTGCAAAAGGTGTAACTGCACCAGGACGAACTCCTAAATTTTCAAACAATCTATCAGGTGAACCAAATGATATTCGACCAACTCCCAATACTCCGCTAATGTTTTTTAAATCTATTAAACAATCTTGTTCAGCTATCAATAAAATATTATTCTTTTTATGATCTCTCAGATAAAGATTTTTTATATGCCCTCCACCTTCATTATAGCTAAGAAACTGACTTTGGTGTAACTTTGATTCTTTTACGGATTTTAAAGGAATATGGTTATAGCATTTGAACTTAATATTCCATTTGTTTAATTGATCTAATAAATCATCAGAAGATAAGGGAAGCGTATTTTGAAAAAGAGAGGAAGCATCTTGTTTTTCATTTTTAATTTTTAAATTGATATCTTCAATCATTTGATAACCTCAACAAAACTTTAAATTAAAAGATATGTAAAAAATATAATTTATTTTTTTTATTATTGTGATTTTTTATTCAATGCTCTTAATCTATAAGAAAGAGCCTTCAAACATCCTTTTATAAAAACGTCTGAATTATTAACACGCTCATCAAATTCTTCTTTC